>NZ_CP015750.1:3782421-4097622 GCF_001742185.1 Pectobacterium wasabiae CFBP 3304
ATTTAATTCACCATTGAGCCATTCGCGCTCTATAATTTCAGCATTTTCTGCTAGTGAATAAAAGTAACTGTGTTCAACGAATACCGGTTCATAAAAAATATCTGCGGGAATGTCATCGGGCAAAGCGCTTAGAACAATATCGAGATGTCCATTTTTTAACCGCTCCATGAGCGGAAGGTATTCCATAATATCAAGTTCGACATTGACTTCGGGACTTTGGGCATAAAGCCGGGTTATCGCCTGAGATATAACATTATTGGGGTGGGTAGCGACATTGTCTAGACAGCCTAGCTTTACTTTACCTATAAGCTGATGCTTTATGCGGGCTAACCTGTTAGCAAAATCATCAAGTGTGGAAATGACAGATTTTGCTTCCTGGTAGACAACCTCCCCCTCAGTTGTTAAGGCAAAACCACCACGTCCGCGTTCGCACAAAACAAGCCCAAGCGTATCCTCAAGGCGAGATAGATAGTGGCTTAATACGGGTTGGCTCAGGCCCGTTGCAGCTTGTGCGTTGGTAATTCCTTGCTTTTCAACGATTTTACAAAAAAGCTTTAACCAGCGGATCTCCAGTTTATCTAAGCGCATAGCATTTCCTTCGCATACATTACATATCTGAATGTTAACATCAAAATATATCTGTATTAATCGATATGAAACCCATTTATCGTGTTGTTACGCCGCATCGTTGGTGCGGTTGCCACAAAAGAGCGTGGTTTTATGCGTCACATCAGGGTCTCCCATAGGCACAATGGTGTTGTCAGCTTGCTGACGACACCATTGTTCTATACGCCGCCAGGCAACCTCTATAAAATATCACACGATACAATAATTATTTGCTGCTTATTTGATGGAGGGATGATGTCTCAAGGAAATGTTGTACCTGGAAAACAACAACAGGAACGGAGAATCTATGATTATGAATACGAACCTGTCCCTGTAGAAGTGAGAAAAAGCTGGTATGTCATTGCGTTAATATGGTTGGCTTTGGGGATCGATATTTCTGGTTTGTTTCTAGGGTCTTTTCTAAGTAGCGGACTGCCTTTTTCTCAGGCTATCAGCGCCACGCTTATTGGCTCCGTCTTGCTGGGTATTCTCGCCGCATTATGTGCTAACGTCGGCTATGGCTGTGGGTTATCAACAACGCTGCTTAGCATCTCTGTTTTTGGGCGATTAGGTGGGAAAATGATTGGCGTATTTTCCGCCGTTTCGATGGTTGGTTGGTTCGCTTTTCAACTCGATTTCTTTGGCGTAATGCTGCAAAAAGCACTCTTACATTATCAACTTGAGCCTGGACGTTTTTTTGTCTTGCTTTTCGGCATGGTATTAATGACATTGACGGCTATTTGGGGAGTTAGGGCGCTAGGGAAATTAAGTATATTAAGCGTTCCGCTAATGCTCATACTCATTGTCTCAGGTATATATCTCGCAGCCAGCGGCCATTCCTCTCCTACTGAGATTGCCATTAAAACCCCAATAAGCTTAGGAAGTGCGGTTTCTTACGTTGTTTCTATCTGGATAGTGGCGGCAAGTATTGTATCACCGGATATTGCCCGTTATTCCAGAACACGTAAAGATGCTATGTTAGGGTCAGGTTTGGGTTTTTTGCTGGGGAACAGCTCCACGATTCTTGTTGCACTCATATTAACCCATATGGTTGGTAGCGACGATCTGGTCGAAATATTTTTTAGTATTGGACTTGGTCTGTCAGCCATTGTGATTTTAATTTTTGCTCAATGGACGACGAATAGTTCTAATCTAATTTCAGCCTCACTAGGTTTATCTGTCGTCATCAGAGCAATATCTCGACCAATTCTCGTTGTGGTGATGGCATTCGCTGGCTTGCTTCTTGCTTATAACGGCATGATTAATAATTTTACTCAATTTTTGTCGCTAATAGGCGTTCTGATTTCCCCTATTGCAGGGGTTTACCTTGCTGAATACTACTTTTTTGATTCCTCGCGTCTCAAACAGGACGTATCACAACCGCCATTGCTGAATATTTGTGCATTCATCGCATGGCTATCTGGTAGTTTTGTAAGTTTAGCAACAGCTACAGACTTCTTTGATTTGTTTACAATCACATCCGTTTCTACATTGGATGGCATAATAATCAGCCTAGTGATGTATATCGCTATGCGGAAAATGTTTCCGCAGTTGGCAACGTCTGCCCATTCGTTTTCTAAACCCTAGGTTGTTCAGTGATTATTGGGTAAGTAATGAACCGTTATATTGATTCTGAAACAATAGATGATATTGCACTAGGGGCGTCAGTTCTCGGTACTGGGGGTGGGGGCGACCCTTATCTTGGTTCGCTAATTGCCAAAAACGCATTACGTAATGCCCAGCCTATTGTTCTGATGAATCTCGATGATATCGAAGATGATTCGCTTTTTTTTCCATGTAGCGCGATGGGTGCGCCGACGGTTTCTGTGGAGAAAATTATTTCACAGCGCCAGATTCTTTTGGCTTTTGACACGATGGAATCGGTGTTAGAGGAATCATCTTCAGGAACATTTCCAATCGAAGTTGGTGGAATTAATTCCCTCATTCCATTTGTTGTTGCGGCTAAAAAAGGACTGCCGGTTATTGATTGTGATGCAATGGGGAGAGCCTTCCCCGAAGCACAGATGGTGACCTTTTTCCTTGATGGCTTATCTTCGGCACCCAATACGCTGGCTGATGAGAAAGGTAACTCGGTTATCCTCAATCCAATTGATGGAGTGTGGTCCGAACAGTTAGCCAGAGTCATTACGGAGCAAATGGGGGGCGCCTCCGCGATGTGTGATTATCCGCTCCGTGGACACGAGCTCAAACGTAGCGCGATTAAAGGGACACTTACACTGGCGCAGAATATAGGAAAAACGCTGCGGGAATCTCATCAGTCGGGCAGCCATCCGGTACAGTCTCTGCTTACCGTGTTGAATGGCCATGTCGTTGCATCAGGAAAGATTATTGATGTTGCTCGGCGTACAACTGGCGGTTTTGCGCGAGGGAAAGTGGTGCTGGACGGTATGGGGAGCGATAAAGGCGAATCGTTTACGGTGCTTTTCCAGAATGAGCTATTGCTGGCGTATCGTTCATCACGAACGGCCGATCCTACGCAGGATAATCTGCTGGCAGTGGTTCCTGATTTAATTTCTATAGTAGACAGTGAAACCGGACGCCCGATTATTACGGAGCATTTACGGTATGGGCAGCGGGTTGATGTTATTGCCTATCCGTGCAATGACAAATGGCGAACGCCGAAAGGGATTGACGTTGCGGGCCCAGGATATTTTGGTTATCCGGTGCAGTATGTGCCGATAGAACAGCTTGCAAATCGCTGAGGCTTTCCCGATGTTACATAAACATGATTACCGACTCGGGATTGATGTCGGCGGCACAAACACGGATGCGGCAATTTTAGATGCTGACCTGCGCTGTATTGCGACGACCAAATGTCCTACCAGCATGGATATCTACAGCGGTATAGAGCGGGCGATTGCTGAGGTATTGGCTAAATCTGACATCGCGCCGCAGCATATTCGCTATGCGATGTTAGGCACAACACAATGTACGAATGCGATTGTCGAGCGGAAAGGGCTGGATCGCGTCGGGTTATTGCGCCTGAATTTGCCAAGCAGTGATAGCGTCCCACCGCTATTTGGCTGGGATGACGAGTGGCAAAAGACGCTAGGCAAACATTTCTACCAGCTTCACGGCGGCTATGAATTTGATGGTCGTGAGATCCATCCCATATTGAGGGATGAGGTGTTGGCGGTTTGTGACAAGATGCGAGGTCATGTCGATAGCGTGGCTATCTGTGGCGTATTTTCCCCCGTAAACAATGAGCAAGAGTTGCGGGTTGCCCAGTGGGTAAACGCGGCATTGCCTGATGTTTCTCTGTCGTTATCCCACCGGATAGGCAGCACGGGATTGCTGGAAAGGGAAAACGCGACGATCTTGAATGCGTCGTTGCAAAGCACTGCCACCCGTTTTGTTAACGGTTTCACGCAAGCGTTAGTTCGGCACGGTATCAAAGCTACGCCATTCTTTGGGCAAAATGATGGCACATTGATGTCCGAAAGTATGGTGAAGCAATACCCGATTCTGACGATGGCCTGTGGGCCAACGAACTCGATTCGTGGGGCGTGCCACCTTTCGGGTTTGGATCATGCATTGATTATCGATGTCGGCGGCACGACAACCGATATTGGCGTGTTGGTGAATGGTTTCCCGCGTGAATCGGCAATCGCCGTTGAAGTGGGTGATGTGCGGACGAATTTCAGGATGCCGGATATCATTTCTATCGGTATTGGCGGAGGAACCTGTGTTCGACAGTCTCCGGATGGGACACTCACCCTTGGGCCTGACAGCGTCGGCTATCGTCTTCTTGAACAGGGCGTCAGCTTTGGCGGGGAGACGTTAACGCTCAGTGATATCATGCTGCGCCTTCATCGTGAGCGATGGACATCCACACTTCCTCGTCCGCTACCTGAACTGGATAAAGCGCTTTGCCAGCAGGCTTATCGTCAGATGATTGATAAAGTAGAAAGTGCTATCGACCGGATTAAATCATCAAGTGCGGCTATTCCTGCGGTGCTTGTTGGCGGCGGAAGCATTTTACTGCCTGACGTTTTATCTGGTGTCAGTCAGGTTATGCGCCCGTTGAATTTCGATGCGGCAAATGCGGTGGGGGTGGCGTTAGGGAAGGTGGGGGCGCAGATCGAGCGTGTGGTTAAAATGCCGGATCACGAACGTGAAGAAGTAAAAAAGGAATTACAGCAGCAAACGATTTGTCTTGCTGAAGAGATGGGCGCAACGCTAGGCAGCGTTGAGATCATCGATTATCAGGAAATTCCTTTGGCCTATCTGCCGGGGAATGCGGTTCAGGTGAAAATCAAAGCGGCAGGAAATCTGGCCTAGTGCAGTGTAACGTTTTAATGATGTTAATCTGCTGAAATGAAAATAGCGCGCCATGAAGCGCGCTATTTCAGAAAGCATCAAAGGTTAGTAGATTACCTTGTGACCGTAGCTTTCAAGAATTGATTTAACGCGATCCATCGTATCGGCCTTCGGCGGTTTAACACCATCCAATTTGTACTCTTCGCCCATTGCGATCCACTTGTGTTTGCCAAGCTCATGGTAGGGCAGAAGTTCAATTTTCTCGATGTTCGTCATATCCTTAGTGAATTCACCCAGTTTGTGCGCGGACGCATCGTCGTCAGACCAGCCAGGCACCACTACATAACGTATCCAGGTACGCTGGTTACGTTTTGCCAGATAGCGAGCGAAATCCAGAGTACGGTGATTCGATACGCCAACTAAATTCTGATGTATATCATCGTTCATTTGCTTCAGGTCGAGCATCACTAAATCGCTGACGTCTAATAGCTCGTCAATGACGGGATCGTAACGGCGCACGAATCCGTTAGTGTCCAGACAGGTATTGATACCTTCTGCCTTACAGGCGCGGAACCAGTCGCGTACAAACTCAGCTTGTAGTATGGCCTCACCACCCGATGCCGTTACGCCGCCGCCGGATGCATTCATAAAATGGCGGTAGGTCACGACTTCTTTCATGAGCTCTTCAACTGTCACTTCTTTGCCACCATGTGTATCCCAGGTATCACGGTTATGGCAATACAGACAGCGCATCAGACAACCCTGGAAGAAGATGATGAAGCGGATGCCTGGGCCATCGACGGTGCCGCAGGATTCAAAGGAGTGGATGCGACCGATTACTGACATTGCGAGGTTTTCTCCAAATTTGACCGGACAATAGCGGTCTTTATGAGCGCAGTCATAAGAAAGCGGGTATCGATCTGGCAGACGTTTCTGACAGAAGAACACCGTGTGACAGATGCTGCGTCGAATCTGTTTTGCCAGCCAGCCACATGATAGGGCAGCATGGCGGGCTGGCAAAACAGGCTAACAATCTGAACGACAAGCGAGGGTAAGAAAAAGGCCCCACTGACGTGGAGCCTTTATTTTACGTCTTTTCAGACAGTCATGGAAACTAGATTGACTGTGTGAAAGTACGGGTGATGACGTCTTGCTGCTGTTCTTTCGTCAGTGAGTTGAAACGCACTGCGTAGCCAGATACACGGATAGTCAACTGCGGATACTTTTCCGGGTTTTCCATCGCATCAAGCAGCATTTCACGGTTCATGACGTTGACGTTCAGGTGCTGGCCGCCTTCGATGCTGGCTTCATGATGGAAGTAACCATCCATCAGGCCAGCAAGGTTAGCTTTACGCACATTGTCGTCTTTACCTAATGCGTTAGGTACGATGGAGAAGGTATAAGAAATACCATCTTTCGCGTAAGCAAACGGCAGTTTGGCAACTGAAGTCAGAGAGGCAACAGCACCTTTCTGGTCACGGCCGTGCATTGGGTTAGCACCTGGTCCGAACGGAGCACCAGCGCGGCGACCGTCTGGCGTGTTACCTGTTTTCTTACCATATACCACGTTAGAGGTGATGGTCAGAACAGACTGAGTCGGGGTTGCGCCACGGTAGGTATTCAGTTTCTGAATTTTCTTCATGAAACGTTCAACCAGATCACAAGCCAGTTCATCTACGCGAGCATCGTTGTTACCGAATTGCGGATATTCGCCTTCGATATCAAAGTCGATAGCCAGACCATCTTCATCACGAATTGGTTTAACTTTGGCATATTTGATGGCAGACAAAGAGTCAGCAGCAACAGACAGACCAGCAATACCACACGCCATGGTACGGAATACGTCACGGTCATGCAGTGCCATCAGCGATGCTTCGTAGCTGTATTTGTCATGCATGTAGTGGATGACATTCAGCGCGGTGACATATTGCTTAGCCAGCCAATCCATGAAGTGATCCATACGATCCATCACTTCGTCGAAGTTCAGCACGTCGCCTTTGATTGGTTCTGATTTAGGACCAACCTGCATTTTCAGTTTTTCGTCCACGCCGCCATTAATAGCGTACAGCATGGTTTTCGCCAGGTTTGCACGGGCGCCGAAGAACTGCATTTGTTTGCCAACGATCATTGGGCTTACGCAACACGCGATTGCATAGTCATCGTTATTAAAGTCAGGGCGCATCAAATCGTCATTCTCGTATTGCAGAGAAGAGGTATCGATGGAGACTTTAGCCGCATAGTTTTTAAAGCTTTGTGGCAGTTTTTCAGACCACAGGATGGTCATGTTCGGCTCTGGAGACGGCCCCATGGTGTACAGGGTGTTCAGGAAGCGGAAGCTGGTTTTGCTCACCAGTGTACGACCATCCAGCCCCATACCAGCCAAAGATTCTGTTGCCCAGATTGGGTCACCAGAGAACAGTTCATCATACTCAGGAGTACGCAGGAAACGCACCATACGCAGTTTCATGACCAGGTGGTCAATCATTTCCTGAGCTTCTTCTTCCGTGATTTTACCGGCTTTCAGATCGCGATCGAGGTAGATATCCAGGAAAGTGGAGACACGTCCGAAGGACATTGCCGCACCATTCTGTGATTTCACCGCAGCCAGGTAACCGAAATAAGTCCACTGAACGGCTTCTTGAGCTGTCGCTGCTGGGGCAGAAATATCGCAGCCATATTTCGCTGCCATTTCTTTAATTTGGCTCAATGCATGATGCTGATCGGCAATTTCTTCACGCAGACGGATTGTTGCTTCCAGATCTTCGCCGTTTTCCAGTTTGGATTGCAGAGAAGTGAACTGAGCAAACTTGTCTTTCATCAGATAGTCGATACCGTACAGCGCAACGCGACGGTAGTCACCGATGATACGACCACGGCCGTAGGCATCTGGCAGACCAGTCAGAACGCCAGACTTACGACAACGCAGGATATCTGGAGTGTAAACATCGAACACGCCTTGGTTGTGCGTTTTGCGATATTCAGAGAAGATTTTTTTCAGCTGAGGGTCCAGTTCACGGCCATAAACTTTGCATGAACCTTCAACCATTTTGATGCCGCCAAACGGAATCAACGCACGCTTCAACGGAGCATCAGTCTGAAGACCAACGATTTTTTCCAGACCTTTGTTGATGTATCCCGCGTCGTGAGACGTGATAGTCGCAGCAACATGGGTATCAAAATCAACAGGGGCGTGAGTACGGTTTTCCTGTTTGATGCCTTCCATGACGCTGTCCCACAGCGCTGAGGTCGCTTTAGTTGCGCCAGCCAGGAAAGACTCATCACCTTCATACGGCGTGTAGTTTTTCTGGATAAAGTCACGAACGTTGACGTTATCCTGCCATTCACCTTTGCTAAAGCCTTGCCATGCATTGGCCAATTTTTCATTCAGCTCGGTCATTTTACACCTACCTTTGATATGGATTTCTTAAAACCCGACGTTGCGGCCGATTGCACCTTAGTGGTGCTTGTCTCCACCGCGCAAATAAATTACCCAATATGTTAAACCGACCATTATACCGCCGCCGATGATATTCCCTAGGGTGACGGGAATCAGATTATCGGTAATGAAGTGACTGACGGTTAAATGTTCAAACTGAGACGGCGCCATGCCAATGGCATTCCAGAATTCTGGGGCCGCAAAATTTTTGATAACGATGCCCATAGGAACCATGAACATGTTGGCGATACTGTGCTCAAAACCACTAGAAACGAACATGGCGACAGGCAGGATCATGGCAAACATTTTATCGGTAAGCGTGTGGCCGGAATAGCTCATCCACACAGCCAGACAGACTAGCAGGTTGGCCAGGATCCCCAGACACAGCGCTTCAACAAAAGTGTGTTCAAGTTTGTGTTCCGCTGTTTGCAGGACGTTAAGGCCCCATGCACCGTTTGCGACCATATGCTCTCCCGAGAACCAGATAAGTCCAACGAAGAAAAGCGCACCAATCAGGTTGCCGACATAAACATTAGCCCAGTTACAGGCTAGCTGCTTCCAGGTAATACGTCCACTGGCTTTGGCAATCACGATGAGAACGGTTGAGGTAAACAAGTCCGCGCCGCAGACGACAACCAACATGAGGCCAAGGGAGAAACAGATACCTCCGATCAATTTCGCGATACCAAAAGGAATCGTCGACGTTCCCGTGGTGGCCGTAATATAAAAGACGAAGGCGATCGAAATAAATACACCCGCAGTGATCGCTAAATAAAACGTCGTACACGGTTGTTTGGTAGCTTTATAGACTCCGGCGTCTTCAGCAACTTTTGCCATCGCGGCCGGCAGTAATAGAGTGAAGGGGTTGTCAGCTTTCACACTAACTCTCTCTTAAAATTTATCAGCGTTGAGATACTAACAAAGCAGTATACGGCAAAATTTGACATGGATCATATTGCAAGAAATTAATAGGTCGATAGGGAGGGCGTGATACCTAGGTTTTATGGTTAATTTATTGAATTATATGATAAAAAAATATTTTAAATTTTGCAAAAAGAGTTGAATGGCACAGGTTAAACCTACCGATTTAGCGTTAATAAAAATCATGTTTTGTAGAATTTCAGTACCACCTTGTCGAGGTAATTTAATTAAAAATTCACTATTCAATAACAATATTCTGATTATGCATCACGAATAATCAATTATTGTCCAAAGGACAATAAAATAGCCCTTTAAAATAAAGGGCTATTTAAGCTATTCACAACAGATCGCTGCCATCATTATAAGATTGCACGATGACTGCATCACGTAGACATTATTTTGACTGCCAATAACGGCGTTTGGCCTGTTGCAGCTTTTCATAGGCAGCCAGCAACGACTGATGCGCAGGTAAAGAGGTAAAGGTATCGTCTACGACAAACAGGCCGTAGAAGCACGCTTCTCCAGCAACGGCGGCACTGGCGGCATCGACTGTCTCACTGCCGTACATTTTAGTGAAGGCATCGTAGTATTCAGCGGGATCGCGCTCAGGCTCGAGTGCTAGTAGCAGCAGGGTTTGCAGGCAACGGTAGTAATTGCTGCGCTGTGCGCTGAAGACTGAATCGTTGAAATCCTGCGTCCATTCTGTCCAGGTCAGCGCTTGATCCAGATCGCCGCCAGCCAGCGCCAGCATCGCTTTCAATTCGCCAACGCGTAGAGTGAGCCAGCCATTATCTTTTCCTGTGGCAATACCAAGCAACTCGCGCACGCGGGTGAAGTCATCCAGTCCTTCGTCATCCAACTGTTGCAACAGCGCCAGATAGGCGTCTTGTTCCCATTTGCTGCCAGGCAGCGCCAGCAGCGTGTCACGCAGGTGAGCACCCATGCTGTTATTAGCCAACAGCAGATCGTCAGCGGGGTAGATGTCTGACATACCTGGCACGATGATGCGACAGGCATAAACGGCCAGATGCTCATAGTCGGCAATGTAGACTTCTTTATCTTCCTGCTTGAAGATCGCCATCAGCGTTGCAAATTCTTCTTCCGTTGAGCCTTTAAAGCTCCAGTCGGCAAATTCATAATCTGCTTCTTTTTTGAACATATCCCAGGAGATCAGACCGCTGGAATCGATGAAGTGGGTTTCCAGATTCGCGTGCTCGGCCACTTCTTCATCATCAAACGTCGGTGGGGTGAACACGTCCAGATCTTTCAGGCCGCGGCCTTGCAGAAGCTCTGTGACGGTACGTTCCAGCGCCACGCCGAAGTCAGGATGTGCGCCGAAGGAGGCAAAGCAGGTGCCGTTAGCGGGGTTAAACAGCACCACGCAGATGACCGGATATTTCCCGCCCAGTGACGCATCGTAAGCGAAAATCGGGAAACCTTCTTTTTCCAGTGTTGCAATCGCTTCAACCACGCCCGGGTAGCGGTTTAGCACCTCTTGCGGGATTTCCGGTAGGCTGATGGACTCGGCAATGATGCGGTTTTTGATGCTGCGCTCAAATACTTCTGACAGCCCCTGAACGCGGGCTTCGTTGGCGGTGTTCCCAGCGGACATCCCGTTAGAGACGTACAGATTACCGATGATATTCATCGGAATATAGACGGTTTGCTGATCGGACTGGCGGGTAAACGGCAGCGCACAAATGCCTCTGTCGGCATTGCCGGATTGCAGATCGATCAGATCGCTGGCGCTCAGTTCCTGCTCAGGATCGTAAAACTGGTGCAGACGGGCATCCAGAATTCCTTCCGGCAGCGCATCGTCTTCCTGAATAGGGAACCATTTTTCATTCGGATAATGGACGAAATCACCGTTAGCGATCGTTTTGCCGAGATAGAAGTCAGCAAAGAAATAGTTGGTGGACAGGCGCTCGAAATACTCACCTAACGCGGAAGCCAGTGCCGCTTTCTTACTGGCACCTTTGCCGTTAGTGAAGCAAAGCGGACAATCGCGGTCTCGGATATGGACAGACCAGACGTTTGGCACCGGATTCAGCCATGACGCTTCTTCGATGTTAAACCCCAGGTCCTGGAGTTGCTGTTGAAAACGGGCGATGGAATCTTCCAGGGCGGCGTCTTTGCCTGGGATAAACGTTTGAGTCATGGTGTTCACTCTTATCGAGATTAGCGGAAGCGGCATGATACGGATTTTTCTGTCTGGACTCTATTTATTCATAACAGATCGGCAACAGTGAAAAAGAACAGACTGGGTAGCGTGCCGTTTTGCATAATGAAAGCGCAATAAGCGTTGCAGCCGCGATGGACGAGTGATAAAACCGATAGCAGGGTAAAAGTAGTGTGGTTATGGCGGTCGTTCCGTTATAACTACAATCGTGTAACAGCGGTGTTTTTATAACCGGCAGGCTTATATACTCCAAATGATTCAAGTTGCAGGAAAGTCAACGCACATGCAGCTTTATGACGGGTATAAAAATAGTATTTGTAACAACGGTGATAAAACAGTCGCTATTTTTCAGGTGTGGTGAGGGGAAATGACTCAGATTTTTAATTTTAGCGCCGGTCCAGCAATGCTGCCGGTTGAAGTACTGCGTCGCGCTGAACAGGAATTATGTAATTGGAATGGCTTGGGTACATCGGTCATGGAAATCAGCCACCGTAGTAAAGAGTTTATGCAGGTCGCTGCTGAATCCGAACAAGATCTGCGTGACTTGCTGAAAGTCCCCTCCAACTACAAAGTGCTCTTTTGCCACGGCGGCGCTCGTGCGCAATTTGCCGCCGTGCCGTTAAATCTCCTGGGCGAGCGTTCAACGGCTGACTACATCGACGGCGGATATTGGGCGCACAGCGCAATCAATGAAGCAGAAAAATACTGCACGCCAAACGTGATTGACGTGAAAACGCGCGTAGGCGATCTGCGCGGCATTAAGCCGATGCGTGAATGGCAATTGTCTGATGATGCTGCGTTTGTACACTATTGTCCGAATGAGACCATTGACGGCGTTGCGATCGAAGAAGAACCCGATTTTGGCGATAAAATTGTGGTTGCCGACTATTCTTCCAGCATTTTGTCTAGCCGCATTGACGTCAGCCGTTACGGCGTGATCTATGCTGGTGCGCAGAAAAATATCGGCCCCGCAGGTCTGACGCTGGTTATCGTGCGTGAAGATTTGCTGGGTAAAGCACGCCGTGAGCTGCCATCGATTCTGGATTACAAGATTCTGGCGGACAATGACTCCATGTTTAACACGCCGCCAACCTTTGCCTGGTATCTGTCTGGCATGGTCTTCAAATGGCTGAAAGAGCAGGGCGGCTTGGCTGAAATGGAAAAGCGTAACCAAGATAAAGCCAACCTGTTGTATAGCGCGATTGACGGCAGCGACTTCTATCGTAACGATGTCGCGGTAGCGAACCGCTCTCGTATGAACGTGCCATTCCTGTTGGCGGATTCTGCGCTGGATAAAGTCTTTCTGGAAGAGTCTGTTGCCGCGGGCCTGCACGCATTGAAAGGCCATCGTGTTGTAGGCGGCATGCGTGCCTCCATCTACAATGCCATGCCGTTGGAAGGTGTGAAAGCGCTGACTGAGTTTATGGCCGACTTCGCACGTCGCCACGGTTGATTAATACGGCTTCGCTATACCCTAAATAATTCGAGTTTCAGGCAGGCGGCAAGAGAAAGCATCCCGATGAGCTTACTCAAGTAAGTGATTCGGGTGACTGAACGTAGCCAACGCACATGCAACTTGAAGTATGACGGGTATACACATTTTGATAAACCCCGGGCTTGCCGGGGTTTTTATGTCCACGTTGAAAGAATAGGCGTCACATGCAGGAATCCCTGACCTTACATCCCATCAAGCTGATTAACGGTACCCTTAACCTTCCAGGATCAAAAAGCGTCTCTAATCGTGCGCTGTTGCTGGCTGCCTTATCCGAAGGCAAAACCCGGCTTACTAATCTGCTAGACAGTGATGATGTCCGCCATATGCTGACTGCGTTAACGGCGCTGGGCGTGGAATATCATCTGTCATCTGACCGGACAATCTGTGAGATTATCGGCCTGGGTGGCGCGTTTACGGCAGCGCAACCGCTAGAACTATTTTTGGGGAATGCGGGTACGGCGATGCGCCCGTTGGCTGCCGCGCTATGTCTGACGGCTGGCGATATTGTGTTGACTGGCGAACCTCGCATGAAAGAGCGTCCAATCGGGCATCTGGTCGATGCACTACGCCAGGGTGGGGCGAAAATTGACTATCTGGAGCAGGAAAGCTACCCACCGCTTCGTCTGCACGGTGGTTTTCAGGGCGGCGAAATCAGCGTAGACGGTAGTGTATCCAGCCAGTTTTTGACTGCACTGTTGATGACCGCGCCGTTGGCCACGCAAGATACGCACATCAGTATTCAGGGCGATCTGGTTTCTAAACCGTATATCGATATCACGCTGCATATGATGAAAGCGTTTGGTATTGAGGTACGTAACGATAATTACCAGCGCTTCTTTGTCGCAGGTCGCCAGCAGTATCGCTCACCGGGTGATTATCTGGTGGAAGGTGACGCGTCGTCAGCTTCTTATTTTCTGGCCGCAGCGGCAATTAAAGGCGGCGTTGTACGCGTGACTGGTGTAGGCCGTAATAGCGTACAGGGTGATATTCGCTTTGCCGATGTCCTGGAAAAAATGGGCGCGATCGTGCGTTGGGGTGACGATTATATCGAATGCGAGCGCGGCGAACTGCGTGCGGTCGATATGGACATGAATCACATTCCTGATGCCGCGATGACTATCGCGACGGCGGCGCTTTTCGCGCAGGGCGGTACGACCACGTTACGCAATATCTATAACTGGCGCGTGAAAGAAACTGACCGTCTGGCCGCGATGGCGATCGAATTGCGTAAAGTGGGCGCGGAAGTTGAAGAGGGTAACGACTATATTCGCATTACGCCGCCCGCTAAGCTGAAAGCGGCAGAGATCGGTACATATAACGATCATCGTATGGCGATGTGTTTCTCGCTGGTAGCGCTGTCGGATACGCCGGTCACCATTCTTGATCCGAAATGTACGGCTAAAACTTTCCCTGACTACTTCGAGCAACTGGCGCGCCTCAGCGAGCTGGCTTAATTCCTTTCTAAGGCACGGTCTCCGTGCCTTTTTTCCCGTTCTACGTGCGACTTTCTCTCTGAACTTGCGTACCGCGTTCAGATAATGCCTTATTTTTCCCGCCATCCCGGCATTAGGGTAACCTTTCTCTGTATTGATGCGTATAATGAGGCTCCGTGACGCCATAAAGCGGCATAAGCGGAACTTCCCAGTATTAAAGGAGAGAGAAATGACGGTGATGGCACCGGTAGTTACGGTTGACGGACCGAGCGGCGCAGGCAAAGGTACGTTGTGTAAGGCATTGGCTGAAGCTTTACAATGGAACCTGCTGGACTCGGGGGCTATCTATCGTGTTTTGGCTCTGGCGGCGTTACACCACCATGTCGATATCAGCTCGGAAGACGCACTGGTCCCGCTCGCTTCTCATCTTGATGTGCGTTTTGTTGCAGAAGACGGGCAGTTGAAAGTTATCCTTGAAGGCGAAGATGTTAGCCACGAAATTCGTACCGAAGCGGTGGGCAACACGGCTTCTCAGGCTGCGGCTTTCCCACGCGTTCGTGAGGCATTATTACGTCGGCAGCGTGCATTTCGTGAGGCGCCGGGCCTGATTGCCGATGGCCGTGATATGGGAACGGTGGTCTTTCCTGATGCGCCTGTGAAAATTTTCCTGGATGCCAGCGCGGAAGAACGTGCACAACGACGCATGCTACAGTTGCAGGGGAAGGGCTTTAGTGTTAACTTTGAACGTCTTTTGTCTGAGATAAAAGAACGGGACGAGCGCGATCGTAGCCGCCCTGTTGCGCCGTTAGTGCCTGCTGCCGATGCGTTGGTGCTGGATTCAACGGAAATGACGATCGATGAAGTGATAGCGCGTGCGTTGGCTTATGCCCGCGAAATTTTAGCGTAATCACAGAAAACTGAATTTTTACCTCGCTGTAAGGATGCACAGCGGGGCATGTTAAACAACCCCATCGAGCAGGATGCCAGATGGACGTTAAATTGAAACCCTTAAGATTATCAAACATGACTGAATCTTTTGCTCAACTCTTTGAAGAATCCCTGAAAGAAATCGAAACCCGTCCTGGTTCCATCGTGCGCGGTGTTGTTGTTGCTATTGACAAAGATGTCGTACTGGTTGATGCCGGTCTGAAATCTGAATCTGCCATTCCGGTAGAGCAATTCAAGAACGCACAGGGCGAACTGGAAATTCAGGTCGGTGATGAAGTTGACGTTGCTCTGGACGCTATCGAAGATGGCTTCGGTGAAACGCTGCTTTCTCGCGAAAAAGCTAAACGTCATGAAGCATGGCTGACGCTGGAAAAAGCTTACGAAGAAGCTGCAACAGTTACTGGTATTATCAACGGTAAGGTTAAAGGCGGTTTCACTGTTGAGCTGAACGGCATTCGTGCGTTCCTGCCAGGTTCTCTGGTAGACGTTCGTCCGGTTCGCGACACGCTGCATCTGGAAGGCAAAGAGCTTGAGTTCAAAGTTATCAAGCTGGATCAGAAACGCAACAACGTTGTTGTTTCTCGCCGTGCAGTTATCGAATCTGAAAACAGCGCTGAACGCGATCAACTGCTGGAAAACCTGCAGGAAGGCATGGAAGTTAAAGGTATCGTTAAGAACCTTACTGACTACGGTGCATTCGTTGATCTGGGCGGCGTTGATGGCCTGCTGCATATCACTGATATGGCTTGGAAACGTGTTAAACACCCAAGCGAAATCGTCAATGTGGGCGACGAAATCACTGTTAAAGTGCTGAAGTTTGACCGTGAGCGTACTCGTGTGTCTCTGGGTCTGAAACAACTGGGCGAAGATCCATGGGTCGCTATCGCTAAGCGTTACCCAGAAAGCACGCGTCTGACTGGCCGCGTGACCAACCTGACTGATTACGGCTGCTTCGTTGAAATCGAAGAAGGCGTTGAAGGTCTGGTACACGTTTCCGAAATGGATTGGACCAACAAAAACATCCACCCATCCAAAGTTGTTAACGTTGGTGATGTAGTGGAAGTGATGGTTCTGGATATCGATGAAGAACGTCGTCGTATCTCTCTGGGCCTGAAACAGTGTAAATCCAACCCATGGCAGTTGTTTGCAGAAACCCACAACAAGGGCGACCGCGTTGAAGGTAAAATCAAGTCTATCACTGACTTCGGTATCTTCATCGGTCTGGACGGCGGCATCGACGGTCTGGTGCACCTGTCCGACATCTCTTGGAACGTGGTTGGTGAAGAAGCCGTTCGCGAATACAAGAAAGGTGATGAAATCGCCGCTGTTGTTCTGCAAGTTGACGCAGAGCGCGAGCGTATCTCTCTGGGCGTGAAACAACTGGCTGAAGACCCGTTCAATAACTACCTGTCTGTTAACAAGAAAGGTGCTATTGTTACTGGTAAAGTTACAGCGGTTGACGCCAAAGGTGCTACAGTTGAATTAGCGGATGGCGTAGAAGGCTACCTGCGTGCTTCTGAAGCCTCTCGCGATCGCATTGAAGACGCAACGCTGGTACTGAACGTTGGTGACAGCGTTGAAGCGAAATACACCGGTGTTGATCGTAAAAACCGCGTTGTTAGCCTGTCTGTTCGTGCGAAAGACGAAGCTGATGAGAAAGATGCAATTGCAACTGTTAACAACAAGCCGGAAGAAAATAATTTCTCCAGCGCGATGGCAGAAGCATTCAAAGCAGCTAAAGGCGAGTAATCACAACGGTAGAATGAGCAACGTAAGTTGCTCATTCTTGTAACGGTAGTCAGTTATCCTGGCTATTGATAGCCACGCATTTGGAGGCGCTATGACCAAGTCTGAACTTATTGAAAGGCTTGCTGGACAGCAATCTCATATCCCGGCCAAAGTGGTTGAGGATGCAGTGAAAGAAATGCTTGAACAAATGGCCTCTACGTTAGCCGAAGGCGACCGTATTGAGATCCGTGGGTTTGGCAGTTTTTCACTTCACTACCGTGCACCGCGTGTAGGTCGTAATCCGAAAACGGGTGATAAAGTTGAGCTGGAAGGTAAATACGTCCCTCACTTTAAGCCGGGCAAGGAACTCCGCGACCGCGCTAATATTTATGGCTAATTATTAGTCCTAGATACCAGCCTTACAAAAGCACCCATCTTGGGTGCTTTTTTACATTTGTCGCTATTGTCTTTCCCCGTATTATTGATGGACGATAACACGGGGGACGGCTTATTTATTGTGACGTTCTTTCAGGCGGTTGATGATGGTTGCCAGATCTAAATCCTGATCCTGCAACAGTACCAGCAGGTGATACATTAAATCCGCAGCTTCGTTGGTCAGCTCTTCACGGTCGTGCACCGTTGCCGCTAATGCCGCTTCCAATCCTTCCTCACCGACTTTTTGCGCAATGCGCTTGGTGCCGCTGGCATACAGACGTGCAGTGTAAGAACTATCTGGGTCGGCATGCTTACGCTCGGCCAGCAGTTGCTCTAACTGATAGAGGAACGTCCAGTCGCTGGCAGCAGGCGAGAAACAACTGCTGGTGCCCAGATGGCAGGTTGGCCCAATAGGCTTAACCAGAATCAGCAGTGTGTCGTTATCGCAGTCTGGCGTGATAGAGATGACGTTGAGGAAATGGCCGGAGGATTCGCCCTTCGTCCACAACCGCTGCTTGGTACGTGAGAAAAACGTCACCTTGCCGCTCGCTTCGGTAGCCTGCAACGCCTCCTGGTTCATGTAGCCCAGCATCAGTACTTCACCGGATATCGCATGTTGCACGACAACCGGCAGCATGCCGTCCGTTTTTTCCCAATCGAGTTGGTTTCGTTGTTCGTCGTTCAGAAAACACTCTTCGCTTAACACACTCGAATCTCCACACCTTGTTGCTTAAGATATTGTTTCAGTTCGCCAATATTAATAATTTGCTTGTGAAACACCGATGCTGCCAGTGCGCCATCCACGTGGGCGGTTTGGAACGCATCCAGAAAATGTTCCATGGTGCCTGCGCCGCCGGAAGCAATCAGCGGGACGTTGCAGACATCACGCACCAGATTCAACTGGTGTAAATCATAGCCGTTGCGCACGCCGTCCTGATTCATCATGTTCAGGACAATCTCGCCCGCACCGCGTTTTTGCACTTCTTGTACCCAGTCCAGTGTTTCCCAAGTAGTGACCTTGGTACGGGTTTCGTCGCCGGTGTATTGATTGACATGGTATCGGCCAGTGGCGGCATCATGCCAGGTATCAATCCCGACAACGATGCACTGAACGCCATAGCGATCGGCCAATCGGGTAATCAGCTCTGGGTCGGCCAGTGCCGGTGAGTTGATGGAAATTTTATCTGCGCCGAAAGAGAGGATCTGACCTGCTTCTTCCACGCTTTTAATGCCGCCCGCTACGCAGAAAGGAATATCAATCACTTCCGCGACACGGGATACCCAGCTTTTGTCGACCACACGGCCGTCGGAAGAGGCGGTGATATCATAAAACACCAGCTCATCAGCGCCTTCTTGCGCGTAACGTTGCGCCAGCGGCACGATGTCACCGATGATTTCGTGGTTGCGGAACTGCACGCCTTTGACGACCTGACCGTTACGCACGTCCAGACAGGGGATTATCCGTTTTGCCAGCATGAAATTGCCTCCGCGACGTTAAATTTACCTTCCAGTAGTGCACGACCAACGATAACGCCCTGCACACCGCTGCCGCGCAAATTGGCGATATCAGTCAGGTTACCGATGCCGCCGGATGCCTGAAAGGCAATCTGCGGGTAGCGCTGACTGATTTCACGATAGAGCTCGACGTTGGAACCGCTCAGCGTACCGTCACGAGAAATGTCGGTGCACAGTACATGTTTCAGACCGAACGGTAGATATTGTTCAACGACCTGTTCAAGCGTGGCGTCTGAATTCTCCTGCCAGCCGCTGATGGCGACAAACTTCGTACCGTTAGCGTCGATACGCACATCCAGCGCCAGCACCAGTGCTTCTGCGCCGTAGCGGGTGAACCATTGCTGAACGAGTTCCGGCTGTTTAACGGCGGTAGACCCGATGACGACACGGCTGGCACCGGCTTTTAGTAACGCTTCCACGTCCTGTTCGGTGCGGATACCGCCGCCGATTTGAACCGGTACGCTAACGCCTGCCAATAGCGTGGTTAACAAGGGGATTTGGCGCGCAGAAGGATCTTTTGCACCGGTTAAATCCACCAAATGCAGCACACCTGCACCTTGCTGCTGGTAATCCTGTAAACGGGGAAGCGGATCGCTACCATACTGGCGCTGTTGGCCATAATCACCCTGATGCAGACGGACAACCTGTCCATCAATCAGATCTAAAGCGGGAATAATCATGACGTTCTACATCTCCAGAAAGTTTTTCAGCAGTTGCGCGCCCGCAGCACCCGAACGTTCAGGGTGGAACTGCACGCCAAAGAAGTTATCTTTTTCCAGCGCGGCGGTGAAGGCTTCGCCATAGTTGGCTTGTGCAATCGTGTTTTCGCAGACCGGCATGGCATAGCTGTGAACGAAATAGAAATAGGCACTGTCATCGATATCGCGGAACAAACGATGTCCGGCCTTCGGAATGACCTGATTCCAGCCCATGTGCGGCAGCGGCAAGCCGTGATCAACCATCTTTTTCACGGGTGCATCGACAATTCCCAACGTGGGGATACCACCGTTTTCGTCGCTGTTTGTGCCCAGCAACTGCATGCCGAGGCAAATACCGAGAACGGGCTGGGTACAGGCCTTGATCAACGCAATCAGGTCGCGCTCTTCCAGTTGATTCATTGCGGCCTGCGCGGTGCCAACCCCCGGCAGAAACAGCTTGTCCGCTTGCAGGACAATCTCGGCCTCACGGCTCACAACGGGCGTATACCCCAACCGCTGCACGGCGTAGGTCACCGAAGAGAGATTAGCGCAGCCAGTATCAAGAATGACGACCTTCATCAGAGCACTCCTTTCGAACTCGGCAGCGTGTCGCCTTCAACTCGAATAGCCTGGCGCAGCGTGCGTCCGAATACTTTAAACAGGCTTTCCACGCGATGATGATCGTTACGTCCTTTGGTTTTCAGGTGTAACGTACAGGCCATGGAATAAGACAGTGAGCGGAAGAAGTGTTCGACCATTTCCGTACTCAGATCGCCGACGCGCTGATAGTTGAATTCAGCTTTATATTCCAGATGCGGACGTCCTGAAATATCCAGCGCACAGCGTGCCAGGCACTCGTCCATCGGCAGAACGAAGCCAAAACGGCCAATGCCGCGTTTGTCGCCCAGCGCTTTATTCAGGGCTTCGCCCAGCGCCAGACCGGTATCTTCCACCGTGTGGTGATCGTCAATGTACAGATCGCCTTTTACTTCAATGTTCATGCGGAACCCGCCGTGAGTGGCGATTTGATCCAGCATGTGATCGAAGAAACCGACGCCAGTGTTGATTTTGCTACCGCCTTCCTGATCCAGCCAGACATTCACATCAATCGCGGTTTCACGCGTGACGCGGTTGACGTGCGCATGACGGTTTCGCTTGGTCAGTTGGTTGGTTATCGCTTGCCAGTTCAGGCTGCCACGTTGGTAGAGCAGGCCGCCGATCCCCATATTTTGTGCCAGTTGGATATCGGTCTGGCGGTCGCCGATGACGTAGCTATTTGCCACATCCATCAAGCCGTCGTTCAAATAGGCTGTCACCAGTTCGGTCTTGGGTTTGCGGCAGGTGCAGTTATCGGCCGGTAAATGTGGGCAGATCAGCACGTGCTCAAAATTGATGCCCTGCGATGTCAGAATCTGCATCATCAGGTTGTGCGGCGGATCGAAGGTTTCCTGTGGAAAGCTATCGGTTCCCAGCCCATCCTGATTCGTAATCATCACCAGCGTATAACCGGCCTTTTGCAGCGCCAGCAGCGAGGGAATGACATCTGGTTCCAGCGCCAGTTTATCCAGACGGTCAACCTGAAAATCCTCAGGCGGTTCAGCAATCAATGTTCCGTCACGGTCGATAAAGAGGTATTTCTGGCCCACGTGAGCTCCTTAAAATTAAGCGTTGATGCCCGGCAATGATTGTAATGCAGCAACAACGCGTTCACATTCGTAGCGGTTGCCGATAGTAATGCGCAAACAGCCTGCGAGGCTGGGTTGCTTATTTTGGTCACGCAAAATAATGCCCTGATCCCACAGCGTTTTAAATACAGCAGGGGAGGCGGTAAAGCGCACTAGCAAGTAATTACTCTCGCTGTGGAATACCTCTTCAATGCAGGGAATATTTTTCAGGGTATCGCTCAGCCAGCGGCGATTGGCGGTAACCTCTGCCACATTCGCCTTCATTTTGGCGATCCCTTCATGGCTCAAGGCCTGTGCAGCGATATCTGCCACGGGAGTGGACAGCGGATAAGGTGCAATGACTTTCAGCAGAAGTTGAATCACGTCAGGGTTTGCCAGCGTAAAGCCGCAGCGCAATCCAGCGAGTGAAAAGGCTTTGGACAAGGTACGCAGGATCACCAGATGAGGGAATTCAGCCAGCCAGCCCGCCGTGGATGCCTGCGGACAAAATTCAATATAGGCCTCATCGATAACAACCAGCGCTTTTCCCTGTGCCAGAGTTAGCAGTTGGCGTAAATCATCCCGTGCAATTAGGTTGCCGGTCGGGTTGTTCGGGCTACAAACGTAAATGACTTTGGTGCCATCCAGTTGCGCCTCAATCGCCTCAAGATCCAACTGCCAGTCTGATTTGCTCGCCGCCGTGCGGCGTTCGACACCAAACGTCTCGGCGCTGACGGCGTACATGCCGTAAGTCGGGGGACAGAAAAGAATAGCGTCTTTCCCCGGTTCGCAGAATGCGCGAATCAGCAATTCGATCCCTTCATCAGCGCCTCGGCTGACCAAAACCTGTTCTGGCGTTACGCCCGCATACTCGGCGTAGCGGTTGATGACCGTTACCGGCTGGCATTCAGGATAGCGGTTCAGCGTTTGCAACGTTAACTGAAATTCCGGTGCTTCAGGATATTCATTGGCATTCAACCAGACATCGCCATTGCCGCCCAGACGACGGGCAGATTGGTACGGGGTCAGCGCACGAACATTTGCGCGTGCCAGTTCTTCAATGTTGCTCATGCTTGCTCCTTCAGTGCTGCAACACGCAGAGTAACGGCGTTTTTGTGGGCGGTCAGTTGTTCGGCCTGTGCCAGAATTTCTATTGTTGGCGCCAGTTGCAGTAACCCCTGTGGCGTGAGCTGCTGTACGGTCATGCGCTTCTGAAAATCAGCCAAACCCAGACTCGAATAGGTCGAGGTATAGCCGTAGGTCGGCAGAACATGGTTAGTACCGGAGGCATAGTCACCAGCGGATTCTGGCGACCAGTCGCCAAGGAACACGGAACCGGCGCTGGTGATGCTATCAACCAGTGATTCGGCATCGCGCGTCTGGATGATTAGGTGCTCTGGACCATATTGATTACTGATTTCAATGCACTGCGCCAAATCACGCGCGACAATGACGCGGCTGCTGGCAAGCGCCTGACGCGCGATGTCGGCACGAGACAGGTGTGTGAGCTGCTCTTCAACGGCGTCTGCGACGGCTTTGGCCATTGTGGCGTCAGGCGTGAGAAGAATGACCTGTGAATCCGGGCCATGCTCTGCCTGTGACAATAGGTCGGAGGCAACGAACGCTGGTGTGGCACCGCTGTCAGCGATAACCAACACTTCGGATGGGCCTGCGGGCATATCAATCGCTGCGCCATCAAGCTGCTGGCTGATCTGACGTTTGGCTTCAGTGACGTAGGCATTGCCGGGGCCAAAAATTTTATCCACTTTCGGCACGCTATCGGTGCCAAACGCCATGGCAGCAATCGCTTGCGCGCCACCAAGCTGAAAGACTTCTTTAATGCCGCACAGTTGTGCAGCATACAGAATTTCATCGGCAATAGGCGGCGGCGAACACAGCACCACTCGGCCACAGCCGGCGATACGTGAAGGTGTTCCCAGCATCAACACGGTTGACGGCAGTGGAGCTGATCCTCCTGGAATATACAGACCAACGGTCGCGATAGGGCGAGTAATCTGCTGGCAACGCACGCCTGGCTGCGTTTCGATATCGACAATCGGCAGTTTTTGCGCGTTGTGGAATGTCTCGATATTACGCACGGCGATGGCCATGGCCTGTTTTACTTCATCACCCAGCCGGGTGGATGCGGCGGCAATCTCGGCATCGGTGACGCGGATCGCATTCACCTGAACCTTATCGAACTGTGCGCTGTAGTCGCGTAAAGCGCTATCACCACGGCTTTTCACGTTGGTCAGAATATCGCTCACGACAGCGGTAATGCGGTCTGACGCCGAAATGGCCGGGCGTGTCAGCAACTGACGCTGCTCTTCAACTGAACAGCGCTGCCAGTCAACGATCGTGCTGAAACTGCCGATGCTTTTGGTGTTGTCAGCCATCGCCATCACTCCATCATTTTCTCAATGGGCAGGACCAGAATAGAGCTGGCGCCTAACGACTTCAGTTTTTCCATGGTTTCCCAGAACAGCGTTTCGCTGCTGACCATGTGCATGGCAACGCGGCTTTGATCGCCAGCCAGCGGCAGAATGGTCGGGCGTTCGGCACCTGGCAGCAGGGCAATGACTTCGTCCAGACGTTCGCTAGGCGCGTGCAGCATAATGTATTTGGATTCACGTGCCTGAATCACGCCTTGCATACGGGTCAGCAGTTTATCGATCAGTTGCTGTTTCTCTTCTGGCATTTCGCCATCGCGCTGAATCAGGCAGGCTTTGGAGCGGTAAATGACTTCGACTTCGCGCAGGCCGTTGGCTTCTAGCGTAGCGCCCGTTGATACCAGATCGCAGATGGCATCGGCCAGACCCGCACGCGGTGCGACTTCGACGGAACCGTTGAGCAGACAGGACTTGAAATTGACAGATTTTCTGTCGAGATATTGTTTGAGCAGGTGAGGATACGAGGTGGCAATACGTTTATTTTTCAGGCACTCAGGGCCGGTATAAGCCTCGTCCAACGGCATTGCCAGCGACAGGCGGCAGCCGCCAAAATCGAGACGGCGCAGCGTAAAGTAACGTGGATCTTCGCCCTGTGCACGGCGGTTTAACAACTCTTCTTCCAGCACGTTTTCGCCGATGATGCCCAGATCGACTACGCCATCCATCACCAGGCCGGGGATATCGTCATCACGCACGCGTAAGATATCAATCGGCATATTTTCTGCAAATGCGATTAGGCGCTGTTGCTGCAAGTTGATTTTGATCCCGCAGCGCGCCAGCAGTTCGCGTGAATCGTCGCTCAGGCGGCCTGACTTCTGCATTGCTATCCGTAAACGTGTTTTATCCAGCATGGAAACCTCATTAACCTGTCAAATTTAAATTTTTAGAAATATAGCGAGCATAAAAAAACCCTCGGAAGATGATCTTCCGAGGGCTCTCTTTGTGTTCTGCGCCACTGGAAGATCCGAACGTCTTCCAGCACCAACTGCCCGAAGACTAATCAGGATGATGGTGATGATGGTGGTTAAACAGAACGCGTGTCATAAAATGTCTCTTTGTTGTGCCAGTGTTTATTAAATCAATAGCGATTTATCTGTCGAATAACCTAAACCATGTGCGGGCCGTTGTGCAACATTTTTTTAGCAGAGAGGGAAAGTTCGTTTTGAATGCGTGATGTGCCAGCATAATCGCGCGGGATATCGGCTCCCGATAGGCAGAAAAGCCTGTTGAAATCGGACAGGCTCCGTAGCGATGGGCGTAAAAGCCGTTTACTCTGTAGACATAGGTGTTAATTACAAGCTCCTTGCAGGGGAGAACGGCAGATGAAGAAAGTATCGATTGTGGGATTGGGGTGGCTGGGTATGCCGTTGGCTCTGGTGCTGAATGGGCACGGTTACCACGTGGTGGGCACGAAAACCACGTCAGATGGCGTCGAAGCGGCGCGGATGAGCGGGATTGAATGCTATCAACTGGCTCTGACGCCTGAACTGGAATGTGACGCTGAGGAGCTGAGTGCATTACTACAGGTTGACGTATTAATTGTGACGTTACCTGCCAGCCGAACGGCAGAAGGGGGCGAGGGGTATGCACAGGCGGTACAGCAGTTGGTAAATATGGCTCGTGTGTATCATGTCCCGCGCATCATCTTCACCAGTTCAACCTCGGTCTATGGCGACGGTAACGGTACAGTAAGAGAAACCTCGCCGCTACAGCCGGCGACGGTCGCAGGCAAGACGCTGGTGTCCCTCGAACAGTGGTTGCAACACTTACCGGATATCTCGGTGGATATCTTGCGTCTTGCGGGGCTGATCGGCGGCGATCGCCACCCTGGACGTTTCCTCTCTGGCAAAACCAACCTGCCGCGCGGTAATCATGGTGTGAATCTGGTGCATCAGGAAGATGTGCTGTCGGCGATCCTATTGCTGCTTAAGCTACCGACCGGTGGGCATGTCTATAACCTGTGCGCGCCAGAACATCCTGCCAGACAAGTCTTTTACCCTGAACAGGCGCGCAGATTACAGGTGTCTCCGCCGCAGTTTGCACCCGTCATCGATAGCACTCAGGGTCGGATTGTTGATGGGCAGCGTATCTGTCATGAGCTTGGATTTGACTATCAGTATCCTAATCCTTCAACGATGCCGTTGAACGAGAGTTCACCGCGTTAAGAACTCGCGTTGTGGTACGCCCGGATGAGCGGATGCTCTCCGGGCGGTAGACGCTAAAACGACGTCCAGTCGCTTTCTGACGAAGCCGCTTTTTTGTCTGTTGTTGATACTCGGTTTGGCAACGCATGGCGTGGCGTGGAGGGGGATGTGCGTGAGGCCACACGGTTGTCGGATTGAGACACGCGGAAGTGTTCAAGCAATTTCTCTAACAGTACCGCCTGTTCTTCCAGTGAATTGGCGGAAATGGAGGATTCCATTACCAGCGAGGCATTCTGCTGCGTGGTGGTGTCCAGTTCGCTAATGGCCTGCGCGATTTGCCCAATTCCTCGGCTCTGTTCCTCAGAGGCGGATGATATTTCCCCCATAATGTCGTTCACGCGGGAAACGGAATCGACGATTTGCTCCATGGTTTCTCCGGCAACCGCAACAAGATGGCTACCCGCATTGGTACGTTCAACCGATTCTGCGATCAGCGCCTCAATATCTTTGGCTGCCTGAGAGCTGCGTTGCGACAAACTGCGCACTTCGCCCGCGACCACGGCAAAACCACGGCCTTGTTCACCGGCGCGCGCGGCTTCTACTGCGGCGTTCAGCGCCAGAATGTTGGTCTGGAAGGCAATACTGTTGATGACGGTGGTGATATCGGCGATTTTCCTGGAGCTGGCCGCGATATTGTCCATCGTCGTCACCACCTGTTTCACGACCTCGCCGCCTTTAAGCGCGTTCTTGGAGGCATCGGCAGCGATCTGGCTGGCATGCTTGGCATTGTCGGCGTTGTTTTTCACCGTTGAGGTGAGTTCTTCCATGCTGGCTGCGGTTTCAACGACGGCCGCCGACTGCTGCTCGGTACGCGACGACAGATCGCTATTGCCTGTGGCGATTTTACTCGCCGATTGGCTGACACTGCCTACGCTGTCCCGTACTTCGGAAATAACGTGGCGTAACTGTTCATTCATCGTCCCCATCGCATGGGTGAGTCTTCCTAGTTCATCGTGGCGATCGGTATGAATCGTCGTAGTCAGATCGCCACTGGCAATCCGTTCCGCCAGCGACAAATTATGGATGATGGGTCTGGTGATAATCCGGGTAATGTAGATTGAAATGATGATGCCAATAATGACGGCAATGAGACCGATAATCATCGTGATAGTGGCAGAGTTATAGGCTAATTCATCATTTTTCGCCTTGATAATGGCAGTAAGCGCGTTGATATCTGCGCTGCTCTTTGTTCCTGCTCTCATGACCAGATATTCTGCTTTTTTCACGTCATCGAAAGCGGTGTAATAATCAGCATTAAGCTGTTGGTATTGTTTAATGTTGTTTCGTAATGTATCAGCCAGACCTTTCAGGTCGGCAGGTAAAATCGGTAATGCCTGATAGGCTGATTCCGTTTCTGCATAACGTGTATTCAGCGCGGTTAATGTTTTTTCATCTTTTGTTATTTGCAGCTCATAACTCAGTTTTTGTACTTCACTTAACAAGAAAGCCAGTTTGCTAATAGCGTAATAAGCATCATTATCGGGGAATGCGCTGGTGTTATGAATGGTCAGAGCAACGGGTTCCAGTGTAGCTTGTGCATGTAGTTGATTCACTTTCCCCTGAATCTCAACCGCTTTTTGTGTTGCAACGGACATGGCGGAAACTGCTGTCTGAAAGCCTTCTAGATTTTCTTTTAAGCTGTTGATGTGACCCAATTCATCAGTGCTCCAGGCCAGCGTTTTTGCACTGTCTGTTAAGTCTGTGGCGCTTTTAACAAATTTAGCCAGAATATCTTTTGTTTTTTCATCGGGTGCGTAGAAATATTTAACACGATTTATTTTTGCCTGAAAGACCTCAATGTTTACGCTATAAATAAGATTGGTTTTCTCATAAATATCTCGAATAGCAACGAATCTGTTCATACTAAGCGATGAGGCAATAATCACGAGTAATAAAATAATGCCAAATCCCGCATACAGTTTATGTGCAATTTTTGTGTTACGAATTCGACTAGCAAGATGCTGCATTATAACTCTCCATGTATGACGCTTTTTAGTAAAAAAACTGACTACGATTACACTTTTACCTACTAGGAGTTATCGGACTTTGTTATCTCTATGTTAGTGTCAACGTCGGAGATAATAACGTTCTGTGATGGGCATCAAGATGGACTGTGCAAATGCATGGTTTTTTATGTAAATATTGCCAAAATAACGTAACCTGCTGATTATTTGACGATTTATTGACTAGGTGTCATTAACGTATTGGTGCCAGCCCTGACGTAATATCAGGGCTGGGAGATTGAACCGTTAGAACGTTGTCCAGCCAGAGTCCTGCGATTGTTTTGATGCGGGCAATAAGTGCTTCTGCTGTGGGGGCAAACGGGGGATATTCGCTTTTTTACGTCCCTCGTTATCCGACAGGCGGAAGTTAGCTACCATACTTTCCAATATCGCAGACTGTTCTTCCAGCGAGTTAGCGGAAATGGAGGATTCCATCACCAGCGCCGCATTTTGTTGCGTGGTCGTATCAAGCTCGCTGATGGCGCGGGAGATTTGCTCAATGCCACGGCTTTGCTCGTCGGAGGCGGAGGCGATTTCTCCCATGATGTCGTTAACCCGTGAAACGGAGGAGACGATCTGATCCATCGCCGTTCCCGCATTGGCTACCAACTGCGTTCCCACATTGATACGTGATACTGATTCGGATATCAGGCTGGCGATCTCTTTTGCGGCTTGAGACGTGCGTTGGGAAAGCGTCCGTACCTCGCTGGCAACCACGGCGAATCCACGACCTTGTTCCCCGGCTCGAGCGGCTTCTACGGCGGCGTTAAGCGCCAAAATATTGGTTTGGAAAGCAATACTGTTGATAACGGCGGTAATGTCGGCAATTTTCCGTGAACTGTCTGAAATGCCAGACATGGTATCCACCACATCCCGTACCACTTCGCCGCCTTTGTACGCATTTTGTGAGGCTTCGGTACTGATTTGACTCGCCTGTTTGGCGTTCTCGGCGTTGTTTTTAACGGTCGATGTCAATTCTTCCATGCTGGCGGCAGTTTCTACTACGGCGGCAGACTGCTGCTCGGTGCGGGACGAGAGATCGCTATTACCGGCGGCAATCTTGGCCGCTGAGGTTGAAACACTATCCACACTGTCCCGTACATCGCTGATCATATGGCGCAGTTTTTCATTCATTCTCCCCATTGCCGCCGTTAATTGGCCCAGTTCATCATCGCGGTCAGCCACTATTGTTGAGGTGAGATCGCCCGCGGCGATTTTTTCTGCCAGAGAGAGATTATGGATCACGGGGCGGGTGATTTGGCGGGTAATCAGCAGTGAAATGATGATGCCGATTACCACCGCAATAAGGCCAATGATCATCGTGATGGTAGCGGAGCCGTATGCCAGTGCGTCGTTCTTCTCTTTGACGATAGCGATAAGCGCTTTAATGGAGGCGCTGCTTTTATCCCCACCAACCTTCACGCCGTCTTCCGCTTTTTTCAGGTCGTTGATGCTCTGGAAATAGTCATTATTGAGTTTTTTATAGCGGGTGACATAGCTTTGCAAGCCTTCTGCGGCGACCTTTTGTTCAGGCGTTAGTGCCGCAGCGGTGGCCAGGTAGCGGCTGTCAAAGTGGCTAAAGGCTTCATCGAGTATCTTTGCCGCATCGGCATTTTGCTTAAGCTGCAACTCATAGGATAGCTGCTTCAGTTCTGAAACCTGTGTTGCCAGATCTTCAGCCTGATACTGCGTGGCACTATCAGAAGGCTGCTGGCGTAGCCTGGCGTAAAAGTCAGTCGTCACGTTTTGTCCGTTGGCGGCGCTGATTTTGTCGCGGTTTTCTACCACGCGTTGCGTGGCTTTCCCCATCTCGGTGATAGCGTTCTGGAATTCGGTCAGGTGTTGGCTGAGGTCATTGATGAGAGTTAACCCTTCCTGACTCCACGAAAGCGTTTTCGCTTCGGTCGTTAATTCTGAGGCGTGTTTAACGAAACCCGCCATGGTTTCACGCGACTTTTCATCATATGAGTAAAAATACTTCAGGCGGTTTATTTTTGCCTGAAAGACCTCGATATTGATGTTGTAAATAAGGTTGGTTTTCTCATAGATATCACGAATTTCCCTAAAGCGCCCCGCGCTGAGTAGCGATGCAACGATGACCAGTAGCAGAATGACCCCGAACCCAAGATAAAGCTTTTGGGATATTTTAAGATTTCTGATTTTTTTGGCTAAGAACATGATGTCTCTCCGGGGATAAATTACTGGTGTCGGGTAGCAAATGAATACAGATATGATCCATAGTGTTTATCGGATTCGTGGTGATTTTTTTTAGTGTGAGAAAAGAAACTAATAATAATTTGTGAGGTTTCTCTCTCTCCGTTGGACAACTGCACAGCAGGAGCCGGTTGAATTACCAAGCTGTGTTACTTTAATCGTTATAAGAATAAACACAGGAAATTGTGGTTGTTTTTTTAATTTTTAAAAAATAGAGAAGAAAGTGGTTAGTTTAGAAATATATTGAAATATAAATAGAATGAAAATAATGAATGGGTAAGGCCAGTCTTAATTCTAGCGAATCCAACCGATTGGCTAATGACGCTGCTCTTTTATCGCACTTTCATCGCATATTGCCCTATGGCGGCGAGATTTGCCGACATAGGGTGTGGTTGCCGCATCTAGCTGGCAATCTTGGTACGATACAACCGCCGCGGGTGACCAATTTTGCCGTAACGCATTTCGATGTCGAGGAATTGACTTTCGACACAGAATTCGAGGTAGCGGCGCGCCGTGGTTTTACTAAGCCCGGTTTTTTCGACAATATCATCGACAGAGTGGAACGTCTCACCCCCATCATTGGCAAAAATCTGTTTGATTAACCCCAGCGTGTTCTCCTCAATCCCTTTTGTGGCGGCGGAGGGGGCAGCGCCAGACGATTGCAACTGATAGAGAATATCGACATTCTGCTGATCGACAACTTTGTATGTGTGCTGGGTTTTTACGAATTGAATAAAGCGCTCGAGTGAAGAATGCAGTCGTGGGTAAGAGAGCGGTTTGATGATGTAATCAAAGGCACCACAGCGAATCGCCTGAGCGCACGTATCCATATCGCTGGCGGCGGTAATAAAAATGACGGAACAGTTCATACCTTTAAGTAATTGGCTTTCAATCAGCGAAACCCCCTCACCGTCGGGCAAATAGTTATCAAGCAGGATCAGACGCGGTTTGTGCTGCTGAAGGAGCTTTTTGGCTTCAAAAAGCGTAGAGGCAATGCCTACGACATGCAGATTGAAATTTTTTTCAATAAATTCAGCATGAATATTTGCCAGCTTACTTTCATCTTCAACGATTAATACATCGAAATGTTTAGTGTGCTGCATGATATGAATCCCTGTTAGTCTCTGAAAGATAAAGAAGATCTATCGCCCGCTATACCGTAATTTGTCTATGCATGGTTTACCCTACGGCAGCTCAAATTATTGAGGTGATAGCGGTATAAATAGGGAAAATATGCTGCCATTCGGCTGGTTGGCCGAAACTTCAATGATTCCTCGGGCCTGATTAACGTAGCTGGCGACCAGATGTAGTCCCAGCCCGTGATCGCCCTGTATTTTACTAGTCACGCCCATTTCAAATAGGCTATCAGCAATCGCCGGATCGATTCCTGTTCCCTGATCGGCGACTTCAATGACCAACTCTTGTTCACTGTCATAGATGTACACTTCGACAGGATAATGCGGCGTAATTGTGGCCAATGTGGCTTCCATTGCGTTATCCAGCAAATTACCAATAATCGACATCAGCTCCGTTTCACTCAGTGCGGCAGGAATATGGGTGAGCTGGCAGCGTGGGTCGAAAACAATCTCAATGCCTTTTTCTCGCGCTGTCGCGTACTTGCCCAACAGCAGCCCGCACAACGCGGGTGAGCAGAAACGGCGGGAAACAAAATCCAACACCACCTGTGCGCTTTCTGACTGCGCTTCAATATATTTGATGGCTTCGTCATAGCGTTTTAAGTGCAACAGCCCGGCCAGCGTCGCGGTCCAATTCAACTGCTCATGTCGCAGAATACGCAGGCTGTTAGCGTAGCGTTTCACTTGGCTAAGCTGCATGCTGAGCGTATGAATATCGTTTTTACTACGGAAACTGATTACCCAGCCTTGAAGTTCATCTTCCAGCATAATCCGCACCCGACTGGCAATCACGGTGGCGTGGTTAAAACGACAGACCTCATCGTGGGTATCGCTGCTCCACATCGTTTCGCTGGAGAAGAAGGGCACGAGTTTTATGACGGTATCGATAGGCTTCTCGCGTAATAGATGAGAAGGGGTGCTCAGCCCGAGGATCTCTTTGGCGGCATGGTTAATGGCGGCAATGCGGTGCTGTTTGTCGATCGCGATGACCCCTTCGTAGATCGATTCGAGTAACGCTTTCTGCTGCCTGACCAGCATGCGGATCTCAAGCGGTTCGAGGCCAAACATCTGTTTTTTCAGATTACGTGAGAACCACCAGGAAAAGATAAATAGCGCGACAAACATCGCCAGAATGGCCAGCAGAATACGCGCCAGTTTACTGAACGTCAGGCTATCGATGTGAGTTTTCAGATAGCCCACGGAGACAATACCGATCACCTGACCATCGGCAATGATGGGGGCTTTACTGCGTAGTGAGACGCCGATGCTGCCGTGGCGCACCGTGATAGCGCTTTTTCCCGCTAATACGTCGAAATTGTCTCCGCCGACCATCTGCGTGCCGACGGGTTGGTCATTTTCTGTGTACTCGGAATGAAACAGGTGGCGTGCTTGATTGTCACCGATCACGATATAGCTTGCATCGCTGCGCTGTTTTAATTGCTGGACAAGGGTATGGATCTGTTTGATATCTCTATTTTTCACCGACTCAATCAGGGTCGGAATAATAGCCATCTCTCTGGCTTGCACCTGTGCTCGTGTACCCAGCTCAGAATACAGTTGCTTATCGATATCATGATAATAATAGATACCCGTCATTAGCAGTAGCGAAGAGAAAAAGACGATCAAATAGATAAATAATTTGATATGAAAGGAAAGTCTCAATCTCATGATACGCGCGAGCCTTATGGGGTAACTAGAAATAGTTACTGAATTTATCACGAATACTATTAAGAATGGGCTGAGAGAAAAAAACTTGTGAGCAATAACACGTTTAAATATGTTATTACCAATACGACGAAGGAAATAAATAGATAAAATTAAACGACTCTGTTGTGTTTGATAAACAACTTAATTACTTTTCATCAACATAATCATACCTGGGGAATAAAAACCATAAACGTCATAAAAATCTTAAAAATTATTATGCGGTTTAAATCATCTAACTGTCTGCCTAATAATCATTTTTTTAATATAAACCATAAAAATCATAAACACCTTTAAAACTCGAATTTTAATTTGAAGAGAGTCACATAATAATATTAACCAGCCCATTATGATTCGTTGACAAAATAAAACGGGGACTGAGTTATGAGTACTACTGATATTGTAAATAATGAGGCGGTTGGGAAGGTTTCATTAAAGGAAAAATGGTGGCACATTTTGGATACCTATAAAATAGGTATTATTCCTGTACCGCTTTTTGTGTTGGCTGGGGTATTAATCGGTATAGAGTGCCTGAGTGGGAAACTGCCAAGCGACATCGTTGTTATGGTGGCAACGCTAGCATTCTTTGGCTTTGCCTGTGGTGAATTTGGCAAGCGCCTACCGATTATCGGCAAGATGGGGGCGGCGGCAATCTGTGCGACCTTTATCCCCTCGGCGATGGTGTATTATGGCCTGCTGCCGGACGTTGTTGTTGAATCCACGACCAAGTTCTACAAAAGTACTAATATTCTGTATCTCTACATCTGCTGCATTATTGTCGGCAGTATTATGAGTATGAATCGGCAAACGCTGATTCAGGGCTTTCTGCGTATTTTTTTCCCGATGTTGTGTGGTGAAGTTGTGGGGATGCTGGTGGGCATGGGCGTGGGTATTGCGCTAGGTCTGGACCCTTTCCAAATCTTCTTCTTCCTGATTCTGCCGATTATGGCCGGTGGGGTGGGTGAAGGTGCAATCCCGCTGTCTATCGGTTATGCCGCGATTCTGCATATGGACCAAGGTGTCGCTCTGGGGCGCGTATTACCTATCGTGATGTTGGGTAGCCTGACGGCGATCATCATTGCTGGCATTCTGAATCAGTTGGGTAAACGCTATCCGCACCTGACTGGTGAAGGCGAGCTGATGCCGAATAAAGGTAATAGTCTGGGCAACAGCGAGAGCAGCGCTCCTGCTTCTGTCTTTAGCGGTAAAGCCGATGTGACGACCATTGCTTCTGGCGCGCTGCTGGCCATCCTGCTGTATATGATTGGTATGCTGGGCCATAAAGTGATTGGCCTGCCTGCACCGGTTGGCATGCTGTTTGCCGCGGTGCTGGTGAAGTTGGCTCACGGCGTTTCACCGAAAATGCTGGAAGGCTCCCAGGTCGTTTACAAGTTCTTCCAGACCTCCGTGACATACCCGATTCTGTTTGCTGTTGGCGTGGCGATTACGCCGTGGCAGGAATTGGTGAATGCCTTTACGATTCAAAATCTGCTAGTGATTGTTTCTACCGTGGCGGCGTTGGTCACGACTGGCTTCTTTGTCGGTAAAAAGATCGGTATGCACCCGATTGATGTTGCCATTATCTCCTGTTGCCAGAGTGGGCAGGGTGGTACTGGTGATGTCGCGATTCTGACGGCGGGTAACCGCATGGTGCTGATGCCATTTGCGCAAATTGCCACACGTATCGGCGGTGCTATTAATGTTTCGATTTCACTATTGATACTCGCCAACTTTTTAGTCTGATGTTATTCAGAAAATAAAAAGCTGCTGAGCTAAAGAAATAACTTTTTGAGAAGTACAGTGTTGAACAACTCACATAAGTTAACGAAATAAAACCGCTATTACACGTAGGTTTATTTCGCACGGGAAATATTATGAAACTTGCAAGCTATCGTTATAACGGTAAGGACAGTTACGGCATTTATACGGCAACGGGGTTAATCGATCTCGGCAGTAAAATTGGCCACCTTTACCCTGATCTGAAAGCATTACTGGCGCAGAATGCGCTACCTGTTGCATATGGATTCAGTGCGAATGCATCGGATATTCCAGTCGCAGATGTGACATTCCTACCGGTTATTACCACACCAGGGAAAATACTGTGTGTAGGGATGAACTATGCCGCTAAGCGTCAGGAATTTAATGAACTGAATCCTGCGCCAACGTTATTTGTCCGCTTTGCGGATTCACAAACTGGACACGCGACGCCGGTTATCAAACCGCACTATTCCAGCGAATTTGATTATGAAGGCGAACTGGCAGTCATTATCGGTAAAGGCGGACAACATATTTCTCGGGATGTCGCACTCTCTCATGTCGCAGGCTATAGCTGTTATATGGATGGCTCTGCGCGTGACTGGCAGCATAGCTGGTTTACCGCTGGCAAAAACTGGCAGAAAACCGGTGCGTTCGGCCCCTGCTTGACTACTACGGATGAAATTCCCGATCCGCATGTGTTGGCAATCCGCACGTATCTGAATGGCCGCATGGTACAGGACGACAATACCAGCAGCATGATCCACAAAGTTGCTGAACTGATTGAATACATCAGCACCTTCACTGAACTGAGTGCGGGCGATGTGATCATCACGGGGTCGCCGGGCGGCGTGGGTAAAAAACGCAATCCGCCGCTGTTTATGAACGCAGGTGACTGTATTGAAGTTGAAATCGAAAACATTGGCCACTTGCGTAACACGATAGTGGATGCGGCGGTGCCAGTGAAACCGGTTCCGACTGCTGCCGAAGTCGCTGTGCACTAAGTTCAGGTGACAGGCTTGGCGGTGTGAAAACCGGCAAGCCTGCAATGAATGCCCTAACTAATTCGAGTTGCAGGAAGAACCGTAATGTATGCCAATGATTCCGTCTTTTTTGACACGCTGGATGTGCGCCTTCGGGAACAGGAGAGGGACGAAGTACGACAGTTCCTCGCACACTGCCAGCTCGGCATGGATGACGATATTGACATCATTGTTGTGGGTAAACTGGGCGGGCGACTGATCGCCTGTGCAGGTTTGGCCTCCAACACCATTAAGTGTGTTGCGGTCGATCCTGAATTCAGACACCTCAATCTAGGCGTGCAGGTGGTGAATGAAGTGATGCAACAGGCGGCGCAACGTGGCCTGTTTCACCTGTTTCTCTATACCCGGCCGGAAAATGTCGACGTCTTCCGGGGATGTGGTTTCTACCCGCTGGTGTGCTATCAGGACAGTGCGGTACTGATGGAAAACACGCCGATTGGCATTCAACAATATTGTCAGTCTTTGGCGGCGTTTGCGCAGCCCGACGCGCTCACGACGCGGGCAGGGAAAAAGATCGGTGCGATTGTCATGAACGCGAATCCTTTCACGCTGGGCCACCGTTATCTGGCGGAACATGCGGCGCAGTCGTGCGATTGGCTGCACGTATTCGTGGTACGGGAAGACGTTTCCTTTTTCCCGTTTAGCGAGCGTCTGAAGATGGTACAGCGCGGTGTGGAGCATATTCATAATCTGACAGTACATACCGGTTCGAATTACATGATCTCGAAAGCCACGTTTCCCGGCTATTTCCTGAAGGAAGAGAAACTCATCACTCGTGCCCATGCGGCGCTGGATTTAATCATTTTCAGGAAATATATCGCGCCGGCACTCGGTATTACCCAGCGCTTCGTCGGCACCGAACCCTTTTGCCCGGTGACGAATCAGTACAATCAGGATATGCACTACTGGTTGGAGAAAGACCAAACGGTGTCTTCTCCTGCGTTAAGCGTGGTTGAAATTGAACGTAAACGGCAAACCTCAGGATTAGCTATTTCCGCTTCAGAAGTCAGGAAATTGCTCAAACTTCGGCAGTACAGCGGTATTCGGGACATCGTGCCAGCCTCAACCTTTGAGCACTTACAGCGTTATTACGAACCCGAGTACGCATAATTAAAATTAATCAGGATAAATCTATGAAGATTATTAAGGAGTCCCTGGCGGGTACCTTTGAGTCCAGCGATTTGCTGGTCAAAGTGGCACCAGCAGATGGGACGCTCACCGTGGTCATCAACAGCGAAGTGATTAAGCAGTTCGGTCATCAAATCAAACAGGTCGTGGATGACACACTGAAAGCGTTAGATGTACAAGAAGGGACGATCATTGTGGATGACAAAGGCGCATTGGATTGTGTCATCCGTGCCCGCGTGCAAAGCGCGGTACTGCGCGCCACAGACGGACAGCAGATTGAATGGGAGACATTATAATGAATAAGCTTCGCCGCAGTATGTTATTCCTCCCAGGCGCGAACGCCGCCATGTTGTCCAATGCATTTATCTATAAACCTGACTCCATTATGTTCGATCTGGAAGATGCAGTGTCCCTGCGGGAGAAAGATACCGCGCGCCTGCTGGTTTTCCATGCGCTCCAGCACCCGATGTACCACGATATTGAAACCGTGGTGCGCATTAACCAGCTCAGCACGCCGTTTGGCCTGCTGGATCTGGAGGCTGCCGTGCGCGGTGGTGCCGATGTTATTCGTCTGCCAAAAACCGATTCCACCGATGATGTGGATGAATTGGAACACCATCTGGTTCGTATCGAAAAAGCCTGCGGCCGTGAAGTTGGCTCCACCCGAATCATGGCGGCGATTGAGTCTGCGGTGGGCGTAATTAACGCCGTCGCCATTGCCCGCTCTTCTGAACGCATGATCGGGATTGCGCTGGCAGCGTTTGACTATGTGATGGACATGCAGACGGAACGCGGTGATGGCACGGAGCTGTTTTATGCCCGCTGTGCGGTGCTGCACGCGGCTCGCGCTGCCGGTATTGACGCCTTCGATGTGGTCTATTCCAACGTTAACGACGATGCGGGTTTCCTGAAAGAGGTCGATCTGATCCGCAGATTGGGCTTCAACGGTAAATCCCTGATTAACCCGCGCCAGATTGAGCTGTTACACAACGCTTATGCGCCGACGCAGGATGAAGTGGACTATTCCCATCTAGTGATCAATGCCGCCGAAGAGGGCGAACGGGCCGGTTTGGGCGTCATTTCCCTGAATGGAAAAATGATTGACGGGCCAATTATCAACCATGCCAGAAGCGTGCTGGAACGTGCTCAGGCTTCCGGCGTTCGCAAATAGCCATTGCGTGATGATACCGCAATGGCCGCTCTCAGGAATTACAGGATTAGACAATGAGTCATTTTATTGAAGCACTGCAACAGCAGTACCCAGAAAAACGTCATCTGCAACCCTTCGTCAGCGCCAATCAGAATACGCCATGGCTGAATGATGTGGCACAAAAGCATAAACGCAAACTGTGCGCCGATCTGGAAGAGGCGATTCGCCACAGCGGACTGAAAGATGGAATGACCATCTCGTTCCACCACCATTTCCGCGAAGGCGATAAAGTCATTAACCACGTGATTGATGCGCTGGCACGCATGGGTTTTCGCGATCTGACGCTGGCATCCAGTTCGTTGATGAGCTGCAACGCGCCGCTGATCGACCATATCAAAGCGGGCGTAGTCAGCCGGATTTATACTTCTGGGATGCGTGGCAAGCTGGCCGATGCTATTTCCCACGGATTAATGAAAGAACCGGTACAGATTCATTCCCACGGCGGTCGCGTCCATCTGCTGCAAAGCGGTGAGCTGAAGATCGATGTCGCTTTCCTTGGCGTCCCGTGCAGCGATGAGTTTGGTAATGCCAACGGCACCGCCGGGAAATCGGGCTGTGGCTCGCTGGGTTATGCCATGGTCGATGCGCAGTTTGCCGGTAAAGTAGTGCTGCTGACTGAGGCTCTGGTGCCATTTCCGAACATGCCGGCCAGCATCGTACAGGATCAGGTGGACTATATCGTTCAGGTCGATGAAGTGGGCGATCCGGCCAAGATTAGCGTCGGTGCGGCGCGTGTCACCAGCAACCCGCGTGAATTGCTGATTGCCCGTTCAGCGGCGGACGTAATCGAACATGCCGGTTATTTCACCAACGGTTTCTCGATCCAGACCGGTTCAGGCGCGGCTTCTACGGCCTGTACGCGTTTCCTCGAAGATAAAATGCGTCAACAGAATATTGTGGCGCGCTTTGCCCTCGGCGGCATCACTGGCGGTATTGTCGATCTGCATGAAAAAGGGCTGATCGAAAAACTGATCGATACCCAGTGTTTCGATGCCAATGCGGCGACGTCGTTGGCAAAGAGCCCTAATCATATCGAAATTTCCACCAACGTTTATGCCAATCCAAGTTCTAAAGCGGCCTGCTGCGATCGGTTGGATATGGTGATCCTCAGCGCGTTGGAAATTGACACCGATTTTAATGTCAACGTGATCACCGGCTCCGACGGTGTGATGCGTGGTGCGTCCGGCGGACACTGTGATGTCGCGACGGCAGCGAGCTTGACTATCGTCGTTGCACCGCTGATTCGTAGCCGTATCCCAACCGTGGTGCGTCAGGTGACGACGCGCGTTACGCCGGGAGAAAGTATTGACGTACTGGTGACCGATCACGGCATTGCTGTCAACCCGGCGCGTCCTGAGGTTGCCGACCGTTTGAAACAGGCAGGGCTGAATGTGATGACGATTGAGGCACTTTATCAACGTGCGATTGCACTGGCCGGTGAACCTCGTGCTATCGAGTTTCACGATCGTATCGTCGGTGTGATTCGCTATCGCGACGGTAGCGTGATTGACGTTGTTCGTCAGGTGAAAGAAGCCCACGAATAAGCGGTAAACGCATGAGGGAATCGACGATGACAAAGACTGTTTCCATCTCGCTGGAAACCTTACTCGCGGCGAAGGAACGCCGCGCAGTTCGCCAACAAGAATGGCTTGTCCGCCACGGTGTGACGCTGGTGTCACTGACGCTGGTCACGCCGGGGCCGGTAAAGGATAGTGCCGGTTATCGGCAGGTGATGGCCGAAGCCATCAAGGCATTAGCCTCACTCTGTCAGACGCGGGGGTGGACGGTGCTGGAACAGCAGACATTCTGGCTGGATACAGGGGCGGAAGGGTTATGGGCGATCACCAAAGATGCGCTGTCGGTGAAAGCGGCGACCATTGCACTGGAAGATAGCCATGAACTAGGGCGGCTATGGGATTTTGACATCTTCAGCCCAGAAGAAGGTTCGATTGGCCGATCGATGTTGGCACATAGTGGACGCGCCTGCCTGTTGTGCGATCAAGCAGCACACGCCTGTAGCCGTTCGCGCCGCCATTCGTTGTCAGAGTTGCTTGAGCACATAGAAGGAAAGGTCAATGCCTACTTTGTACCAGTCTGACGGTGTGCTGCCGACCACGGCGTCTCATTCTGCACAACGTGAATATCGGGAGCGCCACCCGTTACCCGACATCGGGCTGCGGGTGGTGCGGGCGCTGACGATGGAAGTGATGTTGACGCCAAAGCCTGGTCTGGTGGATCGCGCTAATAACGGGTCTCATCGTGATATGGATGTTGCACTGTTTCAGACCAGCATTCAGGCGATCTCTCCCTGGTTTCGACATTTTACCGACGCGGGCTATCAACATGCCTGTGTACCACTCGCGCAACTACTGTCTCAGGTTCGGCCTATTGGTATTGCCTGCGAACAGGCGATGTTGTCAGCGACGAAAGGCGTGAATACCCATAAAGGTGGAATTTTCGCGTTTGGCCTGTTGTGTACAGCCGCCGGTTGGCTGGCAGGGCGGGGGATCGTGTGACGCAGCGCAGCCTGTGCGACAGCGTTTCCGCTATGTGCAGCGATCTGGTGCGTAATGAGCTGGAGACGTGCTCTGGGGCGGCAACGGCGGGCGAACACCTCTATCAACGTTATGGTCTGACCGGTGCAAGAGGCGAAGCTGCCAGCGGCTTTAATACCGTATGCCAGTACGCGCTACCCGCTTTGCGGCAGGCGATTGCCGATGGTATGGATGAAGATACCGCGTTGTTACGGACGCTGCTGGTGTTGATGGCGTACAATCCTGACACCAACGTGGTTTCACGCGGTGGAATGGATGGATTGATGTTCGTGCAACATTATGCGCAGAGATTACTGGCTGACCCGTTGGATCGTCAGGCGCTGGTAAAAATGGATGAGGCGCTGATTGCCAGAAATCTCAGTCCGGGTGGGAGTGCCGATCTACTGGCTTTAACCTGGCTGCTGAATCACTATCCTGCAGAATAGTGAACCGGTGTTATAAAGGTGCGGGCTGACGGCGATAAATTTCACCATTTGACCGCGCCTGAACACACTCTACGATTCAACTAAAGTTGTTGAAGAAATTGTCGATACCGTTTTCACCTATCTATATCATGCAAGTTCAGGTGCTCGCGTAATCGCTTTCAATATGCAGCCAGTGTAGTGGCATCGTATTAGCACTCATGGGACTTGAAAGATAACGGAGAGGCGTGCATCAATATAAGCCATTGACACATAATCCATGTAAATAATGGTGGGGATGAAAGCGGTGAATGAAAATTTGAAAGAGCAGTTTGTGAAGCGCAACAAACTGGCTATCTGTGCAACGTTGCGCGAATTAAAGAAGAATGATACGTCTCTGATGGTGCATCATCCTCATGGTCAGTTCATCAGTAAAATTCTTGATGTCGTACCCGACAGCGACCTATTTATTTTTGATTTAGGTGGCATTGAGCGTGAAAATAACCTTGCACTGTATGCAGGAGCGCTATCTTTCATCGCCGAGCCTGCTGGCGCGAAAGTTGAATTTAATGCTGAAATTGCAAAAACGGTGACTTACGACGGGTTACCCGCCTTCAGCGCGCACATTCCTGAACTCCTTTATCTTATCCAGCGTCGAACCTATTTCCGCATCAACACGCCGCTGTGGCCGCCGTTGACGTGCCGTGGCGAACTGCCGGATGACAGTGTTTTCCTGTTCACTATCAAAGATCTCTCTCTGGGTGGACTGAGCCTGTATACCGATCGTGATACCACGGGGTTGTTGACCGAAGGCGACATCATTAAAAGTGTGGAAATGGATCTTGCCGATCACGGTTTCTTCTGTGTTGATTTGCAATTTGTCGGCCAGGCGATGGTGAAGATTGTCGATAACAAAGGCGAAGTGAAACTCACGCAGCGCCTGAGCTTCAAGTTCCCTACACTGAGCGCGGCGCAGGAACGAGATCTTCAGCAGGTGATTTTTGAGTTGGAAAGATTACAAAACGAAAAGAAAAAGCGGTTCCAGGAGTTGTAATTTTTTAAGTACAACCCTTTGTTTGGGCTTCACACATAACAGCAACGTTTTTCATTACGAGTATTAACGTATTACCCGACTTATTTACGCCTAACTAAGGTGAGCCGCAGGATAAAATAGGATTGTTTTGAATGCGACAGCCAGCGGATACGCGGCTTGAAGTAGGCTGGGAATAAATAAATGGTTTCCAACGTTCTCAGAGCCTTGTCAGATGAGATCGTCTGGTGCAAAATACGCGCCTTGCAAAATAACCGACGTCTAATAGCGTCGGTTATTTTTTTACATTTATGCTCGTCATACTTCAGTTACAGAGGTATTGGTGTGGTTTCGTACCTTCTCTCTGTGGTTTAGGTTTGTTGGGTATAGGGTCTTCAACGAAAGAGGCCGGACAACGATCCGGATAGATAATTTTGTGTGTGCCTGTGAGCACAGTGAGGAAAGGAAAGATGGGGCAATCAGTAAGTTTCGCACCGGTGCCCGCCGGTTTGTGCTGTAAAGGTATTGGTTATGGCGCGACGTTGTCGCAAGTTATCTCTGGTGCTGTTTCAGCCACCTCTTCTCATCGTGATTCAGGCGAGTCCTGTATCCACTCCCCTATTTTCAGTACGTTTGAGTACGACAACGCTGCTGCAGCCGTGATTAACGGAGGTGTGCGCTATGTCGCTTGATACGCATCTGTCTACTTCTGGCACGACTTCTGCAAAACGCGCTCAGTTAAAAAGAACGCTCACGCTGTGGCCCGTCGTCATGATGGGGCTGGCCTATATGCAGCCGATGACCATTTTTGATACGTTCGGCATCGTGTCTGGCCTGACTGACGGCCATGTGGCTACCGCCTATGCGTTTGCATTGGTTGCCATTCTGTTCACGGCGCTGAGCTATGGCAAATTGGTCAAACGTTTTCCATCCGCCGGTTCGGCTTATACCTATGCGCAAAAAGCGATTAGCCCGCACGTCGGGTTTATGGTTGGCTGGTCGTCACTGTTGGATTATCTGTTCATGCCGATGATCAACATTCTGCTGGCGAAAATCTATCTGGAGGCCATTTTCCCCGGCGTACCGTCGTGGATTTTTGTGGCGGTGCTGGTCGGGTTAATGACGCTGTTTAACCTACGTGGCATCAATCTGGTTGCTAATCTGAACTCCATTATCGTGGTGGTGCAGGTTGCGATTATGGCGGTATTCCTGGGGCTGGTGATCCACGGTGTTTATCTGGGCGAAGGTGCTGGCACATTGACCAGCATGCGTCCGTTCTGGTCCGAGAACGCCCACGTGGTGCCCATGATTACCGGAGCCACGATCCTCTGCTTCTCGTTCCTGGGTTTTGACGGCATCAGTTCGTTGTCGGAAGAAACGCAGGATGCAGGTCGGGTGATCCCCAAAGCCATCTTCCTGACGGCGCTGATCGGCGGTGTGATTTTTGTCGCGGTAGCGTATTTCCTGCAACTGTACTTCCCGGATATCTCGCGTTTTAAAGAGCCGGATGCGTCTCAGCCGGAAATTATGCTGTACGTGGCAGGTAAATTCTTCCAGTCCGTTATTCTGGTATTCTCCTGTGTCACGGTGCTGGCATCCGGTATGGCTGCACACGCAGGCGTCTCCCGTCTGATGTATGTCATGGGGCGTGATGGTGTGTTTCCTGAGCGTTTCTTCGGCTATATCCATCCGAAATGGCGTACACCATCGTTGAACGTTCTGCTGGTTGGCGTGATTGCACTGTCGTCGGTGTCGTTCGATCTGGTGACAGCAACGGCGTTGATTAACTTCGGTGCGTTGGTGGCATTTACGTTTGTGAACCTGTCAGTGATTTCACAGTTCTATATTCGTGAACGCCGTAACCGTACTGTAAAAGACACCATTAACTTCCTCGTGCTGCCCGTGATGGGCGCGTTGACGGTAGGGGCGCTGTGGGTGAATCTGGAAGCCAGTTCGATGACGTTGGGTTTGGTGTGGGCGACGATAGGATTGCTCTATCTGGCGTTTGTGACGCGAAGTTTCCGCCAGCCAGTGCCGCAATGTAGTGAAGAACCGGTGTAAGCCAATTGATGACTTACCTATGAAGAAAAAGCGGAGCCAGTGAGCTCCGCTTTTTTATGTCTTAGCCGACCAATTCCTGCGCATAGGCGTACAGGGCTTTTAGCTGCGTCATCTTCTCTTTATCGTCTTCATGCCGTTGATACAGGTCGCTGAGCTCTGACAGATAGTTTTGCAAGCGTTCCGGTGTAAATACCGCACGCCGATGTTGTAGCCAGCGCTGCTGTTCGCGGTCATCCAGCGTGCCGGGGAAATTGCGGGCGCGGTAACGGAAGAACAGCGGTTCCAGACGATTATCGGCAAACGTGAGATCCAACGCAGGGAGGTTCTGCGGTGCGGTCTCTTGAATGATCTTCATCGCCATACGATCGGCATCGCCAAAGAAGCCATCATAAAGTCGTAAATCGACATCATCGGATGCGGCGAAAGCGGGGGCTTCAGCAAACAGTTCCACCACTTTTTCCCTGACGTCCGAATTGTTACGCAGCAGCGCCAGATTATCCAGGCAGCGTTGACGATCGATACCCAGCCTTTCTGCATCTTCCGGCCGTAAGGTATTGGCTGGCGCTAATACCGGGCATTTATTAATATGCACCAGTTTGAGCGGGACCGCACTCTGATCGGCAGTTAACGCATCCCGGCGGGTATATAACCGCTCACGTAATGCTTGGCTATCCAACTCCAGCAGTGGCGTCATATCGCCCGCCAAATCGCACATGATGACTGCATTACGGTTGTCCGGGTGCCAGGCGAGCGGTGCGACCCAACTGGTGTTGCTTCTCGCTGCGCCAAACATGCCGGAAACGTGAACAAGCGGCTTCATTTGCGGGATATCGATCAGCGCAGAAAGCTTGTTTTTGTTACGCAACGGGAACAAATACTCAAACAGCTTGGGCTGCGCCTGCTTGAACAGTTTCGCCATGGCGATGGTGGCATAAACGTCAGACATCGCATCGTGCGCCTGCTCGTGTGCAATGCCGTTTGCCTTCGTCAGGTGCTCAAGACGGAAACTGGGCAGGCCGTCATCGTTTTCGGGCCAGACGATGCCTTCTGGGCGCAGGGCATAGCAGGCGCGTAGCGCATCCAGCAGATCCCAACGGGAATTACCGTGCTGCCAACTGTAAGCGTAAGGATCGTAGAAGTTGCGATAGAAAATGTTGCGGCTGACTTCATCATCAAAGCGGATGTTGTTGTAGCCCATAATGCAAGTGCCTGGCACGCTGAACGCCTCATGAATCTGGCGGGCGAATTCCGCTTCATTGACGCCTCTGGCTAGCGCGACCTGCGGGGTAATACCGGTGATCATCACCGCTTCCGGTTCTGGCAGGTAATCATCGGTTGGCCGACAATAGATAACTAACGGCTCACCGATAATATTGAAATCCATATCGGTACGGACACCCGCAAACTGCGCAGGGCGATCGCGCGCGGGGTGTTTGCCGAATGTCTCGTAGTCATGTATGAAAAAAGTGGGTTGTGTTTTCTCGGCCATATATGCAGTTAGCTACGTGTACGCGCTGAGCCTGAAGTTAGGCAAACAGCCTGGAAAACGGTAAGGATATCATTGAATCTACTTTTCTGCGGCGCTTTCCTGATTTGCATCACTTCTCTGACTTACATCAATAGGCGGGTAGACATAATCGCTAGGCATGACTGTGTCCATTCGGTTACAATTTTCGTTCTAATGCGAATGATAATTAAATTCGATGATTTACGAAATTATCTCAATGCTTAATTCCGATAAAGGAGAAAAGAATGCGGTTTCCCTCGATGATAAAAATGACGTTGCTGGCTTCTGCGTTAGTGGTAGCTGGCTGCGATCAGTCTGATTCAACACCTACTACAAGCAACACTGTAGCGATCGAACATACAAAAGGTGTGACGCAGGTTCCTGTGAATCCGAAAAAAGTCATCGTGTTTGATACCGCTATTCTGGATACGTTGACCGCGTTGAACATTGAGATTGCGGGCGTGCCGCAGGGTGATGCGAAAATATTTCCAGATGTCCTCGCCCAATATAAAGATAGCAAGTACCTGAATGCGGGTACGCTGTTTGAACCTAACTATGAAGCGATTAGCAGTGCAGCGCCTGATTTAATCATTGGCGGTGGTCGGGCTCGTGACGCCTATGACAAATTAAATGCGATTGCCCCGACGATCGCTTTGGATGTTGACGATCACCAGTTTATGACCAGTTTTACGCAGCGAGTCGAACAACTGGGAGAAATTTTTAGCAAGCAAGACGTAGCTAAAGCCAAACTGGATGATTTTAAACAACGCATCGCTCAAACGCATGAAAAAGCCGATAAAGCGGGTACGGCGTTGTTGATTATGGTGACTGGCGGAAAAATGTCGGCATATGGTCCGAAATCGCGTTTCGGCTTTGTGTTTGATGAATTGGGATTTAAACCGGCAACAGAATTTCCTGATTCTGGCCGCCACGGTAATATCGTGACGTCCGAACTGCTGTTAAGCGCTAATCCGGATTGGCTGTTTGTCTTCGATCGTGACAGCGCCATTGGTAACCAGAAAGAAGGTCAATCAGCAAAACAGGTTCTGGATAACCCATTGGTGAATAAAACCAATGCCTGGCAGAACAACCGTGTCATTTACCTTGATTCCTCTTCGATTTATGTTGCGGGCGGGCTGCAAAGCTATCTGCGTTTGATCGACGATGTTAATAAAGCTCTTGATGCCAAACCCTAAGACAGCGTCGTGACTTCGGTAATGAAAGCGTTTTATTTTTCGGCTGGTACCTTCCTCATGCTGGGGATGGTTACCGCCAGTCTGTTTATTGGGGCAGGGCAAGTCACGCTCGATGCGGTCTGGACCGACCCGATGATGCGTGACATTTTCTTTATCAGCCGCGTGCCACGCACGCTGGCACTGCTATTGGCCGGGAGTGCCATGAGCGTCGCCGGGTTGATCATGCAATTGCTTACGCAGAACCGTTTTGTCGAACCTTCACTGGCGGGTACAACCCAGTCTGCGGGGTTTGGCCTACTGGTTGTGATGGTGATCGCGCCCTCGGCCTCCCTGATGGTGAAAATGGCCGTTGCCAGCGTGTTTGCGATGGTTGGCACATTACTGTTTATGATGCTGCTGCGGCGTATTGTCCTCAAATCAGCACTGGTCGTGCCGCTGGTTGGGATCATGCTGGGGTCGGTAATCGGTGCGGTGACTACATTCGGCGCAATGTATTATGACTTGTTGCAGTCGCTTGGTAGTTGGGAAGCAGGAGATTTTTCCGGCATTTTACAAGGGCGATATGAACTGCTCTGGCTGGTGGGGGTCCTCACGCTATTGGCATGCTGGACAGCAGATCGTTTTACCGTTGCGGGAATGGGGCGTGAGTTCTCTGTCAATGTCGGTCTGAACTATCGAAAGGTTATGTTGCTGGGGCTTTCCATCATTGCGGTGATTAGCGGTGTTGTCGTCGTTGTTGTGGGGGCCTTGCCGTTTCTGGGGCTGATCGTGCCGAACCTCATCAGTATGCTGATGGGGGATAACGTAAGAAAAACCATCCCTTGGGTTTGTTTGCTTGGCGGCGGGCTCGTGCTGCTGTGCGATATTATTGGCCGAGTGGTACGTTATCCGTTCGAAATTCCAGTGAGTGTTATTCTGGGTGTGATTGGGGCCGTCGTGTTCCTTCTCCTGTTGTTGAGTCAGAAACGTCATGTCAGTTAATGAATTCAAAGTTGATACCCACACTACAACGGCACCCGAGGCGCGTAGCATTGCGCCTTATCGGCGTTTGTGGTGGTTGGGCGCGGGGGCATTAGCGGCAATCGTGGTGTTCATGACCATCAACCTGGGCGGTAACCTGCGCTACATCCTGGTACACCGTGGTTTGATTTTATCTACCATGGTGCTGGTGGCGTTTTCCGCTGGTGTGTCAACGGTACTGTTCCAGACGGTGACCAATAACCGAATTCTCACGCCATCTATCATGGGGTTTGAGGCGCTGTTTGTCCTGCTGCAAACGGTGGTTCTGTTCTTCTTTGGGGTACAAGGCATTACGGCGGTTGGTGTTAGCGGCAAGTTTATCCTCGAAGCGTTGCTACTGGTGTTGTTTTCCTCACTACTCTATCGCGGCCTGTTTACCGGGCGTCACAGTAATTTGCATCTGGTTCTGCTGGTCGGCATCATTTGCGGGACATTGTTTCGCAGTGCTTCCAGCCTGATGCAGCGCCTCCTGACACCCGGAGAATTCGCGGTACTGCAAGGTAGAATGTTTGCCACCTTTACTCGTGCTGCACCGGAACTGATCGGGCTGTCTGCCGCGATCATACTGATTGTTGGGCTGTACGTGTGGCGACTGCGTTTCCAACTGGATGTACTGGCATTAGGGAAAAACACGGCGATTAATCTGGGTATTGCATATAAACGTCATGTGACGGTGGTGCTGTTGCTGGTGTCTGTGCTAGTTGCTGTTTCAACAGCGTTGGTGGGCCCGTTAACCTTTTTAGGATTTATGGTGGCGAATTTAGCCTATCTGATCGCCGGTTCCCGTCAGCATCGTATTTTGCTGCCTACTGCGTTTTTGCTTGGCATTATCGCGCTAGTAGGGGGGCAGTTGATTCTGGAACACCTGTTGGGCATGGCAGGGGCGCTATCTGTGGTGCTCGAATTTATCGGAGGATCGCTGTTTATTGTGTTGCTACTGAAAAAGGTTTCCGTGTGATTGAGATCGGCAATGTAACTAAAACATATAATAATGTGACGGTATTGAATAATGTCACGGCGACGGTGCCTCGTGGTGGCGTCACGTCGATTATCGGCCCGAATGGTGCAGGAAAATCGACACTGTTATCCATCATTAGTCGCTTGCTGGATGCGGATCAAGGGCAGGTAAAAGTGAATGGCATGGATGTCATGACAACGCCAAGCGATAAACTGGCAACGTGCTTGTCTGTTCTACGGCAGGAAAATCAATTTACCAGCCGCCTAACGGTAGCAGAATTGGTGGGTTTTGGACGCTATCCCTATACCAAAGGGCGACTGAACGCGGATGACCAAGAACGTATTAGTGCTGCGCTGGCTTTCCTCAACTTGACCGAACTGAAAGATCGGTTTTTAGATGAGCTTTCCGGTGGTCAGCGGCAGCGTGCCTATGTTGCGATGGTGCTGTGTCAGGATACGGAGTATGTGTTACTGGATGAACCGCTGAATAATCTGGATATGAAACACGCCGTGGCGATGATGAAGCAGATTCGCCGTGCGGCCGATGAGTTAGGTAAAACCATCGTGCTGGTGATCCACGATATCAACTTTGCTTCCGCCTATTCGGACTACATTATTGCTATGCGCAAAGGGCAGATTATCTATACGGGAAAACCGAAAGACATCATGGTATCCGATGTTCTGGAAGATATTTTCGATACAGAAGTGGCCATTGAAGAGGTTCATAACCAGCGCATCGCAGTATATTACCGCTGAATACCCGTCATACTTCAAGCCGCATGTACGTTGACTTCTCTTACTCACCCCAGTCACTTACTTGAGTAAGCTCCTGGGGACTCGAGCGGTCGTTGCCTGCATGCAACTCGAATTATTTAGGGTATGGTTTGGTGACAGAGTATCCGCTTGGCGATGCGTTAGCGCAAAGGGCGTAAGCACTGCTTGAAAGACGCTGGGTATAACCTGTATGGTGAATGCATAAAGAATTTATGTATGACTTGAGGTAAGGGCAAAAGATGGATAAGGACACTAAGCCGTGTTTCCAGGATGTGCTGGAATTCGTGCGCATGTTTCGTCGTAAAAACAAGCTTCAGCGTGAAATCGTCGACAACGAAAAGAAAATTCGTGATAACCAGAAGCGCGTTCTGCTACTGGACAACCTGAGCGAATATCTTAAACCTGGCATGTCCATCGAGGACGTGCAAAATATCATCGCTAACATGCGCGGTGATTATGAAGACCGCGTTGATGACTACATTATCAAGAACGCCGATCTGTCTAAAGAACGTCGTGAGCTGTCTAAAAAGCTGAAAGCGATGGGCGAAGTTAAGTAATCTGATACTTCGTCTTCTATCGTAAAAGGATCGCTTCGGCGGTCCTTTTTTGTATGTGTGCTGGGCGTAATGCCCAGAAAGAGTATCAACTGAAAGGCTTTTCTCACGTTTATTCACTCCGGCGGCGAACAAAACTGGCGGAGAGCCGATCGAGTAGGATAGCCATAAGCACCACTACGACTCCGCTTTGTAAACCCAAGCCGATATCGAGTTGCTGAATACTGCTGAGAATATCGTTACCCAACCCGCCCGCGCCGACCATTGATGCAATGATCACCATCGACATCGCCATCATAATCGTCTGGTTAACCCCCGCCATGATTGAGGGTTGAGCGGCAGGTAACTGTACTTTCCACAAGAGTTGCCACGGCGTGCAGCCAAAGGCGATACCCGCTTCGATGCGGGCAGCGTTCACCTGGCGAATCCCCAGATCGGTCAGGCGCACAACCGGTGGCATGGAAAACAAAATGGTGGCGAAAATGCCCGGAGGACGGCCGAGTCCGAACAATATTGTGGCTGGAATCAAGTAGACAAACGCGGGCATGGTCTGCATAAAATCCAACAATGTACGCACCATACTGCCGATTACTGCACGTCGCGCACTCCAGATCCCTAGAGGAATACCGATCAGCAGGCTGAAAACAGCGGAAGAGAGCGTCAGGGCGAGGGTAATCGATGCGTGTTCGCTGTAGCCGCTATAAATGATGTACAAGGTGGCGAGTAATGCGAACAGTGCGAACCCTTTACCGATGCGCCAGAGCCCGATGCCAACAGATAGGATCACTAATCCCCATGGTGTTAGCCATCCCGTCAAGGTTTCTATTCCCCCTGCGAAGGTATCAATACCCGTTGCCAGTGTGTCAAAAAAGCCACCGGCTTGCGATAGCATGGCGTGGATCGCGCTATCGATCTGGCGACTAAAATCTAATGGATAGGTCATAATTTATCTTCTCAGGGAGTTGCCTCGGTATCAGCATAACTTTCTGCCAGTTGCCAGCGTGAGGTGTCCACACCGGAAAAAAAATGACGTACATAAGGTGTTGCGGGTGTATTGATGAGCGCTTCTGGTTGCCCGACCTGTACCAGATGGCCTTGTTCCATGATGGCAATACGCGTTCCCAGCCGTAGCGCTTCTTCCATGTCATGTGTGACAAACACGATGGTACGCAATTGTTGCGCCTGTAACGTCAGCAATAGCGATTGCATTTCCCGACGAATGATTGGGTCCAACGCGGAAAACGCCTCATCCATCAGCAGCACAGACGGATTCACAACCAGCGCTCTGGCAAGCCCGACCCGTTGCTGCATCCCGCCCGAAAGCTGGTGGGGGTAGTGACTTGCTACCTGGCTGAGTCCGACCTGTTCCAGCATATCCCGTGCTTTCTGGTGACGCGCCGCCCGGCCCACTCCGGCAACTTCCAGACCGAATGCCACGTTATCCAATACGGTACGTTCATCAAAAAGCGCGAAAGACTGAAAGACCATGCCCATTTTTTGGCGACGCAAGGCGATCATTTGTGCGGATGAGAGCGATGCCAACTCTTGGCCGTCAAATAACACTGAACCATCGCTTGGGGGAATCAGAAAATTCAGTGTACGTAAAAGCGTTGATTTTCCTGAACCGGAAAGGCCGACAATGACAAAGACTTCACCCGGATAGATTTTCAGATTGATATTATTCAGTGCATTAACTGATGTCTGTTTTTTAGCTCGGAAAAAACACCGTCTTTCGGCTTTAGTATAATAATTCTTATTTATCTCACGCAATTCTATTATTGGCTCTGGCATAGTCATACCGCATATTTATCTGAAATCCGCTATACGCTAACCTAAAATAACCAGGCGAAGTTAAATATTTGATTGAGTGAATAGACATATTCCACATTAGCTTAGCAATATTATTGCGATGCGTTTTTTTTGAGATGGAAATTCCATGCTTCATCTAATAGCCACGCTTTTACTTTTTCTTGTTGAACCGATGGCGGTTTTCCACTGGCGGAAATTAAATAATATCCTCGTTCGGTGCGTATTTCTGGCCCACAGCGGAAAAGCTGTTTACTGTCCAGGAACGTGTCAATCAGTGGTCGCCAGCCAAGGGCAATTCCCTGGCCTTCAATAGCAGCCTGGATCACCAGAGAGTAGGCGTTAAAAGTACGTGATGCGCTATGATTTTGGCCGCTCATGTGGTGTTGGCGAAACCAGTCCTCCCAGGTCAACCAGCGTTGCGGGTGTGTTTCCGGCAGCTTTAACAATGGGTGATTCAGAAGTTTTTCAGGTGAGGGATTAGCCCCGAGATTGTCGATAATATTCTGGTTGCAAACAGGAACGACGTCTTCGGGGAACAGGCGCTGCGCCTGTGTTCCGGGCCAGTTACCGCTACCGAAATAGATGGCCAGATGCGCGTTGCTATCGCGGAAATTGTAGTCATTTGGTGAGGTTGATATCTGCACCTCGATGCCTGGGATCAGCGTTTGAATATTGTTCAGCCGTGGTAACAACCAGTAACTGGCGAACCCCATATCGGTATCGATGCGCAATGTACTGCGCTGGTGGCGAGTGCGCTCCAGTTGCTCGCTGATATCGTTAAGGCAGGCGCGGACGATTTGGTAAAGTCCAGTGCCCGATTCAGTTAACTCCACGCCGCGATGGCGTCGTTCAAATAAAGGGACATTAACCAGATTTTCAAGCGCTTGAATACGTTGACTTACGGCTGGTTGTGAAAGTCCCAGTTCGGTTCCCGCCGCGGTAAAATTGCCATGACGTGCTGCCGCTTCGAAGACGACCAACACCTGTAATGGTGGAAGTTGTAATTTTTTTGCCATAAATTGACCTTATGCCATGATAATAAAATAACCTCTTCACAGAACGAAAAGGGTGTGCGATAAAAATATCACGATTCATTTAATTGATTTAATCTTCTGTCTTATTATGCATATAAATAAACCGAATATCGTTATTCTTATGGCCGATCAATTAACGGCATCGGCATTACACACCTATGGAAATAAGGTTAGCCTTACGCCAAATATTGATAAATTGGCGCGCGAAGGCGTGGTATTTGAATCAGCGTATTGTAATAGTCCACTATGTGCACCGTCGCGTGCCTCGTTGATGACAGGGCAGTTTATTTCAAAAAATGCGGTATTTGATAACGCAGCGGAGTTTCATGCTGATTCGCCAACATTTTGTCACTATTTGCGTGAGCAAGGGTATCGCACCTGGCTTTCCGGCAAGATGCATTTTTGCGGCCCAGATCAACTTCATGGCTTTGATGAGCGACTGACCACGGATATCTATCCCGCAGATTTTGGCTGGACGCCCGATTGGCGTCATCCAGAGAAGCGTCTGGACTGGTATCATAATATGAGTTCAGTGTTGGAGGCGGGTGAATGCGTGCGAACCAATCAGCTTGATTTTGATGATGAAGCCCTGTTTTTAGCGCGGCAACGACTGTATGACGCCGCCCGCCGCCCCGAGGATCGGCCGTTCCTGTTGCTATTGTCATTGACGCACCCACACGACCCATTCGCTATTCCCCGGCGCTATCTCGATCGCTTCAACGCTGAGGACATCGATTTGCCAAAAACACAGGCAGGTGATGTTGAGGACGATCCCCATTCTGCGCGTCTGAGGGCTATGTATCAATTGGAAGGGGGGCTGCTGAGTGAAGAGGATATTCGCCGAGCTCGTCATGCCTATTACGGTGCTATGGCGTATGTGGATGACTGCTTTGGTGAGGTGGTGCGCACATTGGAAGAAACTGGGCTTGCGGAAGATACGATCGTTTTTGTGGTAGCCGATCACGGTGAAATGCTGGGCGAACGCGGCCTGTGGTACAAGATGACTTTCTTTGAAAATGCAGTTCGTATCCCTTTTATTGTGCATAACCCAAAACGCTTTGCACCACGTCGAATCGCACAGAACGTTTCGCTGGTTGATTTGCTGCCTACCCTTAGCGAATTGGCAAGCGGTGAGGATCGCACAGCGCAGGCAATTGCACCGCTGGATGGGCACAGTTTAGTGCCGCATCTGCGTGGAGAGCCAGGGCCGGATGGCGTATACAGCGAATATCTAGCAGAAGGTGCGATAGGGCCAATGGTGATGATTCGCCGTGAGGCATGGAAATATATTCATTCGCTGAATGACGCGCCACAGTTGTTCAATTTGCAACAGGATCCGTATGAAAAGTGCAATCTGGCAACCGACAGTAAATATCAGGGCGTCGTTGAAAGCTTTGCTAAAGAAGTGGCAGCACGTTGGCAGTTGGACAGCTTGAACCAGCAGGTGCTAGCGAGCCAGCAAAAGAGATTGTTTTTAACCCGTATCGCGGGTCGTGACGCGATCCCTAAATGGGACTATCAGCCTCGTCAGGAAGCCTCGCAGCGCTATATTCGCAACCATCAAACACTGGACGAGCAAGAAGCCTTTGCCCGCTACCCACAGCCGTTAAAGAAATCAATCGGGGAAGAATAATGAAGCAGAAATCATTGTCGGTATCCATGCTGCTGGCCGTTGCCGCGTTGTTGCCGGTAACCAGTTTTGCCGCAGAAGATCCACGCTGCGCCGTGGTCACGCAATCCGATCCTGGTTGGACAGATATAGCTTCAACCAACGCCGTGTCTGGTGTGGTGCTCAATGCGCTCGGCTATCAGCAGAAAGTGCAGAATCTTTCCGTCGCATTAGCTTTTCAGGGGCTGAAAACCGGACAGATTGACGTGTTCCTCGGAAACTGGATGCCCGCGCAGGAACCGGTTATCAGCAAATATATTGCAGACGGTTCAATCAAGGTGTTGGGAGCTAACCTCCCCGCGGCCAAATTCACACTGGCGGTGCCGGAGTATGTTGCAGAGGCTGGAGTGAAAGATTTTGCCGATTTACAGAAATACGCCGATAAGTTCGAACATAAAATATACGGCATTGCACCGGGTGCACCAGCCAATCAAAATATTAAAAAGATGCTGGATAAACAGGATTTTGGTCTCCAAGGCTGGAGCCTTGTTGAATCCAGTGAGAGTGGGATGTTGGCCCAGGTCACCCGTGCGACGATGCGTAATCAGTGGGTGGTCTTTCTTGGCTGGGAACCGCATGCGATGAATACGCGCTTCAAACTTAACTATTTAAGCGGAGGGGATGCCTATTTCGGGCCTAACTACGGTAGCGCGACGGTGAATACGGTGACACGTAAGGATTTCGCTACGCAGTGTCCGAATCTTAACCGTTTTTTCAGCCAGTTAACGTTTGATGTCGCACTAGAGAATGCCATTATCAGCCGCGTACTGGATGATAAACAAAGTGCTGAGGAAGCGGCGCGGGCAGAACTGATGAAACATCCGGAACGGCTTTCGACCTGGCTTAACGGAGTAACTAACCGGGAAGGCCAGCCTGCTGAACCTATCGTGAGAAAAGCGCTCGGGATTTAATGTGGCACCCGACGCCAGAGTCTTGTCATCATATTGCTTGGGGGAAACGCAGGAAGCAGAAAACGGAATCATGCTCACAGAGTCACTGCTGTGTACTGAAATTTAGCCGCTTTTTTGCGAGATGTTTCCCTACCTGAGTTTTCCGTTCTGTTGTATTAGCCTGAGTTACCGCAACATTCCGGAACGGACTACAGGAAAAGAGGGAAAACTGTGCCATGGCAAGGAACGATGTCGATAAATAGTCTGGCTTGGGCTGGCGTGCTGGGCATCTTGCCGCTACTTTTTTTATCGCACATCCCAGCGCAAATGCTGCTGTGGTGGGGGCTGGGCCTATCTAGCTGCGTGATAGTCGTAGGATATCGCTACGCGGGGGTACGCTTTGTGGCGATTGTTGCCACTAGTTTTTTCTGGGCATCGTTGAATGCGCAAACCCTGTTGTTACAAATTGAACGCTTGACGCCGGAACCCGTTAGCGCTGTCGTGGTGATAAGCAGCATACGGTTCAGTGAGCACGATGATACCTGGATCACGGTTCGAATTGAGCAAGTAAACCAACGCCGGGTCTTCCCTCCTGTGTATGCCCAACTGGCCGTATCACCTGCGATGGAAAACTGGTGCGGTGGTCAACGTTGGGGAGTAACCGCCACTTTTCGCCCCATCCATAGTCGGTTAAATGAAGGTGGCTTTGATAGTCAACGCTGGGCGATGGCTAAACGGCAACCGTTATCGGGCCGTGTGCTAGCGGCGAACGTAATGGATAGCCGCTGTGATTTTCGCCAGCATACGATCGCAAAGGCGGAGCAGCAGGTAGATGGATTGCCGTGGCGTTCCATTTTGCTAGCGCTAACGTTTGGTGAGATGAAAACGGTTAGCACTGAACTCAAGGCGCTACTTCAGAATACTGGAACGATGCATCTGATGGCGATTTCTGGCCTTCATATTGTGCTTGCTAGCCTGTTTGGCTGGGGAATAATGCGGGCGTTACAGTATGGCTTTCCCGTGCAATGGATTGGCTACCGCCTCCCACTACTGACGAGCGTTATGGTTGCCTGGGGATATGTCTGGCTAGCAGGGGGAAACCCTCCTGCGGTGCGATCTGCGTTGGCACTTAGCGTATGGGTCTGTCTAAAAATGTGGAACGTTAACTGCTCAGCCTGGCAGGTTTGGCTATGGTGCGTTGCATTGATTCTGGTCAGCGATCCATTGAGCGTGCTGTCAGACAGTTTTTGGCTATCTTGTCTTGCGGTGGCCTCGCTGATTTTTTGGTTTCAATGGGCGCCGCTTCCCTATCGGTTACAGACCCAGCGACGGTGGTTCTGGCTGCGTTGGATCCACCTGCAAACGGGGATCACGCTGTTGTTGATGCCCTTGCAGTTGCATATTTTCCATGGTGTTAGCATCACTTCTCTGCCTGCCAACCTGTGGGCCGTACCTTTAGTTACCTTTGTTACCACACCGCTTATTTTGCTGGCATTGAGCACGATTGCGTTTTCGCCGCTGAGCGAAATGCTTTGGTGGTTGGCGGATCTGTCACTGCGTGTGGTATTCGCTCCCCTGACTTATCTACAGACGGGGTGGGTTTATCTTGATGCGTCGCTGCTGATAGGGAGTATCGCAGGGTGGGGTACCGTCGTGATATGGCGCTTTAGCTGGTGGCGATGCTATCCCATGAGTGTTTGTGCTCTGATTCTTGTTTTATTGGTTTTTCGTATAAAGCGTGATGAACCGGAGTGGCGTGTGGACATGCTGGATGTCGGTCATGGTCTGGCCATTGTGATCGAACAACGTGGGAAGGCGGTGCTGTACGATACGGGAAACCGCTGGGAAGGGGGAGACATGGCGGCGCGAGAGATTTTACCCTATCTACGCTGGCGTGGCGTCGATGTGGAAAAAATCATCCTGAGCCACAGCCATATGGACCACATCGGAGGGCTGGCAACGTTACAGACCGCTTACCCTGATGCTACGATCTATAGCGCTATCAACGCGGTAAATCATCGTTCTTGCCTGCGCGGCGAGCGTTGGCGCTGGCAAAGTCTTACGTTTACCGTGCTGTGGCCACTCACGCTCGTCGAGAGAGCGGAAAATAATGACTCCTGTGTTATCCGCGTTGATGATGGGAAACACAGTGTTCTACTGACGGGGGATCTGGAGTCGGATGCGGAAAAAGCACTGATGAGAGTAGAACGCAGTGCGTTACGTGCGAATTTGTTACAAATCCCCCATCATGGCAGTAACACCTCTTCGTCCCCTCCCTTTATTCGAGCGGTTGGCGCCGACGTTGTGATGGCGTCTGCGGCGCGTTATAACCCGTGGCGACTGCCTTCAGTAAAGGTTGTCGAGCGATATCGGCAACAGGGTTACTCATGGCTGGATACTGCGTCATTCGGGCAGCTAAGTGTTCGTTTTCTCAGCGATTCATGGCATGTTTTACGGTTCAGGGATCACATATCGCCTCGTTGGTATCATCAGTGGTTTGGCGTAGAGCGGTATAATGAGTAAAATGGTCGGCTATTTATTCCCGATTCAGGTTCACTACATGCTGAATGATAAAGATCTCTCCACTTGGCAGACCTTTCGCCGCCTATGGCCGATGATCTCTCCTTTTAAGGCAGGGCTTGCTGCTGCTGCAATCGCACTCATTATTAATGCAGCTGGCGATACTTTAATGCTCTCTCTGCTTAAACCCTTGCTGGATGACGGATTCGGTAAGGCGGAGCGTTCCGTATTGCTCTGGATGCCTCTGGTCGTTATTGGATTGATGATAGTGAGGGGGGTATCAGGTTTTGTCTCCAGCTACTGCGTTTCCTGGGTTTCCGGCAAAGTAGTCATGAATATGCGCCGTCGCCTTTTTTCCCACATCATGGGGATGCCGGTAGCGTTTTTCGACCAGCAGTCAACCGGGACACTGTTATCACGTATCACCTATGATTCTGAGCAGGTTGCGTCTTCATCATCTGGCGCATTGATTACCGTCGTCAGAGAAGGGGCATCGATCATTGGCCTGTTCATTCTGATGTTCTACTACAGTTGGCAACTGTCCATCATCCTGATCGTAATTGCGCCGATTGTGTCAATCGCTATGCGCATGGTGTCCAAACGGTTCCGCAGTATCAGTAAAAACATGCAGGATACAATGGGGCACGTCACCACCAGCACGGAGCAAATGCTTAAAGGGCATAAAGAAGTGCTGATGTTTGGCGGTCAGGAAGTTGAAACCAAGCGTTTCGATCAGGTTAGTAACCGGATGCGTCAGCAGGGCATGAAGATGGTATCCGCGTCTTCAATTTCCGACCCTATCATCCAGTTGATCGCGTCACTGGCGCTGGCGTTTGTCCTGTATGCAGCCAGTTTCCCCAGCGTGATGGAGACGTTGACTGCCGGGACGATCACGGTGGTGTTCTCTTCCATGATTGCGCTGATGCGTCCGTTAAAATCACTGACTAACGTGAATGCGCAATTCCAGCGCGGTATGGCCGCATGCCAGACGCTGTTCGCTATTCTGGACATGGAACAAGAACGTGACACGGGTAAACTGGAAATCGAACGTGCGAAAGGTGAACTCGAATTCCGTCAGGTGAATTTTGCTTATCCGGCAAGAGAAAATCTGGCGCTGAAGAATATCAATCTGCATATCCCCGTTGGGAAAACGGTGGCATTGGTTGGCCGCTCTGGTTCCGGTAAATCGACGATTGCCAGTTTGATCACGCGTTTTTACGATATTCAATCAGGTGAAATTCTGCTTGATGGCCATGATTTGCGTGAATATAACCTATCTTCTTTGCGTAATCAGGTGGCCTTGGTTTCTCAGAATGTGCATTTATTTAACGATACGATAGCGAATAACATTGCCTATGCCCGCAATGAACACTATAGCCGTGAGGAAATCGAGCGTGCGGCAAAAATGGCGTATGCGATGGACTTCATCAATAAGATGGAACATGGTCTGGACACGATTATTGGTGAAAATGGCGTGATGCTCTCTGGCGGTCAGCGCCAGCGTATTGCGATTGCCCGTGCGTTACTGCGCGATAGCCCGATCCTGATATTGGATGAAGCCACGTCGGCGTTGGACACCGAATCCGAACGTGCGATCCAGGCTGCATTAGATGAATTGCAGAAAGATCGTACTGCGTTGGTGATTGCGCACCGTCTTTCCACGATTGAAAAGGCAGATGAAATTCTGGTAGTTGAAGATGGCAGAATCATTGAGCGTGGTAGTCATGCTGCGTTGTTGGCGACAAACGGAGCCTATGCACAGTTACATAGAATGCAGTTTGGCGAATGATTGAGCGTATTTGGTCGGGACAGTCGCGGCTCTATTGGCTGCTGCTGCCGCTTGCGTGGTTATACGGATTTATCACTTTTCTGATCCGCCAGAGCTATCGATTAGGGTGGCGGAAACGCTGGCGCTCCCCCGTACCCGTGGTGGTGGTGGGGAATTTGACGGCAGGCGGTAATGGGAAAACACCGGTAGTCATTTGGCTTGTCGAGCAATTGCAACGCAAGGGATATCGCGTAGGTGTGGTGTCCCGCGGCTATGGGGGAAAGGCTGAACGTTACCCACTGCTGCTGGATGCGTCGGTGACAACGATGCAGGCAGGCGATGAGCCCGTGTTGATTTTCCAACGTACCGGTGCGCCTGTTGCGGTTTCTCCCCGTCGTCGGGATGCCGTAAGCGCATTATTGGCCCGGAACTCGCTAGATGTGGTGATCACCGACGATGGGTTACAGCACTATGCGTTGGCAAGAGATATTGAACTGGTTGTGATTGACGGGGTGCGGCGTTTTGGTAACGGTTGGTGGCTACCCGCTGGCCCAATGCGGGAAAGAGAATACCGCCTGGCATCGGTGGATGCCGTCATTGTTAACGGAGGTACTCCGCGAACAGGCGAGATGGGGATGACGTTAACGGCGAGTATGGCCGTTAATTTACTGTCAGGCGAATCCCGCTCGCTTAGCCTGTTACATGATGTGGTTGCGATGGCGGGTATCGGACATCCCCCGCGTTTTTTTGCGACGTTGCGTGATGCGGGCGTCAGTATTGCGCGCGAAGTTGCTTTTGCCGACCATCAATCGTACCAGCCAGCACAGCTTGAATCGTTGACCCAAGATGCGGCGCAGCCGCTGCTGATGACGGAAAAAGATGCCGTAAAATGCAGGGCGTTCGCGAAGGATAACTGGTGGTATTTGCCCGTCGATGCCGTGCTCGCTGAGCCTCACGGCACACAATTACTTGATAAACTGGAAAACGTGATTAATCGGGATGTTGGCGACAAAACGTAAATCGATCTGGTGCCACAGTTTTAACTATCCCCAGTTGGTATCACACCTTATTAGATCGCTGCTATAGCGATAAAGAAAATGTCGGTCATCGATCGGCCAAAGATGGAGGAAGCATGGATCACCGTTTACTTGAGATTGTTGCCTGTCCTGTTTGTAATGGTCGGCTGTACTTTAATAAAGAGAAACTGGAATTGATATGCAAGGTCGATGGTTTGGCCTATCCAGTCCGTGATGGTATCCCCGTGCTGCTGGAAAACGAAGCGCGTAAACTTGGGGCTGACGAGATAACACAATGACTTTTACTGTGATCATCCCTGCTCGTTTTGCATCAAGTCGACTGCCGGGGAAACCGCTGGCGGACATCAACGGTAAACCGATGGTCGTCCATGTGATGGAACGGGCGCTGGAATCGGGTGCGCAGCGCGTTATAGTGGCTACCGATCATCCTGACGTTGAGGTTGCCGTGCGACAAGCTGGTGGCGAGGTGTGTCTGACCCGCGCCGATCATAATTCTGGCACAGAGCGTCTGGCTGAAGTCATTGAACGGTACGGTTTTACCGATGATGATATTATCGTTAACGTTCAGGGTGATGAGCCACTCATTCCTTCCATTATTATTCGCCAAGTGGCGGAGAACCTCGCAGCGAGTAAAGCGGGAATGGCAACGCTGGCGGTGCCGATTGAAACCAGCGAAGAAGCGTTCAATCCAAATGCAGTGAAAGTGGTTACCGACGCCGAGGGATACGCACTGTATTTTTCCCGTGCGACAATTCCTTGGGACAGGGAGCGTTTTGCTCAGTCGAAGGAAACCATTGGCGATCATTTCCTGCGTCATATCGGCATTTATGCTTACCGTGCGGGATTTGTGCGACGTTATGTCACTTGGGCTCCAAGCCAACTGGAGCAAATCGAATTGTTGGAGCAACTGCGCGTGTTGTGGTACGGAGAGAAGGTCCATGTTGCGGTCGCTAAAGCCGTTCCTAGTGTTGGTGTGGATACGCCAGAAGATCTAGCCCGCGTGCGACAAATCATGGCGAGTTAATCAAACCTATCGCTCTGACCTCTTACTTCATGGGGAGTCTATTTTTACTGAATAGATTTTCTCCATGAAGTTTTTCTTCATATGACATTTTATTTTTTAAGTTATTTAGCACTTATTTAGATAAACATTCTTAAAAACTCTTAAATTACACGGCACCTCTTTATTCATCGAAATGGTTCATTTCCTTTTTTAATTTATGTGCCGCGAGCAGAACTTTTATTTTCATATTTAAATGCTACTATCAACTCGCCATGTTCTTGCATGGCGTTTTATTTATTTCAGCTAAGGATGGTAATAATATGAATGCTAAACATTATATTGCAAAAGTTTTCCTCGGCGGTATGTTAATGGGCGCGGCAGCGAGTAGCAGTGCTGCGGTTTATTACATGGCCTCCAACGGCAATGATGCGAATAACGGCAGTAAAAATTCTCCCTGGAAAACGATCGATCGTGCACAGAAAACATTAAATCCCGGTGACCGTTTGTGGATCCGTGGCGGTAAATACGTGTTCACTAAGGGACTGAACGTCTGTGCTACTCGCACTGACGTCGTGAATGCGATCACACTGAGTAAGAGCGGCACTGAAGGTAAGCGCATTGAGTATTGGGCGTCTAGCGGAGAAGTGCCGATTTTTGATTTCAGCCAGATGCAGGATGATTGCCGGGTCAAAGGGTTCAATGTTGTTGCAGATTGGGTTTCCGTTAAAGGGTTGGAAATAACGGGTGTTCCACAACGTAATAACCTTAACCATGAATCCTGGGGAGTATGGAACAGGGGGAGTAATAATATATTCGAACAATTGAATATTCACCATATTATGGGAACCGGCCTGTTCATCCAGCGCGGGGGAAATAACCTGGTATTGAATAGCGACTCTCACCATAATTATGATCCACTGACATCTAATGGTGCAGGTCAAAGTGGAGATGGTTTTGGTGCGCACATCCCTGCTAATCAACCTGGTAATATTTTCCGTGGTTGCCGGGCGTGGGCAAACTCGGATGATGGTTTCGATTTAATTAATGCCTATTCTCCGGTATTGATTGAAAACTCTTGGGCTTGGTCGCACGGTTATTTACCGGGCACAACACAATCCCTGGCTGCGGGTAACGGTAATGGTTTTAAAATCGGTGGCTACGGTGGCGTTTATGTGGCAAATGCGGTGAAACATACCGTGCGTAACTCGGTTGCGTTTCTAAATAAGGCAGCCGGTTTTTATGCTAATCACCATCCGGTAGCGAACGATTTCTTCAATAACACCGGTTATAAAAATAATCCTAACTTTAATATCCGCGGCATTGATGCAAATGGAAAAGCGGTTGGGCTGGGTACGCTGCGCAATAACGTGTCTCACGGCGGTAAAGACTTGTCGTTCTCCGATGGAGCGAACATGCGCTATAACTCGTGGGATCTGAAAATTGCGGTATCGGATGCTGACTTCGAGAGTGTTTCCGTAACTGGATGGGATGCGCCGCGTCAGGCGGATGGCAGTTTGCCTGTACTGAAGAGCCTGCGTCTTGCGTCGAGGAGCGCGCTAATCAACAAGGGGGGGATGTCAAACTGCCTTATAAAGGATCAGCGCCAGATTTGGGTGCCTTTGAACGTGAGTAATGTTGGGGCGTTAGTACACTAGCCTGTCACTCGCAATATTCCCTGCAGCCCAGCAGGGAATATTGCTGCAATAACGTCGGTAGGGCGCGCTCCTTGCCGTCATTGATCCCCGTTTATTTGATCTGCGTTGAAGTATTTGTCATCTGCCCGCCGCATCATGGTAAATGGAGCTATTTGGCTCAACTGAGGTATAGCCATTTATGGAACAGTTGAAATCAGAACTCAGTACGGTTTTGGGGGAAAGCCTCAGCCGGCTTGAGCGCATAAGCGAACAGCCTTATGCGGATCTGTATGCCTTGTATGACAAAGAAGGCAACGCCATTCCTTTGTTGGCTAAAAGTTATGTTTGTCAGGGCGTGGCACAACAGGAAGCCTATAAACTCTCGATGCTGGCGCGTGAAGGTGATGCCCGTCTGCCAACCGTCTATGGGTTGGTACTGACGCAACAGCAACCTTATCGAGAACTGTTGCTGATTGAGCGCTTGCGCGGCGTGTCGGTGGAAGCGCCACCAAGAAACGGCCAGCGCTGGACGCTGCTGATGGACCAAATTGTTGAAAACGTATTGGCCTGGCACCGAATTGACAGCCATGGTTGTGTCGGTTCTGTCGATAGCACGCAGGACAACGATTGGTTCAGTTGGTATCAACAGCGTCTGGAAGTCTTGTGGTCTACGTTGCTTAATGTCAATGCGCCACAACTCACACAGCAGGATCGTACCGTGCTTTATCGCTCTCGCCAGTGCCTGAGGGGGTTGTTTGAGGATTTTGACGATAACTGTGTATTGGTGCACGGTAACCTGTCGCTACGCAGTATGTTGAAGGATGCGCGTAGCGATCAGCTATTAGCGATGATTAATCCGGGGATGATGTTGTGGGCACCCAGAGAGTATGAACTCTTCCGGCTTTGCGAGTCTGGCATGCCAGAACAACTGCTTTATCATTACCTGAAACAGGCACCGGTATCTGAATCTTTCGTCTACCGGCGCTGGCTGTATGTGATTTGGGAAGCGGTATCCCGTTATATCCATACGGGACAGCTAGACCGTCAGCTATTTGATGTGGCCTCCCGCGAACTCTCCCCTTGGCTGGTGTGAGCCTGTGGTTGTTCGGCGTCATGAGGTGTTGTTGACGTTCCCTTTAGTGACTGCCAGAGACGGCCGAGTGTTTCGTACCAAGCGCGCTCGCTGTGCGATAGATAGTAAGCGGAAGGGAATACCTTTTCCCACGGGTTGAGCGCGGACGTGATGGCCATCTGATTTGCCGGAGCCGGAATCGGCGCTAGCCCCTGAGCTTGAAAAAACCGCATGGCGCGAGGCAGGTGGTTGGCCGAAGTTACCAGCAAGAAAGGGCGATCGCCAACAATCTTAGCGGTGGCTGCCGCTTCTTCTTCCGTATCTCTCGGTGTATCCAGAATGACGATATCCTGCTGGGGAATGCCCAGACTCTCTGCCACCAGCGCCGCGGTTTTCGCGCTGCTGACAGGGTTACTTTGCGCTGCTCCACCCGTAAAAATCAATTTTGCGCCGGGGTTGGCATGATAAAGACGAACGCCTTCCGTGACGCGCGGGAGGCTGTTGCTAATGAGATTAGAACTGGGTGCCCATTCTACGTTATAGGTATAGCCCCCGCCTAATACGACAATATAGGCGGCGTTATCCGCTTGTGGCGTTTGTCGCCAGGTTGGGTACTGTGATTCCAGTGGTAACAACAGCCGATCGGCAACAGGTTGCAGGCTGAGGAGAATAAGCATCAGCCAACTGGCTAATATCATCGTTTTCCCCGTGCGCTGCCGCTGGGTAAACCAGAGTAGCAACAGGCCAACACCCATCAAAAGTAATAGCAATGGCAGAGGTTGCAGAAGGCCACCGACGAACTTTTTGAGTGTGAAAAGCATAAAATTGCACTCCTTTTGAGTGAAAAAAACGCATTTGGGAAGATATCATGCGGTAAGGCCATTTATTCTAAGCCAGCCTGTGCCAAAATGGCAGGCTGGAAAAATGCATCGCGCAGACACGAGCTGCACGAGCTATCCCCGTTTATATGATGCGGAACAATGACTGATGCAGGATCGCAATTTTAACGATATCGCCGAAAAATTTTCTCAGAATATTTATGGCACCACGAAGGGGAGACTTCGGCAGGCGGTATTGTGGCAGGATCTTGACGGTCTTTTGGCCCAGCTTCCGGCCCGGCCTTTGCGTATCCTTGATGCTGGTGGCGGTGAAGGGCAGATGGCCTGCCGTCTGGCGGCTTTAGGACATCAGGTATTGTTGTGTGATGTTTCCGATGAGATGATTCAGCGCGCCAAAAACGCGGCGGCGGCGCAGGGCGTCGCCGATAATATACGTTTTGTGCAGTGTGCCGCACAGGATATTGCGCAATATATGGAAAGCCCCGCCGATCTGATATTGTTCCACGCGGTGCTGGAGTGGGTCGCGCAACCGCAGCAGGCACTGAAAATATTGTATGATTGCCTGTCGCCGGGCGGTGCGCTGTCTTTGATGTTTTATAATCGTCACGGGCTGTTGATGCGTAACATGGTACTGGGCAACTTCGATTATGTGCAGGCCGGCATGCTGAAGAAAAAACGGCGCACGCTATCGCCAGACCATCCGCTGGATCCGCAAGAGGTGTACGGCTGGCTTGATGAGATGGGGCTGACCATCAGCGGAAAAACCGGTGTGCGGGTGTTTCATGACTACTTGCAGAATAAGCAGCAGCAAATTGATAAGTTTGCCGACATTCTGGAGCTTGAACAGCGGTATTGCCGACAAGAACCGTTTGTGAGTTTGGGCCGTTATATCCATGTCATGGCGCATAAACCCCATTTGAAGGATGCATTATGAGTGATTTTTCCCAGACTGTACCCGAACTGGTCGCCTGGGCACGAAAAAATGATTTCTCCATTTCCCTCCCCACTGAACGCCTGGCGTTTTTGATGGCGGTCGCGACGCTTAATGGCGAACGTATGGATGGTGAAATGAGTGAAGGTGAACTGATTGATGCCTTCCGCCATGTGAGTCAGGGATTTGATCAGACGAACGAAACCGTTACCGTCCGCGCCAATAACGCGATTAACGATCTGGTGCGTCAGCGGTTGCTTAATCGCTTTACCAGCGAACAGGCTGAAGGCAATGCGATTTATCGTCTGACGCCGCTGGGGATCGGCATCACTGATTATTACATCCGGCAGCGTGAGTTCTCAACGCTGCGGCTTTCGATGCAGCTTTCTATTGTGGCGCAAGAACTCAGTCGCGCGGCTGATGCGGCGGAAGAGGATGGCGATGAGTTTCACTGGCACCGCAATGTGTTTGCACCGCTGAAATATTCCGTAGCTGAAATCTTTGACAGTATCGATCTGTCGCAGCGGGTGATGGATGAGCAGCAGCAGGGGGTTAAAGATGATATCGCGGCGCTGTTAAACCAGGACTGGCGAGCGGCGATCAGTAGTTGTGAACAACTGCTGACAGAAACGTCATCTACGCTGCGCGAATTGCAGGATACGCTTGAAGCTGCAGGCGACAAATTGCAGACGAGCCTGTTGAGCATTCAGGATGCGATCATGAATAACCCGCATAATCTGGAGCTTGTCGACAAGCTGGTGTTTGATCTGCAAAACAAACTCGATCGTATTGTGAGCTGGGGACAGCAGACGATAGATCTGTGGATTGGTTACGACCGCCACGTACACAAGTTTATCCGTACTGCGATTGATATGGATAAAAACCGCGTCTTTGCCCAGCGCCTGCGTCAATCGGTGCAGAGCTATTTCGATAGCCCTTGGGCGTTGACGTTCGCCAACGCGGATCGCCTGTTGGATATGCGTGATGAAGAGCTGACGCTGCGTAGTGAAGAAGTGACCGGTGAACTGCCACCGGAACTGGAATACGAAGAGTTTAGTGAAATGCGCGAGCAGTTAATCGCGCTGGTCGAGCAGGCGCTGCATAAATATAAAGCGCAACAGATTCCGCTGGATTTGAGTGAAGTGATGCGTGAATACCTCACGCAGCATCCTCGCTCGCGGCATTTTGATGTTGCCCGAATCGTGGTCGACCAGGCAGTACGTCTGGGCGTAGCCGAAACAGATTTCTCCGGATTGCCAGCACTGTGGCAGGCAATCAATGATTACGGAGCCAAGGTGCAGGCCCATGTCATCGACAAATATTGAACAATTTATGCCAGTAAAGCTGGCAACCGCGCTGTCGAATAACCTCTTTCCTGCGCTGGACAGCCAATTGCGCGCCGGTCGCCATATTGGTATTGAAGAACTGGAAAACCATGTGTTTTTGATGGATTTTCAGGAAGTGTTGGAGGAGTTCTACAGCCGTTACAACGTGGAACTGATCCGCGCGCCGGAAGGATTTTTCTATCTGCGTCCGCGCTCTACCACGCTGATCCCCCGCTCGGTGCTATCTGAGTTGGATATGATGGTAGGGAAAATCCTCTGTTATCTCTATCTGAGCCCTGAACGCCTGGCGCACGAAGGTATTTTCAGCCAGCAGGAGCTTTATGAAGAGTTGCTGAGTCTGGCCGATGAAAGCAAGCTGCTGAAGCTGGTTAACCAGCGTTCCACCGGTTCCGATCTGGATCGCCAAAAGTTGCAGGAAAAAGTCAGAACCTCGCTTAACCGTTTACGTCGGCTAGGCATGATCTACTTTATGGGCAATGACAGCAGCAAATTCAGAATTACCGAATCGGTGTTTCGCTTTGGGGCAGATGTGCGCAGCGGCGATGATGCCCGCGAAGCGCAGCTCCGCATGATTCGCGATGGTGAAGCGATGCCTGTTGAAGGTAGTTTGTCGCTGAAAGATGACAGCGACGATAACGATCGCACCGATGATATCGCGCCAGAAACGGGCGAGGATGAATAAGAGCTTATCCCATTAGAGCTATTTCATTTGCCATTTTGAACCTGGGCAGTGCTCGAAATCCTCACGTACTACGTGTACGCTCCGGTTTCTGCGCGCTGTCCGTGTCCAAACTGACTGCACCAATAACGCCTACTGGGATGGGCTCTCAGTGTTGAGGATGAACAGGAATGATTGAACGCGGTAAATTTCGCTCACTAACGCTGGTCAACTGGAACGGCTTTTTCGCCCGCACCTTCGATTTGGATGAACTGGTTACTACGCTATCTGGCGGTAACGGTGCCGGGAAATCCACCACGATGGCCGCCTTTATTACGGCGCTGATCCCTGACCTGACGTTACTGCACTTCAGAAACACCACCGAAGCGGGTGCCACCAGCGGTTCACGCGATAAAGGCCTGCACGGTAAATTGCGCGCTGGCGTCTGCTACTCTACGCTGGATGTCGTTAACTCGCGTCATCAGCGCGTGCTGGTTGGGGTTCGTCTCCAGCAGGTTGCGGGGCGCGATCGTAAAGTCGATATCAAGCCTTTCACCATCCAAGGATTGCCGACGGCTATTCAGCCGACGCAAATTCTGACGCAGATTGTCGGCGATCGTCAGGCGCGTGTGCTCTCGTTACAAGAGCTGAAAGAGCGCGTCGAGGAGATGGAAGGTGTTCAGTTCAAGCAATTTAACTCCATCACCGATTATCATTCGCTGATGTTTGATTTGGGCGTGGTGCCTAGGCGCCTGCGTTCTGCTTCCGATCGCAGCAAGTTTTATCGCCTGATTGAAGCCTCGCTATATGGCGGTATTTCCAGCGCGATTACCCGCTCGCTGCGTGACTATCTGCTGCCGGAAAACAGCGGCGTGCGTAAAGCGTTTCAGGATATGGAAGCGGCGCTGCGTGAAAACCGCATGACGCTGGAAGCGATTCGCGTTACCCAGTCCGATCGCGATCTGTTCAAGCACCTGATTTCCGAAGCAACTTCCTATGTTGCCGCTGACTACATGCGGCACGCCAATGAGCGCCGCATTCACCTGGATGGCGCGCTGGAACTGCGCCGTGACCTGTTCTCCAGCCGTAAGCAACTATCGAGCGAGCAATATCGCCATGTGGAAATGGCGCGGGAACTGGCGGAACAGAACGGGGCCGAAGGCGATCTGGAAACGGATTATCAGGCAGCCAGCGATCACCTGAATCTGGTGCAGACCGCGATGCGCCAGCAGGAAAAAATCGAGCGCTATAACGCCGATCTGGAAGAATTGAGCTATCGCCTCGAAGAACAGAACGAGGTGGTAGAAGAAGCGCGAGAACAGCAGGCGGGAAACGAAGAACGTGCTGATGCTGCCGAATTGGAAGTGGATGAGCTGAAAAGTCAGCTTGCCGATTATCAGCAGGCGCTGGATGTACAGCAAACGCGGGCCATTCAGTATCAACAGGCGCAGCAAGCATTGGAACGTGCCCGCATGCTGTGCCAGCTACCGGATCTCACGGCAGATAACGCAGATGAGTGGCTGGACAGCTATCACGCGAAAGAGCAGGAAGCGACAGAAATTCTGCTGATGCTGGAGCAGAAGCTGAGCGTGGCAGATGCGGCGCACGGTCAGTTTGAACAAGCCTATCAGTTAGTGAGTAAAATTGCTGGTGCGGTCAATCGCAACGAGGCCTGGCAGGTCGCGCGCGACCTGTTGCGCGATAGCGCTTCACAACGCTATCAGGCGGAACGGGTACAGCCGCTACGGATGCGTTTGTCTGAATTGGAGCAGCGCCTGCGTGAGCAGCAGGATGCCGAGCGGTTATTGCAGGATTTCAGCAAGCGCAACGGTCAGGATTATCAACCGGAAGAACTGGAATTACTCCAGCAAGAACTGGATGCCCGCATCGACACGCTGTCATCGCTGGTAGCGGAAGCCGGTGAACGCCGCATGGCATTGCGTCAGGAGCTTGAGCAAACCCAGCAGCGAATTCAGAAGCTGACGACGCGTGCGCCAATCTGGCTGGCCGCACAGGAAATGTTGACGCAACTGAGCGAGCAAAGCGGCGAAACGTTTGAAGATAGCCGTCAGGTGACGGCCTTCATGCAGCAACTGCTGGAGCGTGAACGTGAAGCGACGGTTGAGCGCGATGATATCGCCGCCCGCAAACGTCAAATCGAAGCGCAGGTTGAGCGGCTCAGCCAGCCCGGCGGCTCAGAAGACCCGCGCCTGAACGCGCTGGCGGAACGTTTTGGTGGTGTGCTGCTATCTGAAATTTATGATGATGTAACGCTGGATGATGCGCCGTACTTCTCGGCGCTTTATGGCCCGTCACGCCATGCGATAGTGGTGCCCGATCTTTCTCTGGTTCGCGATCAGCTTGCCGGTCTGGAAGACTGTCCAGAAGATTTGTATCTGATCGAGGGCGATCCGCAGTCGTTTGATGACAGCGTGTTTGCCGTTGACGAACTGGAACGCGCCGTCGTGGTGAAAGTCGCGGAGCGCCAGTGGCGTTATTCTCGCTTCCCTGATGTGCCGCTGTTTGGTCGCGCCGCGCGGGAAATGCGTCTGGAAGGCCTGCGTGATGAGCGCGAAGCGCTGGCAGAGCAGTACGCGACGCTGTCATTTGATGTGCAGAAAACGCAGCGCTTGCACCAGTCTTTCAGTCGATTCATCGGTACGCATCTGGCTGTCGTTTTCGATGAAGACCCCGAAGCGGAAATTCGTGTGCTCAGTTCCCGTCGTGGCGAACTGGATCGGTCGATGGCCAGTTTTGACGGTGAGAACCAGCAGCAGCGCCAGCAGTACGAGCAGGCAAAAGAGGCGAGTGCGCAGTTGAATAAACTGATTCCGCGTATTAGCCTGCTGTGCGATGAGACGTTGCAGGATCGCGTAGAAGAGATTCGCGCGGAACTGGATGAAACCGAAGAGTCTGCCCGTTTCATTCAACAGCACGGGGCAACTCTGGCAAAGCTGGAACCGTTGATTTCTGTCTTGCAAAGCGATCCACAGCAGCATGAGCAGTTACAGGAAGATTATACTCAAGCACAGAACGCGCAGCGGCAGGCAAAACAGCAGGCATTTGCGCTGACTGAGGTTGTGCAACGCCGTGCGCACTTCAGCTATGCCGACTCGGCCGGGATGTTGGGTGAAAACGCTGGTCTGAATGACAAGCTGCGCCAGCGCCTGGAACAGGCTGAGGCTGAACGGGCAAAAGCACGTGAACAACTGCGTCAGCATCAGACACAACTGACGCAATATAGTCAGGTTCAGGCATCGCTGAAAAGTTCTTATGACGCCAAGCAGGACATGCTGAAGGAGCTGACGCAGGAGCTGCAGGATATCGGGGTGCGTGCGGATGCCGACGCCGAAGCGCGTGCCCGCCAACGCCGTGATGAACTGCATGCCGCATTAAGCAGCAACCGCTCGCGGCGTAATCAGTTGGAAAAACAGATTACGTTCTGTGAAGCGGAAATGGACAGTTTGCAGAAGAAATTACGCAAGCTGGAGCGTGATTACCACCAGATGCGTGAGCAGGTTGTCACAGCGAAAGCTGGCTGGTGCGCGGTTATGCGTTTGGTGAAAGACAATGGCGTTGAGCGTCGCCTGCACCGCCGTGAGCTGGCGTACATGGAAGGTGATGAACTGCGCTCCATGTCGGATAAGGCGCTGGGAGCGCTGCGTCTGGCGGTGGCGGATAACGAACATCTGCGTGATGTGCTGCGGCTTTCGGAAGATCCGAAGCGACCAGAACGCAAGATCCAGTTCTACATTGCCGTTTACCAGCATCTGCGCGAGCGTATCCGTCAGGATATTATCCGTACCGATGACCCGGTAGAAGCGATTGAACAGATGGAAATCGAGCTTAACCGTCTGACGGAAGAGCTGACGGCGCGTGAACAGATGCTGGCTATCAGCTCGCGTAGTGTGGCAAACATCATTCGTAAAACGATCCAGCGCGAGCAGAACCGTATTCGGATGCTGAACCAAGGGCTGCAAGCGGTCGCGTTTGGTCAGGTGAAGAGCGTTCGGCTCAACGTTAACGTGCGTGAAACGCATACCACGCTGCTCAATGTGCTGTCCGAACAGCAGGAAATGCACCAGGATCTGTTTAACAGCAATCGTCTGACCTTCTCGGAGGCGCTGGCAAAACTGTATCAACGCCTGAACCCTGAAATTGATATGGGGCAGCGCACGCCACAAACTATCGGCGAAGAGCTGCTGGATTACCGAAACTACCTTGAAATGGAAGTTGAGGTTAACCGTGGCGCGGATGGTTGGCTGCGGGCGGAAAGTGGGGCACTGTCTACCGGGGAAGCGATTGGTACTGGGATGTCGATTCTGGTCATGGTGGTACAGAGCTGGGAAGAAGAATCTAAGCGTCTGCGTGGCAAAGATATTATTCCGTGTCGTCTACTCTTCCTCGATGAGGCGGCGCGTCTGGATGCCAAGTCGATCGCCACGCTATTCGAGCTCTGCGATCGGCTGGAAATGCAGTTAGTCATCGCGGCTCCAGAGAATATCAGCCCCGAGAAGGGAACCACCTATAAGCTGGTGCGTAAAGTTTACCAGAACAACGAGCACGTCCATGTGGTTGGGTTGCGTGGGTTCGGAACAGAAACGCCAGAGACGCAAGAACAAGCTTCGTAGCGATAACCTTGCCGTTATTTTTATCTATAATCATAAAGCCGCTTTTTTAAGCGGCTTTATTTTTACGTAAAGAGAATGTTGATGGCGAATAGGTTCATCAAACGCGTAAGATAATAATCAGAAGAAGAAGCAAAAATATTTTTCTCTTTATATACTGACGATAAGACGATTGCTGGCCGTTGAAGGATTTGCGGTTGATCGTTGTAATGCTGCGTACCGTAATAACGGGCGCTATATAAAAAATGTTCATATTTCACGCGTTATCGTTTTTTACAATGGAAAATGCGTTTACGCCAGTGTGACGGTATGTGAGCAATTCAGTTTGTTATTTCCATGTTCAATGTGGATTGTCGTGAAAGCACAGTGGCTAATGAGTACAGGGGATAAATGGATGTTGTTGTTACATAAGCGAAAAATGGTCAGGTTGTTGTTGCGCGTGGGTTGTCTTTGGGTCGGAAGCCTGTCCCCTTCGTTTTCGGTGCTGGCAGCAGCGCCTACGGTGGTATCCGCAGGTGTCGTTTCTGTAGAAAATAGCCGTGTAGGGCTTTTAGCTGCGCTACCACACGGTATGACAGTACATTATCTAGCGGATTTATCCTCGCTTTATGCTCAGAACCGGATGCAACCGATGTGGGCAGATAATCGCGCGGTTCAACAGTTCCAGCAGCAACTTGCCGAATTGGCAATAGCGGGCATACAACCGCAATTCACTACGTGGGTAAGTTGGCTGACCGATCCTCAATTAACCGGGTTTGCGCGTGATATCGTGTTATCAGACGCGATGTTGGGCTATTTGCAGTTCGTCTCTGGTGTAGAACGCAACGGTAACGATTGGCTGTATAGCAGCGTGCCTTATCGCCTGCAATCGCCCGCAGTCAATATCATTTCCCAATGGCAACAGGCCGTAAACTCCGGCACCAGCGCAGCCTATGTTGCTTCGCTGACGCCCTCGCATTCGCAATACGCCAAAATGCATGAAGCATTGAAGACAATGCTGACGGACAATCGCCCGTGGCCGAGCCTGAATCTGACCGAATCTCTACGCCCGGAACAACAGAGCCGCGAACTGGTGGCGTTGCGTGAAATTCTGCAACGTACTGGCATGTTGTCGTCAACGGAGAGCATCACGCTTTTTAATGAAAATGTCTCCGCAACCACCACGCCGCTAACCGAGCAAACGCCTGTCGTCAATGGTGCGGTTAATGCAGACGATCGCTACACGGGCGAGTTGGTCGAGGCGGTTAAACGCTTCCAGCATTGGCAGGGCCTGGAGGATGATGGTGTGATTGGTAAGCGCACGCGCGATTGGCTCAATGTTTCTCCGCAAACGCGCGCGACGCTGCTGGCGTTGAATATCCAGCGTTTGCGCCTGGTACCGGATAATGTTCATACCGGTATTATGGTGAATATCCCCAATTACTCACTGATCTATTATCAGGACGGTGCTGAGCGTTTAGCGTCGCGCGTTATTGTCGGGCAACCGAAACGCAAGACACCGCTAATGAGCAGTTCACTGTATAACGTCGTGGTCAATCCGCCGTGGAATGTGCCTACAACGCTGACGCGGCAAGATATCATTCCTAAGGTTGTGCGCGATCCTGGCTATCTGCAGCGCCATGGCTATACGGTGTTGTCTGGCTGGAGTCAGGATGCAGAGGTGATTGACCCTTCAATGATCGAGTGGCAAGGGGTGTCGGCAGAGCGTTTCCCATATCGTCTGCGTCAGGCACCTGGCGCAAATAACTCGTTGGGGCGCTATAAATTTAATATGCCGAACTCGGAAGCGATTTATCTGCATGACACGCCTAATCATAATCTGTTTCAGCGAGATATCCGGGCGCTAAGCTCCGGTTGCGTGCGGGTCAATAAGGCATCGGAACTGGCTAGCATGCTGCTACAGGATGCAGGCTGGAATAATAGCCGCATTTCTTCCACGTTGGATCAGGGAAATACCACCTTTGTTTCAATGAAACATCGCATACCGGTTAATCTCTATTACCTGACCGCGTGGGTGGCTGAAGATGGCAGGCCGCAATTCCGAACAGATATTTACAATTATGATGATACCGCCCGATCGGGGACGAAAGTACTTCCCAAAGCAGGGCTGTTGCTTCTGTAAGTATTGAAAATACGGGCATTAGCGGTATAGGGATTTTATTATTTTGCGGGGGATTGGTGCGATCTCCCGCAAACCTCTCAGCAAAGCGGGTTGACTCACTTTTCTCTGGCAGTTAAGGTTCAAGGCGGTGCGTTTTGTACCGCTTTTATACCGTTCTTTTAGCCAGGATACTTGTTCTATGGATCACATTGACAATCATCGCCGTAAGTGGCTTGCACTGGGTGGTGCCGCATTGGGTATCGCACTGCTTCCCGGTCAGGCATTTGCAACGTTATCTACCCCCCGACCACGAATTTTGACGCTAGATAACCTGAATACCGGAGAGCGGCTGAAAACGGAATTCTTTGATGGTAAACGGTATAACAAATCAGAACTTTCCCGCCTGAATCACTTTTTCCGCGATTATCGTGCCAATAAAGTCAAAATGATTGATCCGCAGCTTTTCGATCAGCTCTATCGTTTACAGGTCATGTTGGGAACCAACAAACCCGTGCAACTGATTTCCGGTTATCGTGCAATGGATACCAATAACGAATTGCGCGCGCATAGCCGAGGTGTGGCAAAGCAGAGCTACCACACAAAAGGGCAAGCGATGGATTTCCATATCGAAGGTGTCCAACTGGCCAATATCCGTAAAGCTGCCACTAAAATGCGTGCCGGCGGGGTTGGCTACTATCCACGCAGTGATTTCGTTCACATCGATACCGGCCCGGTCCGCACCTGGTAATTTGCTATAGCAGCGCGACACTTTTTTGATACGGCTCGCGGCGACATAGCGAGTCGTTTAGTTATTCAACATGGAGTGATATGAAATATCAAATCGTCCCGGTGACGGCATTTAGCCAGAACTGCACATTGTTATGGTGTGAAAAAACCAATGAAGCAGCGATTGTCGATCCCGGTGGTGACGCTGAAAAAATCAAACATGCCGTCGCAGATGCAGGAATTTTGGTTAAACAGATTCTGTTGACGCATGGTCATCTGGATCACGTCGGTGCAGCAGCAGAACTGGCGGGGCACTATCAGGTGTCGATTATTGGCCCGCAGATTGAAGATGCTTTCTGGCTGGAAGGCTTACCTGCACAGAGCCGTATGTTTGGCTTGGAAGAGTGTGCGCCGCTGACACCATCACGCTGGCTGCAGGAAGGTGATGAAGTCAGCGTCGGAGAAACGACACTGGCGGTTTTCCACTGTCCTGGCCATACACCGGGCCACATTGTTTTCTTTGATACCGAATCACGGCTGGCACAGGTTGGCGATGTGATTTTCAACGGTGGCGTAGGGCGCACTGATTTCCCTCAAGGCGATCATCAGGCGTTAATTGCGTCCATCAAGAATAAGCTGCTGCCGCTGGGTGACGACGTGACGTTTATTCCGGGGCACGGTCCAATGTCGACATTAGGACATGAGCGTAAAACCAATCCTTTCCTGCGTGAAGATGCCGCTATTTGGTAATTTGCTACCAGGTAAAAGAGCAGAAATGAAAAAGCCGACACAGAATGTCGGCTTTTTTCGATCGCAAAACGATCGGCAATCAGAGTACAGCAACAATCGCTTCGCAGAGCGGTGCCATGTTTTCTGGCGTCATCCCTGCAACGTTGACACGGCCTGAGTTCACCGCGTAAACGCCGAATTCGTCACGCAGGCGCAGAACCTGCTCCTTGGTCAAGCCGCTGAATGAGAACATCCCATTCTGATTGATGATGAAGGAGAAATCCTGCTGTGCGCCTTTTTCCTGCAACGTATTGACGAACAACTGACGCATACGCTGAATGCGTTCACGCATCGCCGTCAACTCCTGCACCCAAATGGCCTTCAACGCGTCGTTACCCAAGATGGTAGCAACAACGGTCGCGCCGTGTGACGGTGGGTTAGAGTAGTTGGCGCGAATGGCGGCTTTCACCTGACTGAATGCTTTGTCTGCCGTTGCGGCATCTGCGGCAACCAGCGTACAGGCACCGACGCGCTCATTGTACAAACCGAAGTTTTTAGAGTAGGAGCTGCATACGATCAGTTCATCGTGAAGTGCGGCAAAGATGCGCAGACCTTCCGCATCTTCTTCGAGCCCACGGGCAAAACCCTGATAGGCGAAGTCAAACAGCGGTAGCCAGCCTTTTGCTACCGACAGCTCGGCCAGTTTAGCCCACTGCTCAGCAGTAGGATCGATACCGGTTGGGTTATGGCAGCAGCCGTGGAACAGCACCACGTCACCTGCCTGTGCGGCATTCAGGCTGTTCAGCAGGCCATCAAAATCCAGCGCATGGTTTGCTGCATCGTAGTAGTCATATTGGCAAATTTCTAAACCGACGGCAGAGAACACATTATTGTGATTTGGCCAGGTTGGGTTGCTGATCCAAATGCGTTTTGCCGACGTCTGATTTGCAATGAAATCCGCCGCTACGCGTAAAGCACCAGTTCCGCCCGGCGTTTGCGCGGTACGAGCACGTTTGTCGGCAATGATGGCATTCTGCTTGCCAAACAGCAGTTCCTGCGTGCACTGACCGAATGCTGGCAAGCCGTCAATGCCCAAATAATTTTTGGTGGTTTCATTTTCCAGCAGATAATGTTCTGCTTTTTTTACGCTGGTCAGAACCGGGGTTTTGCCGGTTTCATCTTTATAGACACCAATACCCAGATTGATTTTATTCGCGCGGTCATCGGCGCGGAAAAGATCGGTCAGCCCGAGAATAGGATCGGCCGGTGCGGCAGAGATATTTTCAAACATTGCCAGAATGTTCCATAACTGAGATGAAATAAGAATTCTCAGAGTACCGTCAGTAAAAGGCTTTGCCAACCGTTGATGTCAAAAAGAAAGGGAAATAACAGGGAGAAGGAAAGAGACGAAATAAAAGACTGGTTAGGTGAGAATAATTGGCGCAAAGCAGAAACAAAAACACGGTGTGCGTTTTTCAATGTTGCTTACGGTGGCTCGTCAGAGAGCGATCCGACGTGCAATAAAAAAGACAGAGCCGAGGCTCTGTCTTTTCCTGCAATACGAACGATTAACTCGCTACGTTATGCTGCCTGCGATGACTTAGAACTGGTAGATTACACCCACGTTCACGATATCGCCGTTATCTTGCTCGAATGCTTTATTTTGGTCTTTATCAAGCAGGTTGATATCGTACTCAACATAGGTAGAGAAGTTTTTGTTGAATGCGTAAGTACCGCCGATGCTTGCATATTTAACCGCGTAATTGTTACCGTTGACAGCACCATCAACTTTGTCTTTACGAGTTACATAAGCAATAGTCGGTGTTAAACCGAAATCAAAGTTATATTGAGCAACCAATTCAAAGATTTTGCTTTCGTCAGCAATTCGGCCATCAGCTTTACTGGTCAAGAAGAAATTGCGAGCTTCACCGTAAACCGCCGCAACATAGATGTTGTTCGCGTCGTATTTCAGACCCGTTGACCATACGTCAGCACGATCGCCTTTAGCACCAGCAGCAGCCTGCTGGGTTTGAGTACGATCATACGCACCGTAAGAGGCAACTACACCTACGCCGAAATCGGTATCATAAGACAGAGAAGTCGCCCACGCATCACCGTGCTGACGATCCAGTCGATCAACTGAAATTGGCAAACCTGTGGTGCTACTAGTACCTTGCTCATCGTCTTTAGCTACGTATTGTAAAGCGAAGCCCAAGTTATCTACTAGGCCAAAAAAGTTGGTAGTGTTAAAAGTTGCAGCGTTGCCAATACGGCCAGTCAGAGTATCAGTGATGCTGCTGTCGCCGCCGTTTTCTGGCAGAACGTCGGTGTAAGCCATACCGTTGTAAGCCACGCCTACGTTACGACCGTAGTCGAAAGAGCCGAAATCAGCAAATTTCAGGCCAGCAAAGGCTTTACGCGTTTTTCCTGCACTACCGTTACGATCTTCGGTCTTATTAGCATCGAACTGGTATTCAAATGTACCGTAGCCGGTCAGATCGCTGGTGATCTGAGTCTGGCCTTTAAAGCCCAGACGTGCATAGGTGTTATCTGCATTATCGTCGCTTTGGTTATTGAACGTATAACCTGCGTGTACACGACCATTAAGATCCAGCTTGTTCGCATCTTTATTATAGATTTCTGCTGCGTTGGCTGCGCCTGCGACTAACAGAGCTGGGATTACTACTGCAAGAATGTTGCGTTTCATCATTATTACCCTCATTGGTGTTATTTAGACACCTGCCACTGCCATAAATAATTCTTTAGGGAACTATTCCTGAAAGTTTGGTGTCTTCCTGTGTCTGAACGCAGTTTTCCATTCGCACGCTCGTTAATCCACCCTAAAGATGCTACAAACTTCGCAATCGGGTAACAAATGGAAATAATGTGTTTCTAAATGTAAAAATCAGGGAACTTTTTGTGACATAACAAAAATTAAAAAAAAAGAGCCGGGAAGCCCGACTCTCCTTTTCTACATATTTGTTTTACTTATATTAAATATTTATTTAGAAACTGGCGTTCCGTGGCGTGCGTGGGAAAGGGATTACATCGCGCACATTTTGTACACCGGTAACATAGGCGATCAGTCGTTCAAAACCTAAACCGAAACCGGAATGGGGAATGGTGCCGTAACGGCGTAAATCACGATACCACCAGTAGTCTTCTTTATTCAGCCCCATCTCTTCCAGACGGCTATCCAGTTGAGCCAGACGCTCTTCACGCTGTGAACCCCCGATGATTTCGCCGATTCCTGGCGCCAGAACATCCATCGCGGCAACGGTTTTACCGTCGTCGTTCATGCGCATGTAGAAGGCTTTGATGTCTTTTGGATAGTTTTTAACCACAACCGGTGCTTTGAAGTGTTGCTCAGCCAGATAACGCTCATGTTCGGAGGAGAGGTCAACGCCCCAATAAACCGGGTTCTCGAACTGCTGCCCGCAGTTCAGTAGGATCTCGACGGCATCGGTGTAATCCACCTGTGCGAAATCGGAACTGACGAATTTTTCCAGTCGAGTGACCGCATCTTTATCGACGCGCTCGGCAAAGAACGCCATATCATCGGCACGCTCGTTCAGTACGGCCTGGAAAACATATTTCAGCAGGTTTTCAGCCAGACCCGCAACGTCATCCAGAGAAGCGAAAGCGACTTCTGGTTCGATCATCCAAAACTCGGCCAGATGGCGACTGGTGTTAGAGTTTTCTGCGCGGAAAGTCGGACCAAAGGTATAGACGTTGGACAACGCACAGGCGTAAGTTTCGCCATTCAACTGGCCGGATACGGTCAGGAATGCTTCTTTACCAAAGAAGTCTTCACTGAAATCTACTTTACCTTGCTCGGTACGCGGTAAGTTTTCCAGATCGAGTGTGGATACACGGAACATTTCACCCGCACCTTCGGTATCGGATGCGGTAATCAGCGGGGTAGACACCCAGAAGTAACCGTTTTCGTGGAAGAAACGGTGGATCGCCTGCGCCAGCGTATGACGAACGCGCGCAACAGCACCGATCAGGTTGGTTCGTGGACGCAGGTGTGCGACTTCACGCAGGTATTCGATGCTGTGACGCTTCGCCGCCATCGGATAGGTGTCGGGATCGTCAACCCAGCCGACCACGTTGACGTGGGTCGCTTGCAGCTCGAAGCTTTGGCCTTCACCTGGAGAAGCAACAACATTGCCGGTGATTTCAACGGAGCAACCGGTGGTCAGGCGCAGTACGTCATCTTGATAATTCGAGAGATTATTATTAACGACAGCCTGTAATGGATTAAAGCAGGAGCCGTCATAAACGGCGATAAAGGAGATACCGGCTTTAGAATCTCTCCGGGTACGTACCCAGCCGCGCACGGTGACTTCGCTGTCAACGGCGACACGGCCTTGCAGTACATCGACTACAGGCACTACGCTCATAAAATTCTCTCTTTAATTAATCGTGTTTAAGAAATGTATCGTGTTTAAAACGATGAGTGGCCCAATCCGAGCCATTTGCTATGTTACTTGCGATGCAACAGGACACAAGCAGAAATCACCAGAATGGCGCGAAGTTTTCGCTCATGCCGGTGAGTCTGCTGCAAAGTTGGTCAATACCCGTCATACTTCAAGTTGCATGTGCGTTGGCTACGCTACTCGACCCACTTATGTGGATCTCGCCCGTTGGGGCCGCTGCAAGCAGCGTTCAAGTCTGCCTCTGGCAGACTTGTCAGTTACCCGAATCACTTACCTGAGTAAGTTCATCGGGATTCCTTCTCTTGCCGCCTGCCTGAAACTCAAATTATTTAGGGTATATGGGAAAGTCTTAACTGGCCTTTTTCACGCGGGGCAGGTCAAACGCTTTGCGTAACTCACACACGAAGTTCTGATCCTGACAGATGGTTTTACCCGGGCTATCGGAGAGTTTCGCCACCGGTTTGCCGTTGCATTCCACCAGCTTGATGACGATATTCAGCGGTTTCACGCCGGGAATGTCACACGTCAGGCGTGTACCCATGCCAAATACCAGATTCACGCGTTGGTGAAAGTGACGATACAGCACCAGCGCTTTATCCAGATTTAGATTGTCGGAGAAGACCAGCGTTTTGCTCATCGGATCGATGTTCAGGCGCTGATAATGTGCAATCGCTTTCTCGCCCCAATCGACCGGATCGCCAGAATCATGACGCAGCCCCTGATAGGCTTCGGCGAACGGTAAATCGAAATCACGCAAAAAAGCATCCATCGTGATGCAATCGGTCAACGCAATACCCAAATGAGTGGGATATTCATGCAGCCACATGTGGAGTGCCGCGCGCTGGCTGTTGGCCAGCGTCGGACTAATCTGTTGATGCGCCTGAAACCACTCGTGAGCTTGCGTGCCGACAGGTGTGATACTCAAACGGCGTGCCAGATCGTAATTGCTGGTGCCGATGAGATAAGGGAAGTCGGCTCGTAGCGTCGTGACAATGGTTTGTTGGACATCACGAGAGAAGCGGCGACGTGTGCCGAAATCCATTAACTTGAACCGACTGAGATCCACATCCTTGCTGTTCTGGCGGAAATTTTCCAATGAGGCTGACAGTTGGGCGAGCGCCTGTTTAGTCGCGACATCGGGTGAACGATACCGATGCACGACTTCACTGATCACGGCCAGCAAGGGAACTTCCCACAGAATTACTTCACGCCACGGCCCGGTGATGCGGATATCCAGCTTGCCAGCGTTATTCTTAATCGAAACCTGCTGCGGATTAAAACGGAAGTCCCGCAGCCAGTGGAGATAGTCCTGCTGAAAGAACGGCAGAGAAGAAAGGTAGGTAAACTCATCGTCACTCAATGACAAGAAACGCATCAGATCAACCTGATGGGCGATCTCGTCGGCATAGACGCCTAATAACTCATCGCCACGGCAGCGGAATTCGGCCGCAACATCGACATCATAATAATGATGATACACCGCCTGTTGCATGTGCAGTTTGTAGGCATCGGTATCCAGCAATGAGTGCAAAATCGGGGAAGTGTGCAAAGTCATAATGCGTTACAGCATCCTTGTAAGATGCCTATCCACCATCGGGACAATCAGCAATGTCCGGTCAGTATACCTTGATTATCTGTTTATTACATTACGACAACATAGCGAGACGTGCGGGAGTGAACCACGGTACGATGATTATCCTCATTATTTTGTCGTGGTAACATTAAGATAACAGGCTTAGACTTGATCTTTGATGCTTATGACGAGGTGGAAACTTTAGATGAATCAACAGCCGCAAATAAAATATCGCCATGATTATCGTGCGCCGGATTACACCATTACCAACATTGCGCTGGATTTCGATCTCCATGCCGAAAAAACGCGTGTAAAAGCCGTTAGCCAGGTGGTGTCGCAAGGGGAGGCTGGCGCGCCGTTGAAGCTGGATGGAGAAGGGTTGACGCTGATTAGCCTGAGTGTTGATGGCCAGCCGTGGACACATTACCAGCAGCAGGACGATGGCCTGATTGTGACGCAATTGCCGGCGCGTTTTACGCTCAGCATTGAAACGGACATTAATCCTTCCGCCAATAGCGCACTAGAAGGGCTATACCTCTCTGGCGAAGCGCTCTGTACGCAGTGTGAAGCTGAAGGTTTCCGCCACATTACCTATTATCTCGACCGGCCGGATGTGCTGGCGAAATTCACGACGCGCATCACCGCAGATAAAGCTCGCTATCCTTATTTACTCTCTAACGGTAATCGTATCGCACAAGGAGAGTTGGAAGGCGGCCGCCATTGGATTGAATGGCAGGATCCGTTCCCGAAACCGGCTTATCTGTTCGCACTGGTTGCTGGTGATTTTGATGTCCTTGAGGATCGCTTCACAACGCGTTCTGGTCGTGATGTGGCGTTGGAACTGTATGTTGACCGCGGTAACCTCGATCGTGCGGATTGGGCGATGACCTCGCTGAAGAATTCGATGAAGTGGGACGAAGAGCGTTTCGGTCTGGAATACGATCTCGACATTTATATGATCGTTGCCGTTGATTTCTTCAACATGGGGGCGATGGAAAACAAAGGGCTGAACGTATTCAACTCTAAATACGTGCTAGCGAAGGCAGAAACCGCGACGGATAAAGACTATCTGAACATTGAAGCGGTGATCGGCCATGAATATTTCCACAACTGGACGGGCAACCGTGTCACCTGCCGCGACTGGTTCCAGCTTAGCCTGAAAGAAGGGCTGACGGTGTTCCGCGATCAGGAGTTCAGTTCCGATCTGGGTTCGCGTCCGGTGAATCGCATTGATAACGTGCGCGTGATGCGCGGTGCACAGTTTGCCGAAGATGCCAGCCCGATGTCGCACCCGATTCGTCCCGATCAGGTGATCGAGATGAATAACTTCTATACGCTGACGGTCTATGAAAAAGGATCGGAAGTGATCCGCATGATGCACACCTTATTAGGTGAAGAAGGCTTCCAGGCGGGCATTCGTCTGTATTTTGAGCGTCACGACGGTAGCGCGGCGACCTGTGATGACTTTGTGCTAGCGATGGAAGAGGCATCCGGCGTCGATCTCACGCAGTTCCGCCTCTGGTACAGCCAGTCGGGAACGCCGGTATTGACCGTGCGTGATGATTACGATCCGCAGACGCAACAGTACCTGCTGAGCGTGAGCCAGATGACGCCAGTCGGTGCCGACAAGCAGCAGAAGCTGCCGCTGCACATTCCGTTGGATATTGAACTATACGATCTGCAAGGGAAGGTGATTCCGCTCCAGAAAGACGGTCAACTGCTGTCGTCAGTGCTTAATGTGACTGAATCTGAGCAAACGTTCATTTTCGATCAGGTACCTTGTCGCCCGATTCCTTCTTTATTACGTGAGTTTTCTGCGCCAGTAAAACTGAACTATGCCTGGAGCGATGAGCAACTGACGTTCCTGATGCGTCATGCGAGTAATGCATTCTCACGTTGGGATGCAGCACAGAGTTTGCTGGCTAACTATATCCGTCTGAACGTTTCCCGCTATCAGCAGAAGCAGCCGCTTTCCGTGCCAATGCATGTTGTTGACGCTTTCCGTGGCGTATTGCTGGATGACAAACTGGACCCGATGCTGGCTTCTCAGATTCTGACATTACCGAGCGAAAACGAGATTGCCGAACTGTTTGATATCATCGATCCCACCGCAATCGCTGCCGTGCGTGACAGCATGACGCACACGATGGCGCAAGAGATGGCGGATGAGTGGTTGGCGGTATACCACGCGAATCACGCACCGCAATACCGTATCGAACACGCGGATATGGGCAAGCGCGCGCTACGCAATACCTGTCTGCATTATCTGGCATTCAGCGATGCAAATCAGGCCGATAAACTGGTGCACACGCAGTTCCGTCAGGCCGATAACATGACCGACTCGCTGGCGGCGCTGGCGGCGGCGGTTGACGCTCAGCTACCCGTGCGTGATGAACTGCTGGTGCAGTTTGATGACCGCTGGCATCAGGATGGTTTGGTCATGGACAAATGGTTCGTGCTGCAAGCCACCAGCCCAGCAGATAATGTGCTGACCCGCGTGCGTGAATTGTTGCAACACCGCTCATTCAGCCTGAACAATCCTAACCGCCTGCGTTCGTTGGTGGGAGCGTTTGCGGCATCGAATCCATCGGCTTTCCATGCAGAAGACGGTAGCGGTTATCGCTTCCTGACTGAGATTCTAACCGATCTGAACACCCGCAATCCGCAGGTCGCGGCACGGATGATCGAACCGTTGATCCGCTTAAAACGCTATGATGCTAAACGGCAGGCGCAAATGCGTCAGGCGCTGGAGCAACTGAAGACGTTGGAAAATCTGTCTGGCGATCTGTTCGAGAAAATCAGCAAAGCACTGCAAGACTAATTCCGTCACGACCATTCCTCTATCACACGCGGTAGCCTGCCGCGTGTGATATTTCCTCCTACGCTAACATCTCACTTCCGCAAACGTTTTACTTTCCGCAGAGATGGCACTACCATCACCGACCGTGAGTTAAACCGTAATCCACTATTGCTTACTCCCAGCGTAGGCAAGATACCTTTGCGATAGGGATCTCAGGAGACAATATGTTCTATCCCGTTATCAAAAAAGCTCTGTTTCAGCTCGATCCAGAGCGTGCGCATGAGCTGACCTTCCAACAATTACGCCGTATTACCAACACGCCTTTTGAATTTCTCGTCCGCCAATCCGTTCCGACTAAGCCAGTTACCTGCATGGGATTATCTTTTAAAAATCCACTGGGCCTAGCTGCGGGATTAGATAAAGACGGCGAATGTATCGATGCTTTAGGCGCAATGGGATTTGGTTTTATTGAAGTGGGTACGGTAACGCCGCGTCCACAAGCCGGTAATGATAAACCGAGATTATTCCGCGTAGTGGAAGCGGAAGGGTTGATCAATCGGATGGGGTTCAATAATAAAGGCGTGGATTACCTGATCGAGAATGTAAAGAAAACGCGTTTTGGTGGTGTATTAGGGATCAATATTGGCAAGAATAAAGATACCCCGGTTGAGCAAGGAAAAGACGATTATTTGATCTGTATGGATAAAGTTTATCCTCACGCTGGCTATATCGCTATCAACATTTCGTCACCCAATACGCCGGGATTACGCAGCCTGCAATATGGTGAAGCGCTGGACGATCTTTTGCTGGCGATAAAGAATAAGCAGACAGAATTAAAAGAGAAGCATCAGAAATATGTCCCAGTGGCCGTGAAGATCGCCCCGGATCTTTCTGAGGAAGAATTGATCCAAATTGCCGATAGTCTGGTGCGTCATAACATCGACGGTGTGATTGCTACGAATACAACGCTCGACAGAAAACTGATTCAGGGATTAAATCATTGCGGGCAAACGGGAGGATTAAGTGGGCGTCCATTGCAGACGAGCAGCACGGAAATTATCCGCCGTTTGTCACAGGAATTAGCGGGACGTTTACCGATTATTGGCGTTGGTGGAATTGACTCTCTGGTCGCCGCACGTGAAAAAATGGATGCCGGTGCGTCGCTGGTACAGATATATTCAGGGTTTATTTTCCACGGTCCTCGCCTGATTAAAGATATCGTTACACATATTTAATCCGAAAGTCCTTTCATTTCTAGCTGGGGGTTTATTTATCTCCCCAGCTAGTCTATATTTTATCCGTTTGCGTAAATAATCTATCAATCGATGTCTGATTTTCTTGCCGCGATGTTTATTCGCTGAACGATTATTGCGATGTAAGAAAACACAATCGGCCATTTCTGATATTTCTACTGTGAAGGCGAAGGGTAAATAATATGAAGTTAAAACCTGACGATAACTGGCGCTGGTATTTTGATACCGAACACGATCGCCTGATGTTGGATCTGGCTAATGGCATGTTATTCCGTTCTCGCTTTCCGTCTAAAATGCTAACGCCGGATGCATTTAATGAATGTGCATTTTGCGTTGACGATGCCGCGTTATTTTTTACTTATAATGACAAATGTCAGAAAGTGGCGTTGCATCGCGACCTTCAGGGCGAATTAGTTTTGAACGCGTTGGTGGCAAGCCGATTCCTTAAACCGCTCATGCCAAAAAGCTGGCATTTCATCCAACAGTTGGGTGCCGTGACCTATTCACCACAGACGGGTGACGTTGTACAGGTTCAGCTCACTGAAACGCATGAAACGGCGTGTTTTCTGGTGGCAGAAGCGGGGGATAAAGCCTGTCTCTGCCTGCTGGCGCAAGAACAACTGTCGTTAAGTGGGAAAACGATGGGATTGGGCGATGCCATAAAAATTATGCATGATAGGCTAATGCCTGCCGTTGTTCAGAATGCGGCTGAGTGGGAAACCACGCTGGGTGAAGGTACGTCGGCATTTGAGTATGCCAAGGTCGTCTAATCCCCGTCATATTTCAAGCTGCATCATGTTGGTTTGCCTTCGACTATTGCAAATGAAGGTCGCCCTGTGGAATACAGCTACAGCTAAGAATCTCACCGTTTGCTCTGATGGCACTTTGCTTGAGTGCAGAAACCTCTCCGCTGACTAACGTCAATTTACAGCATCCACACAGCCCAGCTCGACAAGAGTAGGGGACGCGAATGCCCTGTTGCTCTAGTTGTTCCAGTAAAATCTGCTGGTTATTCCCTTGCAACGATTTTCCCTGATAGTGGATGGTGACGGTTTGCTCGCTTTTTTCGGGAACGACAAAGCTTTCGACAACCTGGCCGGAACCATAAGGACGCGGCGGTTTGGTCGCTAAGACTTCCAATGTGTCGCCCACGCGAATGATGCCTGTATTTCTGGCGACCAGATTTTGCCCAAAATCCACGTCGCCGTTGTCGGCAGTACGGAAAGATTGCAGCGTTGCCAGCGGTTCTGACGACGGGTGTTTACGTCCACGTTCTATGCTGACGGTGGTCAAAATGCAGCGGCTACAAGGTTTGACGACGTCAAAAATAATCTCGCCAATACGAATCGTTTTCCAACTGTCTTCGGCAAAGGCTTCCGCACCCGTTACCACCAGATTAGGGCGAAATTGTTCAATTTTGATGCCGGCCGAACAGCGCTGGCGTAGCGCCTGAAATGATGCATCATTGATTAACAGAAACGGATAACCATCGGCAAAAGCCAGAGGAACGTCGGGATAATGCTTAACCCGACGAGATGGCGCATTGCCCACCCAGCGGAGCTGCACGGAACGCTGAAAATAGTGGCTTAGCCACGTGTTAATCGCATCGGGGGCGACGAGCGCGGTGAAGTGTGTTCCCCAAACTTCTGTCGGTTGAGGCGCTTCGATGAAATCGGCAAAACGAATAGTGGCAGTTTGACCATCCTGTGCGGCAATAAACAGGCCATCCGGTAGCAACGCGGGAGTAAATAACACCATTTGTGGATACTGGCGGGCAGTAATAAAGGTGCCATCAGGTTCGGTAATCATGAACGCACGATCGTTCGCCAAACCGCTGACAGACGCCATCGCGTGGGACAGTTGTAACCCCCGCATCGATTTTACTGGATGTATATAAAGTCGCGTTACGCCGATCACTGACCTGTTCCTTGCCGAAGTAAAGCGGCAACTTTATGACAAGCGTCTCGGATTAGCTATAATGCGCCTCAATTTCTTTCTTTAATGTATTTCTTTTTGGTGATAGTGACGACATGAATGCTTTGTTTGCCAGCACGGCGCGGGGACTGGAAGAGTTATTAAAAAGCGAACTCGAATCATTGGGTGCGCAGTCCTGTGCCGTTGTGCAGGGCGGTGTCCATTTTGAGGGTGACAACCGTCTGCTGTACCAGAGCCTGCTGTGGAGCCGTCTGGCGTCGCGCATCCTGCTGCCGCTGAATGAGTTCAAGGTACACAGCGATCTGGATTTGTATCTGGGCGTGCAGGCGATTGACTGGTCAGCGATCTTTAGCATCGATAAAACCTTTGCCGTGCATTTTACGGGTACTAATGAAGATATCCGCAACAGTCAGTACGGCGCGTTAAAAGTAAAAGATGCGATTGTGGATAGCTTTACGCGCAAAACCGGGCAGCGGCCGGACGTGGCGAAACAGCAGCCGGATATTCGCGTTAACGTCTTTTTGCAGCGTGATATGGCGAGCGTTGCGCTGGATTTAAGCGGCGAAGGCTTACATCAGCGAGGTTATCGCGATCTGGCTGGGCTAGCGCCGTTAAAAGAGAATCTGGCGGCGGCGATTGTTTCACGGTCTGGCTGGCAAAACGGTACGCCGCTGGTTGATCCGATGTGTGGTTCCGGTACGTTGTTGATCGAAGCGGCAATGATGGCCTCCGACCGTGCACCCGGCTTGCATCGTACACACTGGGGATTTAACGCTTGGTTAAAACACGATGCTGAACTGTGGCATGAACTGACCAGTGAAGCACAGCAGCGTGCTCGTGAAGGTTTACAGGCGACCACATCGCGTTTCTTCGGATCGGATAACGATCGTCGAGTGATTGAGATCGCTAAAGCTAATGCGCGTCGCGCTGGCGTTGCCGAACTGATTTCTTTTGGTGTGAAGGATGCAGCACAGTTACAGAATCCATTACCGGAAGGCCCTAAAGGTACTGTCATTAGCAACCCGCCTTACGGCGAGCGTCTGGAAAGCGAACCTGCGCTGATCGCCTTGCATAATATGCTGGGTCGTAAGATGAAAAGCGATTTTGGCGGCTGGCAGCTATCGTTGTTTAGCGCATCACCGGAGCTGCTGAGCTGCTTGCAACTGCGTGCCGAACGTCAATTCAAAGCGAAAAATGGCCCACTGGACTGCGTACAGAAGAATTATCAACTGGCAGACACGCAGGGTGAATCGGCGGGGCAAATTGCGGAAGATTTTGCCAACCGCCTGCGTAAGAATCTGCGCAAGCTGGAAAAATGGGCGAAGCAGCAGGGGATTGAATGCTATCGTCTCTATGATGCCGATTTGCCTGAATATAATGTTGCCGTCGATCGCTACGGCAGTTGGGTCGTCGTACAAGAGTATGCACCGCCGAAAACCATTGATGCACAAAAAGCCCGTCAGCGACTGTTTGATGTCATTAACGCGACGCTGAGCGTGCTGGAATTACCGTCGAACCGTCTGGTGCTGAAAACGCGCGAACGCCAGAAAGGTAAAAACCAGTATGAGAAACTGGCGCAGAAAGGCGATTTCCTTCTGATGGAAGAGTTTGGTGCCAAACTGTGGGTCAACCTGACCGACTATCTCGACACCGGTTTATTCCTCGATCACCGCATCGCCCGCAAAATGCTGGGTGAGATGAGCCGTGGCAAAGATTTCCTCAACCTGTTTGCCTACACCGGCACGGCGAGCGTTCATGCTGGATTGGGCGGCGCACGTTCAACGACTACTGTTGACATGTCGCGCACCTATCTGGAATGGGCGGAGAAAAACCTGCGGGTGAACGGCCTGACCGGGCGTCAGCACCGCCTGATTCAGGCGGACTGTCTGTCATGGCTGCATAATGGTAATGAACAGTTTGATGTGATCTTCATTGACCCGCCGACCTTCTCTAACTCAAAACGCATGGAAGAGTCGTTTGATGTCCAGCGCGACCATTTGGCGCTGATGACCGATCTCAAACGCCTGTTACGCCGCGGCGGTACCATCATGTTCTCTAATAATAAACGTGGTTTCCAGATGGATGTTGCTGGTCTGACCGCGCTGGGGCTGAACGCCAAAGAAATCACTGCGCAGACCCAATCACAAGATTTTGCTCGTAATCGTCAGATTCATAACTGCTGGCTGCTAACGCATGCCGGTGAGGAAAAGTAACCGATGTCTTTAATTAGTGTTGCAGGTGCATGGCTGTCGTTTAGCGATGCGCCGCTGTTGGATAACACCGAACTCCATATCGAAGAAAATGAGCGCGTTTGTCTGGTTGGACGCAACGGCGCGGGTAAATCGACGCTACTGAAAATTCTGGCTAAAGAAATCCCGCTGGATGATGGCCGTATCACCTATGAACAGGATCTGATTGTCGCCCGTTTGCAGCAGGATCCACCGCGCGATGTTGCGGGTAGCGTGTTTGATTTTGTCGCTGAAGGGGTCGCCGCGCAGGCGGGTTACCTGAAGGATTACCACGCCATGCTGCGCCTGGTAGAAAGCGATCCGAGCGAAAAGAACCTGAATCAGTTAGCGAAGCTGCAGGACATTCTGGAGCATCAGGGGTTGTGGCAACTAGAAAGCCGCATTCATGAAGTGTTGGAGCAGCTTGGTCTGTCCGCCGATGCACCGCTGGCGTCGCTCTCCGGTGGTTGGTTACGTAAAGCCGCACTTGGCAGAGCACTGGTGAGTTCGCCGCGCGTGCTGCTGCTGGATGAGCCGACTAACCATCTGGATATCGAGACGATTGACTGGTTGGAAACCTTCTTGAAAACCTTTCAGGGCAGCATCGTCTTTATCTCCCATGACCGTTCATTTATTCGCAATATGGCGACCCGCATTGTCGATCTTGACCGCGGTAAACTGGTTTCCTGGCCGGGTAATTACGAGAAATATCTGGAAGGGAAAGAAGAAGCGCTGCGGGTTGAAGATCTGCAAAATGCAGAGTTCGATCGCAAACTGGCGCAGGAAGAAGTGTGGATCCGTCAGGGCATCAAAGCTCGTCGCACCCGTAATGAAGGCCGCGTGCGGGCGCTGAAGGCAATGCGTCAGGATCGTGCGCAGCGTCGTGAGGTGATGGGGTCGGCGAAGATGCAGGTTGAAGAGGCGGCTCGCTCCGGCAAGATTGTGTTCGAGTTGGAAGACGTCAGCTATCAGATTGACAACAAGATACTGACACGCAATTTCTCCGCTCAGGTACAGCGCGGTGACAAGATTGCGTTGGTGGGGCCGAATGGCTGCGGTAAAACTACACTGCTAAAATTGATGCTGGGTGGGTTAGAGCCTGTCAGCGGACGCGTGCACTGTGGTACGAAGCTGGAAGTTGCCTATTTCGATCAGCATCGCGCTGAACTCGATCCAGAACGCACGGTGATGGACAATCTGGCGGAAGGCAAGCAGGAAGTCATGGTCAACGGCCGCTCACGTCATGTGTTGGGCTACTTGCAGGACTTCCTGTTCCATCCAAAACGTGCGATGACGCCGGTAAAAGCACTGTCGGGTGGGGAACGTAACCGTCTGCTGCTGGCGCGCTTGTTCCTCAAGCCTAGCAACCTGCTGATCCTTGATGAACCGACCAACGATCTGGATGTGGAAACGTTGGAGCTGCTGGAAGAATTAATCGAAAGCTATCAGGGAACCGTCCTGCTCGTCAGCCACGATCGTCAGTTTGTAGATAATTCGGTCACCGAATGCTGGATCTTTGAAGGCGAGGGCAAGATTTCCCGTTTTGTCGGCGGTTATTTCGATGCGCAACAGCAGCGCGCGACGACAACACCACTGCGCACGACGACGGCTCCGACAGTAGCCGCGTCAGCGACGGCAGCGAGTACCGCACCGTCCGCTAAACGAAGTGCCGGGAAATTAAGTTATAACCTTCAGCGCGAATTAGAGCAGTTACCGCTGCGTATTGAGCAACTGGAGCAGGAAATTGAGTCGCTGCAAGCGCAGATGAACGATGCCAGTTTCTTTAGCCGCCCGCATGATGAAACACAGTCGGTACTGAGCGCACTGGCGGAAGCGGAAGGCGCGTTGGAAATCTGTTTCGCACGTTGGGAAGAGCTGGAAGCACAGAAAAACGGCTAAGCTACGTTGTCTGTGTTATGTCATCAATACGGGAGGTTAACTCCCGTATTGATGGAAGATGGTTTCGGTCAGAAGCTGACGAGTATTGAAGGAGAGGGCGCGTGTGTTCCCATCACGATCGGCATGACTGTAATCTCCAGCGTGAGCATGGCCTTCACGATGAGCGTGGCCTTGAACACGAACATCATCACCATGATGACTATATGCTTTGCCCGCAGTGTGACCTGCTGGTGGAGCTACCCGCTTTGTTACAGGGACAGAAAGCGACCTGTCCACGCTGCAAAACCGCGCTAACCAGCCGTCAGGCGGAACCACGTAAACGGCCAGTCGGCTATGCAGTGAGCGCACTATTCATGCTATTGCTGGCAAACCTTTTCCCCTTCGTTTCTATGCGCGTGGCGGGGATCACCAGCGAAATTACCCTGATACAGATTCCTAAAGTGATGGTGGAGGAAAACTACGCCAGCGTAGCAACACTATTTATGCTTTTTGTTCAACTCGTCCCCGCTTTCAGTATGGCGACCCTTATCTTGCTTTGCCTGCATGTGTCGCTGCCGCTGCCATTGAAAAAGGGTATGGGCAAGATGCTGTTTCATCTTAAAAGTTGGGGCATGGCGGAGATTTTTCTGGCTGGTGTATTGGTCAGCTTTGTTAAGCTGATGGCCTATGGTGACATTGGCATCGGCACCAGTTTTATGCCTTTTGTTCTGTTCTGTGTGCTACAACTGCTTGCCTTCCAAAGTCTCGATCGCCGCTGGTTGTGGAATGATGTTGTGTCGCCGCCAGCATTACCAGCCCCCCCGGTTTTAGGGAAAAGTGGGCTATCGCAAGGGCTGCGTTCGTGTTCATGTTGCACCGCCATTCTGCCCGCCAACCAGTTAATCTGCCCACGCTGTCACTCACGCGGACATGCCCGTAAGAAACATAGTCTGCAATGGACGCTGGCGCTGCTGATCACTTCGATAATGCTGTACATCCCCTCGAATCTACTGCCGATCATGGTGACCGAAGCCCTCGGCGATCGTATGGGATCGACGATCATGTCAGGCGTTATCCTGCTGTGGGGAATGGGATCTTATCCTGTTGCCTTGGTGATTTTTATCGCCAGCGTGATGGTGCCGACGCTAAAAATGCTGGCGTTAGGCTGGCTGTGCTGGCAGGCCAATGGTAAAACCAAAAAAACGGAAGACAGCGAGCGAATGCACGTCATCTATGAGATGGTTGAGTTTGTTGGGCGCTGGTCAATGATTGATGTATTCGTTATTGCTGTACTGTCTGCGATGGTGCGCATTGGTCGTCTGATGAGTATTTATCCCGCCATTGGGGCGGTACTGTTCGCGGCCGTGGTGATTCTGACCATGTTTGCCGCGATGATGTTTGATCCCCGTTTGCTGTGGGATCGTCGCGATGATGTTCTTCATAAGGAGTCTTCCGTTGGCGAAAGATAATCATGCCGTTGCGGATGTAGAAACGATTAAACGCTGGTCACCGGTCTGGATTGTACCGATTGTCACCGTGCTGATCGGTGCCTGGATATTGTTTTACCATTTCAGCCACCAAGGGCCGCAAATTACGCTGATTACCAGCAACGCCGAAGGCATTGAAGCAGGTAAAACTGCTATCAAAAGCCGCAGCGTCGATGTTGGGGTGGTAGAAAGTGTTGTACTGAGCGACGATCTTCATCGGGTGGAGATCAAAGCACGTTTGCATGACGGCATGGATAAATTGCTAAAGCAGGATTCCGCTTTCTGGGTGGTGAAGCCGCAAATCGGTCGTGAAGGGGTTTCCGGTCTGGGTACGTTGTTATCCGGTGCCTACATCGAACTGCAACCTGGTGCTAATAAAGATGAAAAGCGCGAATTTACCCTGCTGGATGCGCCGCCGCTGGCCTCGCCGGATGCGAAAGGTATCAGGGTAATACTGGACAGCGATCAATCCGGGCAGTTGAATGCGGGTGACCCTGTCCTGTTCCGTGGCTATCGGGTAGGGTCGGTGGAAACCAGCGAGTTTGATCCGAAAGAACGCAAGATGCGTTATCAACTGTTTATCTCAGCACCGTATGACGGTCTGATCACCAGCAACGTTCGTTTCTGGAAAGACAGCGGCGTCGCATTTGATATGTCGGCACAAGGCATGCGTGTCGAAATGGGTTCGCTGACTACGCTGTTTAGCGGTGGTGTCAGCTTTGACGTCCCTGCGGGATGGGAACTGGGTGATGCGGCCAAGGCAATGGCGCAGTACCGACTCTTTGATAGCCAGCGCAGTATTCAGGACTCGCTGTACACCGAATATAAAGAGTATCTGCTGTTCTTCAGCGAATCGATCCGTGGTTTACAGGCAGGAGCACCGGTTGAATTCCGCGGTATTCGATTGGGAACGGTTGCTGAAGCGCCATTCTTCCCGAAAAATATGAAGCAGGAACTGGATGATGATTACCGCATTCCAGTACTGATTCGTATTGAACCCGATCGGTTCGAGAAGAAGATTGGTGGCTCGTTCGATTTTGAACAGCATTTGAAGCAAGCTCAACCGCTGGGGCTGCGCGCCTCGATGAAATCGGCCAACCTCCTGACCGGAGCGCTCTATATCGATCTCGATTTTTATCCACAAGAGAAAGGGGATAAAAAACTTTACGTTTTAGATGGTTACCCAATTCTTCCAACCATTGACGGTGGCCTGTCACAGATTCAGCAGAAACTGATGGCGGTGCTGGATAAGGTGAATAACCTGCCGCTGAATCCGATGGTGAATGAAGCAACGAAGACGTTGACGGAAAGTCAGGCAACGCTGCGTGAAATGCAAAAAACGTTGGCGACGCTGAACAAACTGACGTCCAGCAAAGCGATGCAGGATCTGCCGGAAGATATGCAAAAAACGCTGCTTGAATTGAATCGCAGTATGAAAGGCTTCCAACCTGGTTCGCCAGCATATAACAAAATGGTTGCAGATATGCAGCGGTTGGATCAGGTCCTACGGGAACTCCAGCCTGTGCTGCGTACCTTGAACGAGAAAAGTAATGCGTTGGTGTTTGAGGCCCCGGGTAATCAGGATCCTCAACCGAAGAGGGCAAAATAATGATGAAAGTCTGGACGCTAGCTCTGGTGCTGGTATTGAGCGCCTGTAGTAGTAGCAATACGCAGAAAACGTACTATCAGCTACCGACAATCGCGGATACCAACACGACGCAAATGGCCGCGACTCAGGGACGTCCGCTATGGGTCGAGCATGTCAGCGTGGCGGATTATCTCGTCAATGCGGGCTTGGTCTACCAGACTAATGACGTGCAGTACGTCATTGCCAGCAATAACCTGTGGGCCAGCCCGTTGGATCAGCAATTACAGCAAGCGCTGGTGGCTAATTTGGGGCATAAACTGCCTGGCTGGGTTGTGACCACGCAGCCGCAGGGAAGTGAACAGGCTGTGCTGAATGTTTCTGTCACGGGCTTTCACGGTCGTTATGATGGCAATGTTGTCGTCCGTGGAGAATGGATGCTGACCTATCAGGGAAACGTGCTTAAGCGCCCCTTTAGCGTGGTGCTACCACAAACGGAAGATGGCTATGACGCGCTGGTAAGAACGTTAGCGCAAGGCTGGCAGCAGGTTTCTCAGTCGATTGCTCAGCAGGCAGGTGCGCTTAACTAAGTGTTATCGATGTTTGGCATGATCCGATCGTTGTTTGAAACAACAACGACGTTAAAAGCCAAGGTGATAAAAATCAGACCTCTAAAGATGTAATGCTGTGATTGCGTTGCGTTTTTAGAGGTTTTTTATTGTTTTCAAATGGTTAGTTTTTTTCGTGCTTTAATGGGGAAAATTCCTATTTTGGATCACAAATATGACACTGGCGTGAATTTTGCGCCTTGACCTTTGGCGGCAGAATCGGTATTGATAGTCTGTGGTTGCTTATAAAGTAATCATTGTTTTCTTTCCACCAGATAAATAATGAGGGAAATAAGGCATGAAGAGACAGAAACGCGATCGCCTTGAACGGGCTCATTCACGTGGTTATCAAGCTGGTATTGTGGGTAGACCAAAGGAATTTTGTCCTTATCAATCAATTAATGCTCGGTCTTACTGGTTGGGAGGCTGGCGAAAAGCCATGGAGGACAGGGCTGTTACCGCTTAGCGCGCCTTGTCATTAGAGGGAACGCCTCCGCTTTTGCGGAGGCTTTTGTTTTTAGGGGTCAAATACTCTGATTTTGCCTCTCTCTGTTCACTCGATACAGAGATCAACTGACAGACGCGATCGCTCAATACGCTCAACAAATAACATGGCTGCGGATGACGATCCGGGGCTTTGTTGTTGCTGTAACGTCGTTTACGTAATCATTTCGCTTTCGACCATTTTTCTCATTTTTTTTGTCGTTATTGCGCGAATGTGGTTTTAAATTGAGCGAATAGGGTAATTATTCATTATTTTTTGTTAAAAAATCTATCATTACTACCTGAATGGTATGGCTCAAGACGGCAATGTAGTGTAACTTTTTCTTCGGAATTTTCTGAAAAGAAGTTAGAGATTAGAGAGAAGAATACAGTGAAACTACGAACCAGAATTGCACTGCTATGCGGTACGACCTTGTTAGGGATGCTAATTTTATCTGCGGTGGCGCTGAATACGCTTTATAGCACGATGATGAGTGAGCGCACTGGCCAACTCTCTACGCTGGTGGAACTGGCTCATTCGGCGGCGCAGAAAGCGTATGACCTGGAGAAAAGTGGTCAACTGTCGCGCGACGAAGCAGAGAAAGAAGCCAAACGGGCGATAGCCAGTTTCCATCAAGGCGATCGCTATTTCTTCGTGCGCGGTTACACGAACGATGTGAACTATGTTCACCCTAACCCTAAGCGTGTTGGTATCGTCGATGCCAACGGCGGCAAGGAGGCCGGAGAACGCTACCGTGCTTCCCTGCAAGGCAAGACGATCGGTACGGTGATTGCCGAAGGGACGCGCCCTGGGCAGCAGAATAAGGTTGAGAAGCTCTATGCTGTCATCAAATTTGAGCCTTGGGACTGGACGATTGGCTACGGTGATTACATTGATGATATTCAGCAGACATTCTGGCGCAATGCGCTGATCCTGCTGTCTTTAGGGCTGGTCCTACTGTTAATTATTTCCGCATTTGCATGGAATATGTTGCGCACGCTGATGCGCCAACTTGGCGGTGAGCCGCAGTACGCGGTTGATGTGGTACGCGAGATCGCGGAAGGCAACTTACGCGTTGATGTTGAAACGAAGCCGGGCGATCAAACCAGTATTCTTTACGCAATCCGTGCGATGCGCGACAACCTATCACATTTGGTTAATCAGGTTCGCAGCAGCACAAATTCCATTGCCACGGCGTCAACGCAGATCGCATCGGGTAACGGCGATTTGTCCTCGCGTACCGAATCGCAGGCCAGCGCCTTAGAACAGACGGCTGCGGCTATGGAACAACTGACCGCAACGGTGAAACAGAACGCGGATAATGCGCGGTATGCGAATGAACTCGCCGTATCGGCATCGGATGTGGCCGTTCGCGGCGGTGACGTTGTTAGCCGAGTTGTCGTGACGATGGATTCGATCAGTCTATCATCGCGTAAGATTGTGGATATCATCGGCGTTATTGACAGTATTGCGTTCCAGACGAACATTCTGGCGCTGAATGCCGCGGTGGAAGCGGCACGGGCTGGAGAGCAAGGGCGTGGTTTCGCGGTGGTCGCAAGTGAAGTGCGCACGCTGGCGCAGCGATCGGCATCCGCAGCCAGAGAAATTAAAGGCTTGATTGATGATTCTGTTGCCAAGGTTGGAGAGGGCACGGATTTCGTGAAGCAGGCTGGCGATACCATGAATGAAGTGGTTGAGAGCGTACATCGCGTAACATCCATGATGGGCGAAATCAGCGTAGCGAGTGCGGAACAGCGTTCGGGCATTGAGCAGGTTAATCTCGCGATATCGCAGATGGATCAGAGCACCGAACAGAATGCGGCGTTGGTTCAAGAAGCATTAGCTGCGGCACACTCGTTGAATGAACAGGCACAAGAACTGTCACGCACCGTTGAACAATTCCGCGTAGATGAATCCGCAGGCAGCTATCTGGCACTTGGGGCAAGGTAATCCGCGCACAATGGCAGGGTTCGTGTATCAACGAACCTTGCCCATTTACCCTTTTTTTAATTATGCCGGGTTATGTTAAAACGCTATTTTATATGAAAAGTGTGACGCGGATTCTCCATTATTAATGAATACGCGTCACAGTCGCCAATAATGTCATTGGCTTTTTTAATGAAATTTTTCGTTCTCCACTCCTTCAGTTCGTTAATCATCACGCTCACATTATTTCTATCCATTAGGATCCTTACTGTCGTGGCATAACCCATCTTGCGGTTATAAGCTAGGTAAGACTTTTTATTGTTAACGGCAGGACTCATAAACGGATAAAAATCCGTTGTTTCTTTATCCGTACTTGGATCCGTGTTGGGAAGGTTATTCTGAACTTCAATCATAGTTTTCATCCGTTGGTCATAATATTGACCGGGTTAGAAAACCGGAGTACAAGGCCATTACTTTAGATAAGTTCTCATTCCAAGCGATGCCTATGTGTGATTGTTACACCGCTGTGGGCCTTACCATCATTGGGCTGAAGGATCTACAAAGAGAATCTTATTACCCCCTCATAACAGCATGTGCGTCATTAGATTATGATTTCCAAATGGAAATCATAATTCCTTTAAATAGCCTTTAAAATAGAAATTTGATTTCATTTTGGAAATCATCTATCGTAAGTCCACGAGTTCGTAGCGAAAGGGTGAACGATATGTCTGAGGCCATTGATACACTAGAAACCGCTTTATCCCGATTACAGTGTGTTCTTGTCGCTCGCAGGGCTTACTACACGCCAGAAAAGGTGTCATGGGGGCAGTATGATATCCTTGAAGTATTACGCTTAAATGGACCATCTACCCCCTCCACGTTAAGTGATAAATTGGGTATCACGCGAACAAGTATGTCAAAGTCGCTGAGGGTGCTTAAAGATCTGGGCTTCGTTACGCAAGATCAGGACGATATAGATCGTCGCGAGCAGAGAACTATCATTTCTGAATCAGGAAGGGACTTCCTCTCGCGAGCGTCGACAGGCCATCATGATATGGCAAAATTAGTAACGGGAGTATTAACGCCCGGAGAGCAAGCTATTTATACCGAATTATGTAATAAAGTTAGCAGCGTGCTCGACCTTAGCCGTACTTAATTCTGCATTCGACGACAAGAAAAACCATGTGATGCTTATTAATAACTTTCTATATAAGGAAATTAATAATGAATTTTGCAAATAAGGTAGCGATTGTAACGGGCAGTACTAATGGTATTGGTGAAACTATCGCGGATGTTTTACATGAGAATGGGGCTTATGTTGTTATCGCATCAAAAAATAAAGAACGGTCAGAAAAAAAAGCTTACGAGTTAGATAAAACGGGGCAAGTTACTTTAGGCGTAGAATGCGATGTTGCAGACCCTATATCAGTGGAGCGGATGATTAATAGCGTAATGAAAAAATTTGGTGCGCTGCACTTGGCCGTGAATAATGCAGGGATCACGGGTGCGCATAATAAAAATATACCGGATCAGAGTATTGATGACTGGAACAGTGTTATCAATACCAGCCTGAGCGGTGTGTTTTATTGTTTAAAATATGAGATCCCTGCAATGTTAAAAAGTGGCGGAGGGTCAATTATTAATCTTTCCGCTGTTAATGGTTTAGTCGGTATTGCGGGCTTAGCGCCATATACGGTTGCCAAGCATGGTGTAATTGGACTAACGCAATCAGCCGCCCTTGAATTTGCTGATAAAGGAATACGGGTGAATGCTGTTGCTCCAGGATATGTCGATACCCCCAGAATGAGGGACGTTCCCGCAAACGTTCTTGAAGCATTTAGTCATAGCCATCCAATGAAACGATTTGCTACAAGACGCGAGGTTGCTAATTTCGTTTCTTTCTTGTTGTCAGATATGGCCAGTTTCTGTACCGGTGGGGTATATCCTATCGATGGCGGTTATTTAGCGCAGTAAAATGATAAATGATTTTTTGTGATATAAAATCAATGTACTGTTGAATAAATTAGATATGGATTCAGATTTACTGCTAGCAATCTACTATAATCATGTACCGTAAGTACCATTTGGTACTCTGGTTCTGACGAATAAGGCTGGGGGGATATTTTTGCTTCATAACCCCCCTCCGATGTGCGTTAAATTATCTCATCAACTACCACCTATTTTAGCTGTGGTAGTTGATGAAATGAAGATGTTCCTTTATTTATCCTCATCTATTTGCGATGTTGCGACATATATATGGTTCATTGAGTCAAAGAGCATGAAAATATAATCTTTATTCTTGTAACGAGTAGCCGTTATTTTGTCTATTCGGCTTAGTGGTGTAATATGCGTTAACGTTTTTTTATCTTGATTAATCTTCCAAACACCGGCCATGTCATGATGATTGATAAAATAACATGCATTATCGTTAGTACATGTTGGTTCCGAAAATAAAAACCACGTATTTTTATTGTCATGATTTTCTTTTACTATTGTTTCAACGTCGCCATTTTTTTTGATGTAAAATAAACTGTCTGCAAAATGAGCATCATAAGCAGTATAATCGTCGCGAGGGTTTTGCCTGTTCGGCTTGGGATAATGTAACGCATAGTGCGCTGAATCATCTATTCCCACCCGACTTTTACACTCAACATCGCCACATTTACCTGTCCATGACCATGTTCCTTTATCTGGATGTTTATTTTTGTATTGAGACAGTTCATCATCGGAAAGTATTTCAATTTTTTGCTGTGAGGCTGACCATTTTTTTAACGTAGGGTGCGGATTTTCATTGTTGATGAAGTAAATATTTCCGCGTTCGTCAATGTCAAAACTATGTAGCTCATAATAAGAATCAGAATTTGGATTTTTTGGGGTTTTTTCATCATTACTGATGTCTACAATCGTAATGTCACCTTGTTCTGATATCTGAACTAACTGCGACGTGCGAGAATAGGTATTTTTCCTGGAAATACTATCGTAAACATGAATGCCATTATAATGTAGGATATAGAGATATACATTTTTATCCGTTATAACACTACCTACAATTTTCTTTACTTGAGTATTGTTTTCTGTATCTGGATAGATTTTCTTCAGTTGTTCTAAAGTTTTCAAACGCTCATTATCGGTGTAGAACGGTTTATAGACCCAATTTTCCGCTTGAAGAGAATACTTGGAGCCACTGAACGAGATTGGGTTTCCCTCAGACACATAAGGCATGGACCGAGTCGTTCTAACCCTCTTCAGGTAACTAGTAACGGCTCTGGCATCGCCGTAACGTTCAATATCTCGCAGTTGCGAGAGACGAAATTTGTATGAAACAATTAAACACGATTCATCGGCACATTGATCACGTTGCTGCAACCAATTCCTTTCATCTTCATGAAGTTTTGCTGGGTTGATCTGTGACTTCTCTACCTGGCTGTACCATTTGTTTAATGCAGTATCCAATTGCATTAATGGTTCAGAAGCACATATCTTTTTCTCGACATCGCTCTGTGCAGCAGAGCAAACTATTGCTTGAACTGCATTTGAAGCCATCAGTGAAAACAAAAATATTATTTTATTTATTGCCATTTTATTACTCCCAGAAATCTAATCAATTTTCCGTGCGCAGCTATTCTTATCAATCAGAAAATAAACTCGATTGTTCCTATATTGAAAGTCCATTTCATTGGCCTTGCCTCTACCTGATGCACATGGAATGATGATGTTAACGTCGTCTCCTTGAGTGTCATCAAATATGGATAGTAATCCTTTCATTTTCTTATTATATGAAATGCTTATTTTATTATAACCGCCAGCTTCCATGAAGAAAAATGCGTGAGGTAAATAGATAACCTGTGTGATTAACTCTGTCGTGGTATCTTTGACGGCCAGATACCCATTTGATTCACACCATGTTCCTTCAGAACACCCGGCTGCTGTCACATAAACATCTGCCAAATATGGCCATTCAGGATAGGACAGATCGAACCGTATGTATCTTTTTTTAATGTTCATACTAAATTGAAAATTATCTATATCTGTACTTCTTGGTGTTTGTCGATACTCATTAATAATTTCTTGATAACTATCCTCCAGACATGCCGATACGTTTTTTGCACGCACGCAAGCATTTCTTGCAGAGAGGAAGGTTTTCTGCCTTATTTTTAGGTTCTCAGACGGAATAATGGGATCGTTTTTTATACTAAAATACAAAGTGCTCATTTCTTCATCCAGAGAGGAGAGTTCGGGATGGTTGCATATTGTGCGATCTATTTTCCCCTCTGCTTTCTTACAGTCGAAACTTGCAGCATTAACTGAACTGGTGAAAAAGAGGCTATGTATTATCCCTACACAGAGACTATAAAATGCAATATGACGCATGATGTTATCCTTTTATCAGAGTGGCTATATCCTGCCGTTTTGTCGTACCTCGTCAAGGTTTCTTATCTGTCCATCACTATGTATTGATTTACATCAAGGTAGCTCAATATGAGTATGTGGGGAGATTGACTCGCTTAGGGCTGTGCCTGGCTCAGGTAGGATCGCTCAACGGGGGGGAGGCTCATCATTCACGCGGTTAAGGATCTTTTCCAGATTTTCCTCACAGTGATACTTATGTAAATAAGCTTTGACGTCTCGCGCCCAAGAGTCACCTTTACCGAGAACGGCCCGACTGTGAGTGGATGCATACAGATAGCGAGTATCATAGAGATTGATTAACGTCTGGTTGATCCCTTCAACACTGTATCCCGGATTCTTATGTTGTTGTTGCTCCAGCGCACGGAGAATGCGTTCCTGATGCTCAGGTTCAGGGGGAAACGCCCGTTCATTGAGTTCGCTAAGTACCAGAAATAACGGCGGGATGCCTTCCTCTATCGCGGCTTGTAGACGGTAGTGGCCGTCAAGGATTACGAATGATGCCAACCCGGCGACATACCAGACCAACACTGGCGGCAACGTGCCTTCTCGACACTTTTTACGCCACCACTTCAGCCGCCCTGTCTCGGTTTTTACCGCATAACGTCCTAACAGTAAGTTTCCGCCCCACCACCAGTCCACCAGACTCACTTTTTGCGGATTGGTTAAATCAGGGAAATCTTCGCCATAAAGCACCCAATCACATCCTATATTTCCAGTACTGGCTGGCGAATGGAAATGCCAGTTTTCGACGGTGGCTGTCTGTTGAATGGTATAGGGTGCGCTACGACCGACGGATGCCATGGGCCTTAACAGCCAGCGACGCTCAGGAAGTAACGGTTCAGGTGTCTGAATCAACTGTCGAGCGAAATAGCGACACCATTCGCTTACCCATGCCTGCTCGCCCTGTTTTTTCACTGCCTCCACCTCATTTGAGGTCACAGGAGATAATAAACCCTGCTGGTCAGGGTGATCGGCATTAAACACCAACCAAACGCCAGAGTGATCTTTCAGCATTGAGGCCCAGAAAAGTGCTTCGCCCCGAACCTGTAGCGACATACGCCCATGGTGGCCGCTGAGTATCTCTATATTCTGTTTTGAAGGGTCTTGACCTTGAACGATCAGCTCTAGCCCTTGCCAGACGTTATTTCGATCAAGTAAATCTTTCCACCAATAGTGTGCCACTGGGCTCTCCGTGGTTTATTTGCAAATAGATTAAGGCAAACAAGATTCAACCATTCGGAATAACCGATGTCCAGCTTTGGCATTTTGGCTCAAAGGCTTCCTGATTACATTCCGGCGTATGAGAGGTCGGTGGATGCAGGAAAACACCAGCCTAGTGAGAGAGAGGCTGGATCCCAAAAGCAAAAAAGCCCGCCTAAGCGAACTTTTTATGTATGACTTTATGGTCAGCAAAATCAAATAGGATAAATAAATTATTGATTTTGTGAAAAATATGGCGGTGAGGAAGGGATTCGAACCCTTGATACGTTTTCACGTATACACACTTTCCAGGCGTGCTCCTTCAGCCTCTCGGACACCTCACCGGGGCCTCGCCGTATATCATCGTGGCGGACGGCGCTAATGTAGGGAAATTGCTGAACAGCGTCAACAAACTTCTGCACTCAATGTGCGCAATGAGCTAAAGTTAACGCAGTTTGTTGCTTTGCTCACCGTTTTTGCTCCCACACGCGTTTATTTCCCCTGCATTGTTGCAAAACACAATGTTTCATTTGTGTTAATCATGCGTTGTAATTTCGCTCGCTGGCTGCGGAATACCCCTGAAAATGGTATGCTGACTAGCAAACGTTGACTTAGGAGAACCTATGTATCCCGTCGATCTACATATGCACACCGTTGCCAGTACACATGCTTACAGTACCCTGCACGATTACATCGCCGAGGCGCAGCAAAAAAATATCCGCCTGTTTGCTATTACCGATCATGGCCCGGATATGGCAGATGCGCCGCATTATTGGCACTTCATGAATATGCGCGTTTGGCCGCGTTTGGTTGATGGTGTTGGCATCCTGCGAGGTATCGAAGCGAATATTAAAAATATCGAAGGTGACATCGACTGCACCGGACCTATGTTGGAGCAGGTGGATATGATTATTGCAGGCTTTCATGAGCCGGTTTTTCCACCACAGGATAGAGAAACGCATACTGCGGCCATGATCGCGACCATGGCGCGTGGGGATGCTCATATCATTAGTCATCCCGGTAATCCGAAGTTTCCCGTCGATATCCGTGCGATTGCGGAAGCTGCAGCGAAATACAATGTGGCATTAGAGCTGAATAACTCTTCTTTTATGCATTCACGCAAAGGCAGTGAGCCAAATTGTCGGGCGATTGCTGAGGCAGTTCGTGATGCAGGTGGATTGCTTTCTTTAGGTTCGGATTCCCATATTGCGTTTTCTCTGGGAGACTTTACCCACTGTGAACGTATTTTGCAGGAAGTGAACTTCCCGCAGGATCGGATATTAAATGTCAGTCCCCGGCGTGTGTTGGATTTCCTTGAACAACGTGGGATGCCTGCAATCGCTGAATTGGCTGATTTGTGACGCCGTCACTTAAAAAGAGTGTCACTTAAAAATGAATAGGATTATGAATGAACGAGTTTTCTATCGTGTGTCGTCTGTTGGGCACGCTGTTTTATCGCCAGCCGCAGGATCCTTTGCTGACACCGTTATTTACGCTGATTAAAGAGGGGAAACTGGCACAGCACTGGCCGCTGGATCAGGATGCCTTGCTAGCACGGTGGCAAAAAGGTCTGGATTTGCCGGCTATGGCGGCAGATTATCAGGCGCTGTTCGATCAAGAAAACGGATCGGTTTCACCGTTGCGTTCGTCCTATGAAAGCGATGCCGACGATGCGGAAATTCGTACCTTCTTGCAACAGCGCGGTATGCCGTTAAATGACGGAGTGGTTGGTCATTTTGGTAGCTTGTTGTTGGCGGCATCATGGCTGGAAGATCAGGCACAAGAAGATGAAACCGCGGCGCAAATTACGTTGTTTGATGAATATCTATTACCGTGGAGCGATCGTTTCCTCGGCAAAGTAGAAAGTCATGCTACCACCGCATTCTATCGCACATTAGCGATAGTGTGCCGCGAAGCGCTGGAAGCCATGCGGGATGAGCTGGGCGAAAGCGAAGAAGAAGACGAACCGGAAGCGGAAGAGTAACACGGTGGGATGAAGCCCCGCAGTATGAAACCTAATACGCCGATAGCAGAATCGAGTGTGCTATCGGCGAGTGAGCATTAGTCGGTAAACAGGATAACGATCTGGCCCGGTTTAATTTCGATACCTTTCGCCATCTTCTTCGCCAGCGATTCTGTTGTACTCTTATCTGCATTCAGTACATAAGCCGGTTTTTGATCAAAATAGCTTTTTAGTGATTGATTGAGGTAAGGGCTCAGCGTTTTCATCACCGCCTGCATTTTTTCCGGTTGCACCGTGTAATCAACCAGTTCCATGTCCTTCAGATAAATCGCGCCTTGGGCCTTATCAAATACCGGCTGTGCTTTCAGTGTAAGCTTCATATCCGCAGCCTGATTACCCAGAAGGGAAGAGATATCGACCTTTGCATTACCCGTCAGAGTCACTTTGCCCGGCTCTGCACGACCAATCTGGCTGGATAGTTCGGTTAAAACGATGTGTGCATCCACTACGCCAGGCACGCCTAGCTGTTTCTGGTAATCATTGTGTTTTTGCAGGTACACATTCACTTCCTGTTCACTGAGCGTGTATTGGGTGAGCTTATTACAGCCGCTGAGCGTAAAGGCAAGCAGCACCGCAGTTGCAGCCATCCATCCTGATTTTTTCATTATTCTGACCTCTTAATACCATTTATGCGCACGATTTATTTATACGGACAATGTCTTTACGTGAACGATCTATTTATATGGGCAATCAACATGATCCCGCATGGGCAGCGTGCGCCCGATGCGCAGAGTGAACAATAGGATAGCACTGAAATGCCAGAAGGATACCGCTTCAAAGGCGAGGGGAAATTCGTTAAAGGTCGCCTAAGCAACGCACGAATAATCAGACGCCGTGTTGTATATTCGGCGACTTTACGTAGCCAGGCGACAAGGGGCGGATGAGCGAGTTGCGGTTATCATTGTTGATGGAATGAGCATAGAAGGTGTTTACCGACGAGAGTAAGCTCGTCGGTAACATTCAAACTAATGACCACCTAACATTGCAGGTTCGATGCGACGTTGGTTGAACTGCCAGTACAGTGCGGCTAATGTCAGGAGCCCGATGGTGCCGAGCATGAACCACGGTAGCTCCGGCTGATTCAGCGCATGTCCGGTATCAAACAGCCAGCCGCCGCCGCTATAGCCAATCGCGCCACCAAGCGCCAACCCAAGCCGACTGAAACCCATATAGCTGCCCCTGGCTCTGGAATCTGCCAGCGAGGCACTCAAGGTTTCACGCGCGGGTTCGGCGATAATCGAGCCAATGTAAAACAGGCTGATAAGCATCAGCAGGGTTTGAAGCTCTGTCGTCATCCCGATCGGAAACATGCTGACGGACATGATAAAAAGTCCTGCCATCAGGCGTTGTTCCAGCCGGAAGTGTTTCTCGCTCCAGCGGGCGATAGGATAAAGCAGCGTCAGCGACAGCGTTGCTTCAATGGCATACATCCATTTCACGGCAGACGGTGTTCCGGCGAGTTGATTGACCATAATGGGAAGCATCAACAGCACTTGCACGGCCAGCATGTAGTAGCCCGTCAGCGTTAATACGTACATCAGGAAACGGCGATCGCGAATCACGCGCATCAGGCCTTCCCCGATCGGCGTTCTTACCGTCGAAATGCGATAGGCTGGCAGCAACCAGGCATTCAACCCAGCCGCAAGCACGAAGATGACGGCCCCCGCCCAGCAGACAATCTCGAAATCGTACTGAAGCAGCCAACTGCCGATGAGGGCACCGATAACCGCACCGGCGCTGTCTTGCATCATCAGCAGCGAATAGAAACGACCGCGTTCTTGCGGACGAATTAGCTTGATCACCAGCGCGGTACGCGGTGGATCGAATAACGTGCCACCGAGACCGGATAGCGCACAAGACAACCAGAGCAGCCAGGGTTCGTCGGCAATTGCCATGAACACAAAACCGGAGGCGCGTAGCAGCATCCCGGTAATAATCATCGGCTTGGCACCAAAACGATCGGCAATAGCCCCGCCGAAAATACCGAGCCCTTGCTGAATAAACTGGCGCAATCCCAAGGCGATACCGACTAATAATGCAGCCCAGCCGAGATCGTCGACAAAACGAATGGAAATAAGGGGAAAAACAACGAAGAACCCTAAAACCACCAGCATATTATCTAGTAATAAAAAATATTTACCCAAGCTCCGAGCTTGCGACATCAGAGGCATGTTTCACCACAACGAAAAAAGAAGGAAAATAACAGACGTGACTATTTTGTACTCTAATTCGACTTTGGTATAGCCTATTGTTGGATAATATTTTTTTATCGATTTAACGTTATACGAGTAGCATTTTAGCGAGAAAAAATCGCTTTCCTGATTCAATTGCGCAATAACTCGGCGATGAGGGTTTTACGTCTATGAATTTATGTGGTTATAGTAAGGATTATCGGAAATACCGATATTTTGTGCTTGTGTAGAATAACGATTTTTTTGGTGCCGATGAATTTTACTTATCGATAACATGGAGAAGTAGGGGGAAAAATGTTTGGCTATCGTTCAACGCCAGCAAGAGTGCAATTGACAACCGACAGGCTGGTGGTGCGTCTGGCCCATGAACGCGATGCATGGCGTCTGGCTGAATACTATTCTGAGAATCGTGATTTCCTCAAACCGTGGGAACCCGTGAGGGACGCGAGCCATTGTTACCCATCAGGCTGGCAGGCGCGGCTGAGTGTGATTAACGATATGCATAAACAGGGCAGTGCCTATTACTTCCTCCTGTTAGATCCGAATGAAAATGAAGTGTGTGGTGTGGCTAATTTTAGCAACGTGCTACGGGGATCGTTCCACGCCTGCTATCTGGGCTATTCCCTCGGTCAAAAATGGCAGGGGCAGGGGCTGATGTATGAAGCGTTGCAGTCGGCACTGCGTTATATGCAGCGCCAACAGCATATGCATCGCATCATGGCTAACTATATGCCGCATAACCAGCGTAGTGGGAACTTATTGACGCGTTTGGGTTTTGAACGCGAAGGTTATGCGAAGGACTATCTGCTCATTGATGGCAAATGGCAGGATCATGTATTAACCGCGCTGACTAACGTCGAGTGGAAATCTCCGCGTTAAGGAACAATGATGAAATACCAATTGGATGCTCGTGAAGCCCGCGTGATCGGTTGTATGCTGGAAAAACAGATCACCACACCGGATCAATACCCTATGTCGTTAAACGGCATCACCACGGCTTGCAATCAGAAAACCAACCGTGAGCCAGTGATGGAGTTGAGCGAAAGCGAGGTGCAACAAACACTGGATTTGCTCGTGAAGAAGCATTTCCTGCGCACGCTCAGTGGCTTTGGTAACCGAGTTGTGAAGTACGAACATCGTTTTTGTAATTCTGAATTTGGCGACCTGAAACTCTCCCCTGCGGAGGTGGCGCTGGTGACGACGCTGCTACTGCGTGGCTCACAGACACCGGGCGAGCTGCGCACGCGTGCTGCCCGACTGTATGATTTTTCAGATGTCGGCGAAGCTGAGTCCACCCTTGAACAACTGCAACGGCGTGATGACGGGCCGTTTGTGGTAAGGCTCGCACGAGAAGCGGGTAAACGAGAAAGCCGCTATCAGCATCTTTTCAGCGGTGAGGTTAGTGATATAGCGGCCCCTGAGGAGGAAAGCGCGAGCGACAATTCGCCTCCGCTTACCGAACGGGTTGAGGCGTTAGAAAAAGAGGTCGCTGAACTCAAACGCCAGCTTGCCGCGCTGTTAGCGTAATGAATCTGTATCAGGGAGAAAACCAGCTATGAAGCCCCAACTACCCTCCGTGGAACGCGTCGCAGAATCTACCGTATCTACCCGACGCCCGCGCATTGGTGTCGTCGGGCTGGGATCTATCGCGCAGAAAGCCTATTTGCCGATTCTCAGCCAGGCTGAGCGCTGGGAACTGGTTGGTGCCTATTCTCCCGACCAGCAAAAAACGCAGCGGATTTGCCAACACTATCGGATGACGAGCTTTTCTGCGTTGGATGAGTTGGCATCGCACTGCGATGCGGTTTTCGTTCATAGCAGTACTGCCAGCCATTTCTCTGTTGTGAGCCAACTGCTTAAGGCGGGTGTTGATGTCTATGTGGATAAACCGCTGGCAGAGACACTGGAGCAGGCGGAAGCGCTGGTTGAATTGGCAGAGCAACAACAAAAAATTTTGATGGTCGGCTTTAATCGCCGTTTCGCACCCTGTTATCAGCAGCTAAAACAGCGGTTAAATCAACCTGCTTCTCTGCGCATGGATAAACATCGTATTGATAGCGTCGGGCCGCAGGATGTGCGTTTTACCTTACTGGACGACTATCTACACGTGGTGGATACCGCGCTCTGGCTAGCGGGAAGTGATGCTCGATTGGTTGATGGTGTTCTGCATGCCAATGCGGACGGCCAATTGCTGTATGCCGAGCACCATTTTCAGAGCGGAAACTGTCAGGTGACGACCAGCATGCATCGTCAGGCCGGTAGCCAGCGGGAATGGGTTCAGGCTGTTGCTAAGGGGAACCTATATCAAGTCGATGAGATGCGCGCATGGCGTGAAGATCGTGAAGGGATGACGTTCACCCCAGCGGTGCCATCCTGGCAAACTACGCTAGAACAACGTGGGTTTGTCGGTGCAGTGCATCATTTCATGACGGCGATTGAGCAACGGAAACCAGCGGAAACATCAGGTAATCAGGCGTTACTATCCCAGCGTATGATTGAGGAATTGCTGAGAAAAAGCTGAAAAGTTCAACGGTTATGACAATGTTCGGTAGCTATTACACGCGCAATGCGTAGACTAGTCGCACCTCGCAATCAGGATGACCTCAACAGGTCAATAATCGCCCCTGAACCGTTCAGAACATAATCGGATGAATTTACTTAAATCACTGGCTGCCGTCAGTTCCATGACCATGTTATCGCGCGTGTTAGGGTTTGTGCGCGATGCTATCGTCGCCCGCATTTTTGGTGCAGGTATGGCGACGGATGCCTTCTTTGTGGCGTTCAAACTCCCCAACCTGCTTCGCCGTATTTTCGCAGAAGGTGCATTCTCACAGGCGTTCGTGCCTATTCTGGCCGAATATAAAAGCCAGCAGGGCGACGAAGCCACGCGAACATTCCTTGCTTATGTTTCCGGCATGCTGACGCTGATTCTGGCGTTGGTCACCGTGGCGGGGATGGTCGCTGCTCCGTGGGTCATTATGGTTACCGCCCCCGGTTTTGCCGCGACGCCTGAGCGCTTTGAGCTGACATCGAACCTATTAAGAGTCACGTTTCCCTATATCCTGCTGATCTCTCTGACCTCCATGGTCGGTTCGGTGCTGAACACCTGGAACCGTTTCTCGGTGCCAGCATTTGCGCCGACGCTGCTTAACGTCAGCATGATTGGTTTCTCTCTGTTTGCCGCGCCGTATTTTAATCCTCCCGTGATGGCACTGGCCTGGGCGGTATTGGTTGGCGGTTTACTGCAACTTGGCTATCAACTGCCGCATCTGAAAAAGATTGGCATGCTGGTGTTGCCGCGCCTGAAATGGCGTGATCCGAGCGTCTGGCGAGTCATGAAGTTGATGGGGCCTGCGGTTTTAGGCGTGTCGGTGAGCCAGATTTCGCTGATCATCAACACCATTTTTGCGTCTTTCCTCAGCGAAGGCGCCGTATCATGGATGTATTACGCCGATCGTCTGATGGAATTTCCTTCCGGCGTGTTGGGGGTGGCGTTAGGGACGATCTTACTCCCGTCATTGGCAAAAAGTTTTGCCAGTGGCAATCATGATGAATACTCCCGCCTGATGGATTGGGGGCTCCGTCTGTGTTTTCTACTGGCGCTGCCGAGCGCGGTAGCACTAGGTATTTTGGCCAAACCGTTAACAGTGTCGCTGTTCCAGTACGGCAAATTTAGCGCTTTTGATGCGCTGATGACCCAGCGCGCGCTGGTTGCCTACTCGGTTGGATTGATGGGGTTGATAGTCGTCAAAGTCTTGGTGCCCGGCTTTTATTCCCGACAGGACATCAAGACGCCAGTAAAAATCGCGATGGTCACGCTGATTCTGACGCAAATTATGAACCTGATCTTTATCGGTCCGCTGCAACATGCGGGGCTGGCGCTGTCCATCGGCCTGGCTTCTTGCCTGAATGCAGGATTGTTGTACTGGCAACTACGTAAGCAGGATATTTTCCAACCCCTACCGGGTTGGCGGGGTTTTCTGGTTCGCCTGCTGGCAGCAGTGATCGTGATGTCGTTGGTTTTACTGGGGATGCTGTGGTGGATGCCCGCGTGGGATGACGGCAATATGACGGTGCGGATCCTGCGCTTGCTGCTGGTGGTGGTCGCGGGGGCAGGTTCCTATTTTGCCACGCTGGCGCTGTTGGGGTTCCGACCTCGGGATTTCGCCCGCCGTAGCGTGTAACAAGGTAAATAAATCGTTGCAGAATAAAAAACGCCATGGGTTCTGCACTCATGGCGTTTTTGTTTTCAGGTGATGGATAAATTTTCAGCCGAGAAACGAATTACATCTTCTCGACGGTTTCGATACCCAGCGTATCCAGACCCTGCTTCAACGTTTTGGCCGTAAGCAGCGCGAGTCTCAGACGGCTCTGGCGCACGTCGTCAGTTTCGGCATTGAGAATTGGGCAGTGCTCGTAGAAACCAGAGAACAGGCCGGCCAGATCGTACAGGTAGCTACACATCACATGCGGTGTGCCTTCACGGGCGACGGAGGTGATGGTTTCTTCAAATTGCAGTAGGCGTGTGGCAAGCGCAAATTCGCGCTCATCATTCAGCGTAATCGGCTGCGTTAAGGTGTCTTCCTGTATTCCCGCACGCTTGAAAATGGACGCGACACGGGTATAAGCGTATTGCATATACGGTGCCGTGTTGCCTTCAAACGCCAGCATGTTATCCCAATCAAAAACGTAGTCTGTGGTACGACTCTTCGACAGATCGGCGTATTTAATCGCACCGATAGAAACCACTTTCGCCAACGCTTCTAACTCATCGCGTTCCATCTGTGGATTTTTTTCCGCGATGAGTTTCAGTGCGCGATCGTAGGCTTCGTCCAACAGTTCGGACAGTTTGATTGTTCCACCTGCACGTGTTTTGAATGGCTTACCATCTTTGCCCAACATCATGCCAAACATATGGTGTTCCAGGCTGACAGAATCAGGCACGTAGCCCGCTTTACGCACGATGGTCCAGGCTTGCATCAAATGCTGGTGCTGGCGAGAATCGATGTAATAAAGCACACGATCGGCGTTCAGGGTTTCATAACGGTATTTGGCACAGGCGATATCTGTCGTGGTGTAGAGGTAGCCGCCATCCTTTTTCTGGATAATGACGCCCATCGGTTCGCCTTCCTTGTTTTTATATTCATCAAGGAAAACCACCGTTGCGCCTTCGCTTTCAACCGCTAAACCTTTTGCTTTCAGATCGGCAACGATGCCTGGCAGCATGTTGTTATACAGGCTTTCACCCATCACATCCTGCGTGGTCAGGGTGACATTAAGGCGTTCATAGTTGATCTGGTTCTGCGCCATGGTGATATCGACGAGTTTGCGCCACATCTGACGGCAATATTCATCACCACCCTGTAATTTCACCACGTAACCGCGTGCGCGCTCAGCGAAATCAGCATCTTCGTCGTAGTGTTTCTTTGCTTCACGATAAAATGCTTCAAGATCGGACAGGTCCATCTCGTTGGCACTTTCGTTTTGCATTTTTTCGAGGTAAGCAATCAGCATGCCGAACTGTGTACCCCAATCGCCGACGTGGTTAGCGCGAATAACGTTGTGGCCTAAAAATGCCAACGTGCGGGCGGCAGCATCACCAATAATGGTTGAGCGCAGGTGGCCGACGTGCATTTCCTTCGCGACGTTGGGGGCGGAGTAGTCAATCACGATCGTTTGTGGCTCAACGGGCGTTAAACCTAGTTTTGGTGCATTCAGGGCGTTTTCAACCTGGCTCGCAACCCACTGCTTATCGAGAAAAATGTTAATAAATCCCGGGCCTGCGATTTCTGTTTTTTCCGCAATGCCCTCCAGCGCCAAAAGTTGGACGACTTTTTCAGCCAATTGTCGCGGCGGCATGCCCAGTTTCTTTGCCACGGCCATGACGCCATTGGCCTGGTAATCACCAAACTGTGCTTTTGCCGACTGACGGATCTGAGCTTCGCTGTCTGCTGGCGCGCCTGCGGCGGTTAACGCCTGGCTGACTTTTTCGGAGAGAAGAGCCTGAATATTCACCGGTTTACCTTAAATAAAAAATCAAGCCCTGCTTATACCATATTTGCCTTTCCTCGTCAGCAGACGGGCAGGGGGATGGAGAGATATTCAGATGAAAAATGACCGCTGAGCGGGAGATGAAAAAGGGGAGTGATATGAAAACAATGGGTAAGGAGAGCACGAAAAAATAAGATGTAACGTTAGGTAGAATGAAAATAAAATCGTAATCCTAACGTTTTCTTGAACGATTATTTACACCAATCTTATGTGAGTTTCTGGTTTTATAATGACGAAAAATAGCATATGCCGCAATAGCAACAAGCACGATAGATATAATGAGTAAAACCATGATAATATCTCTGCGTTATTATTTGTTTTCTTAATCTATACTTTTTCACCCTGGTGTTCAATGGGGGCTGTGTTATTTAAGATTTCTCCCAGAATAGATTGCAAAAAGTATCTCGGATTAGCTCCAGGTAAAAAATGATTCCATTTATTAACCAAGCTGTAGCGTTATTTTTTCTTTGCATTTAATGCGTTTCAGATGGAGGTAGTGTAAATAAATGCGTTTGGAATAAGATTAAAATTTAATTAGACGGTGTTACGAGTGTGATATTCTCATCGCATGAATGACTGTTGATACATGAGATGCTGCAAGGAGTCTTACCCAATATGTTACCCGATGATTTGATAACAGATTTAGCGCGTTTTGAGCAAGAATTACAGGAGCTGGCGAGCGTGTTACAACTGGATTTAAGCGCATTTCATGCTGACCATATTTCGCTGCGTTGCCACCAGAATACGACGGCTGAATCATGGAAAGCGGCGCTATTGAAGGTCGGTAGTCTGTTGTCTGAAAACCTCATCAACGGTCGCCCAATCTGCTTGTTTATTCTGGAGAAAGCCATCGTGATTGGTCCTTGGCAGATGACGTGTATCGAGCTGCCGTGGCCGGGCGAAAAGCGCTATCCCCATGAAGGATGGGAGCATGTGGAACTGGTGTTGCCTGGTGATGCTAAAACGCTGCATCAGCGTGCGCTGGCCTGCTTGTCTGATGACGCACTGCGTACACCAGGCATCAAACTTAAATTCAGCTCTCCGCAAGGTGAAAAAGAACGAATTCCTAATCCGACGCTGGCAGTAACTAATGGTAAAGTGACAATAAAATTTCATCCATGTGATATACGAGACGTTGTCGCGAGCGAAAAATCTTCGTTGTGAAAATAGTGGATAACCGGCTCAGCGCGTAATCAGAAAGATAACATGGGCTGACCGATAAAATGGTATGCCGCGTTATTCATGCTAATTTTTTTTGCTGCGGAACAGATTAATAAAATTGTGGTTTATGTCATGTTTACTTCGATAATGTATTGTATTCATTGTGACTCCGGTCTCCTCACGATATGAATGTGAATGCCATAGTTATTACTTTAGTCGGCGTGATGATTCGCTGGCTTTTGGTGATTAAGAAAAGGGGCGGGGAGTTTATATGGAGGGGTCGCGATGACGAAACTGGAAGTATGCTGTTATAGCGTTGAGTGTGCGATAACGGCAGCGCAGTCTGGGGCCGACAGGATTGAACTCTGTACAGGACAGCGCGAAGGGGGATTAACGCCATCCTATGGTGCGCTGCGTGGTGCCCGTGAAAAAGTTGCGATTCCTGTTCACCCGATTGTACGCCCGAGAGGGGGGGATTTTTGCTACAGCCCGACGGAGTTTGCAGCCATCAAATATGACATTGAGCAGATTCGTGAGATGGGGTTCCCCGGTATCGTTGTCGGTGTGCTGAATGAGGAAGGGCACATTGATTTGCTTAAAATGCGTGAAATTATGGCAGCAGCTCAAGGGATGGAAGTGACCTTTCATCGCGCATTTGATATGTGCCTGAACCCTTATATTGCATTGGAACAACTTACCGATCTGGGTGTATCGCGCATATTGAGCTCTGGGCAGCAACAGACTGCGGAAAATGGGTTACGGTTATTACGTGAACTAACGCATGTCAGTCGCGGTCCTATTATTATGGCGGGTTCCGGCGTGCGGTTAACTAACGTGCATAAATTTCAGCAAGCGGGTATCCGAGAATTGCATAGCTCTGCAGGGCAGTGGGCTCCATCTCCGATGCGTTACCGTAAGATCGGTGTGTCGATGTGTTCTGATGCGGAGTTAGATGAATTTAGCCAGTACTGCGTGGATGGCGATGTAGTAGCAGCAATGAAACGGGCGGTTAGCCCAGATCGTGAAACGCAGTACGCGTCATAATGTAAGGCATGTCGCCGTGTGGAGGTTGCCCATATTGCTATCAACACGGCATCGTTATTCTTCAATTTTGCCGCGCCGCATACCCTTAGGTTTGCATGGCAAGTACCAAGCCCCAGTGTGTTACTGGGGCTTTTTTTATCGGATCGTAGTCATTTAGGGTTGATAGATCCCCGGTTTATTAGCAACCAATACCGCCCGTACCGGTGCGGGGTAGCCTTCTACCGTTTTAGTCGGATCTTCAGGATCGAGGAATTCGGCTAACGACTCGGTTGTCATCCAGTCTGTCCTGCGTTGTTCCTGCGTTGTGGTGACACAACTATCGACGATACGGACATCAACGAACCCACATTTCTCAAGCCATGTCGTTAAGGCCGCAGCGGACGGAATGAAGTACACATTGCGCATTTGCGCGTAACGTTCTCCCGGTACTAACACCTGGTTCTCATCACCATCGATGACCAGCGTTTCCAGCACCAGTTCACCGCCTGCCACCAACTGATTTTTCAATTGCCACAGGTGATCGAGCGGGGAGCGTCGGTGATACAGTACGCCCATGGAAAACACGGTATCGAACGCTGCAAGTTCAGGGAGTTGTTCAATACCGAGTGGCAAAACGTGTGCGCGCCGATCGTCGCCAAGCAGTTTACGCACGGCTTCGAACTGGCATAAAAATAGCTGCATGGGATCGATGCCGACCGCCATCGAGGCACCTTCACCGACCATTCGCCACAGGTGATAGCCGCTGCCGCAACCCACATCGAGAATCAGGCGATTCTTCAGCGGGCTGATATGTGGCAAAACGCGCTGCCATTTCCAGTCCGAACGCCATTCTGTGTTGATATCCACGCCGTAAAGTGAAAAAGGGCCTTTGCGCCAGGGCATTAAATTGCGCAGCAGCTTCTCAATCCCTTCACGCTGACCGACGGAAATATCGGGTTCCATACGCGCCGTGACGCTATCGTTTAAGTCCAGTGAGGTCGGGGTCAGCGATGGAAGATGTTCCAGCGAGTTAAACCATAACTTGAACTTACCGTGTAAAGATTCCTGCTGCCAACTGCTGAGCTGTGAAGGCAGTGTATTAAGCCAGTGGCTGAGCGGACCCTTTGCGATTTGCTGATAAAAATTGCCAAAATCGATCACGCCTTTTCCTCTGCTTTCACGGCTAATAACGAACCAAAATTAAAACACTGAAACCAAACTTCGCTGTGCTCAAAGCCAGCATCTGCCAGTCGAGCTTTATGGGTTTCTACCGAGTCGGTCAACATGACATTTTCCAACATGCTGCGTTTCTGACTGATTTCTAACTCGCTGTAGCCATTGGCCCGTTTGAAATCAAGATGCATGTTGAACAGCAATTCACCGACATCTTTGTCCGCAAAGTTAAACTTCTCAGAAAGCACCAGCACGCCGCCGGGATTTAATCCCTGATAAATACGCTCGATAAGCACCTGACGCTGGGAAGGCTCCAGAAACTGGAGCGTAAAATTCAGCACAACCACAGAGGCATTTTCGATATCAATGTTCAGGATATCTGCTTCGACAATCTCAACGGGGGTCGTGGAGCGGAAAGCATCAATGTGGCTACGGCAGCGTTTCACCATCGCCGGAGAATTATCTACCGCGATAATTTTGCAACCCGGTACATGAATATTACGTCGCATAGACAGCGTGGCTGCGCCTAGCGAGCACCCTAGATCGTAGACGAGACTATTCGGGCGGGCGAACCGCTCTGCCAGCATGCCAATCATCGAAATAATGTTGGAATAGCCGGGCACGGAACGTTGGATCATATCGGGAAATACGTCGGCAACGCGTTCATCGAATGTCCAGTCGCCTAAATTGGCAATTGGCACAGAAAAAAGCATATCGCGGTTTGGCATGGCAGAAAGCGCACTGAGAGTAATAAAGAGGCGCGTATTCTAGCAGAATACGCAGTAGCCTTCACCTTTCACATTGTGTGGGCGTGGTTTTTGATTCCCGGACGCATCCTACCTGTGCGCCCGAGAACGGCGGGGATCGTTTTTGTCTCACACCATCAATACAGCGTGAAAACCAGATCCCAAGGAAGGTAATAGAGGTTTGCGGCAATCATCAGGATGAGCGAAGCATAGGTTGCCGACATCCCCGATCGCCGCCAGCGGAATTCACGATGCCGAAGGCCGTAGTAGTGAGCTAAGCGCCCGGCGATCAATAAAATGCCGCAGAAATGGATCATGATGATAAGCGCGCCATTCATTTCCATCAGTACCAGCAAAATCGCAGCAATCGGAATATATTCCACCGCATTACCATGTACGCGGATTGCGGTTTGTAATTCATAAAATCCGCCGTCGCCATACGCCACACGATACTGCATTCTCAGTTTTACAACATCAATAGACAGCTTTATCAACAAGATTGCGCCGAGCACGATATAGAGCGCACTTACCATTTTTTACTCCGTGACCTAACCGAAAACGGCTTGCAGAATAATAGCTTTACCCAGCGCCACTGTCGCCTGTAAAGCCTCATTTTTTTAGCGGAAATAGATTACGTTGCCGAAATGTTTATAACTAAATGAACTAACGCATCCCCTGTTTGCTGAATCAAAAAAGCGTTGCCTGCTGCGGCCAATCCGGCTGCGGCGGCAATGTCGGGTCGATCTCGGCGAGTAATGGCCAAAGCTGTTGTGCCAGCGGTGGCGCATCGCCGATATCCGGTGTGTGAATAAAGAAGAAAGGATTCGCGTCATGCCACTGCGGCAGTTTGTTACGCCATGACTCAAACCAGTGGAGATTTTCTTCCTGTTTCTCACTTCCGATAAAGCGGATCAGTGGTTGCGTGGCGGTCAGCACGGCATGAACCGGTACGCGCGGCTTTTTACGCTGGGCTTCACGCATCGCGGCACTGTCTGGTGCCGCGTGGTGGACTGGGCGACTGTCTAAAATCACGCGATTGACGCCACGTTGCTGTAGCCCCTGATTCAGCGCACGCTCCTCATTGCCTTTGGCAAAAAATAGCGGGTGGCGCACTTCCAACCCGTAGCTAAATCCCTGCGGTAAGGCATCAAGGAAACGCCACAGAACGGGTAACTGTACTGGCCCGAAGGCTGCGGGGAGTTGTAGCCATAGCTGCCCAATACGGTGTTCGATCGGCTCAAGGCATTGATAAAAAAGGCTTACATCACTGTCACAGTTCTGCAAGGCAGCTTTATGGCTGATCGTTGAGGGAAACTTAAAGCAGAAACGAAAGTCATCATGCGTCATATCACGCCAGCGCCCGACAATCTCGCGCGAAGGTAACGCATAAAAAGTGGTGTTACCTTCAACGCAGGTAAAATAGCGGCTGTAGTCGGCAAGATCGTTTAACCCCAACCGATTCCACGCAGGGTGCTGCCATTGTGGTAATCCGATGTACATCTATTGCACCATAATATCATTGGGCCTCAATAGGATATCTGCCATTATCGCGTAATTGGCTGGGGAGTGCGAGTGAGTCGAGGAAATCGTTTATAAAATCTCATCTGCCCACTGTGTTGCTTCCATTATCATGGTAAAGAAATTTTCTTCATCGACACCTAACTGGATTAAGAGGCGTTCAAGCTCTTCCCACTCTTGCTGTTCGTATTTAGCGATTAACGTCAGGTAAATCGCCAGCTCGCCGGTATTTTCTAATAAACTCTGGTTAATTTTTTCGGATAGTGCGATTTGCGAAAGCAGCAGCGGCATGGGGGAATCTAATACGGCATCAAGCAGTGATAATAACCCACATAGAAACGCTTCAGTGGTGTCTTCCTTCACATTAAAAGAGGCATACAGTAATTCGAAAAACCTGGCGCGAATTAAGCTGGTACGATAAAGCTCGCTGGGTTTATTTTCATTACTGTTGGTAATGCTAATTAATGAAACAAAGCGCTTAAGTTCCCGCTGCCCAAGCAGCATTGCCATCGAACGAAACGACATCGAGGTCGCGGTGATGCCAAAGCGAGTGTTGTATTTGATATTGGTGATGTGGCGCATCAACTTATAATAAAGCGACAGATCGGCGCAGACCAATTCTTCGATAGTGGCATAGTTGATCTCAGGTTTATTGACTTCCCTCAGTAACCTCACGGTGTTGCTGGAGTTACTCACCAGTTTTTTCGACTTAATCATTTCAGGACGGCTGAAAAAATACCCCTGAAAAAGCGAGATCCCCAGTTTTTTACTTTGCAGGTATTGTTCATGAGTTTCTACTTTTTCGGCCAAATAGATTAACTTACGTTGTGTTGTTCTTTTGATGAATTTTTCAATTTCATCAAATGTCGACTGGGTCAAATCGAATTTGATGATATCAATGTAAGGCAAAAACCGATCCCATTCTGAATCCATCGAAAAGTCATCAAGCGCAATTTTGAAGCCCTTCCTTTTTAGCTTTTTTACGGCAGCAAAGAGATCATTATTGGGTATCGCATTTTCCAGAATTTCGATCACGACCTTTTCCTGTGGCAATACCTCAGCCTGGCCATTGATCAACATCTGATGGGGAAAATTAATATAGTAAGGTTGCTCAACGACAGATTTCGTGAGTGGGCTGGTCAAAAATTGATCGGAAATAAGCTGCGCGGTCGCAAACTCAGGGCTGACATCAGGAAATTTATTGGTGATGTCCATGCGAAAAAGTAGCTCATAGGCAACGGTTTGTCGGTGTTGATTTAAAATAGGTTGACGTGCAACAAATGAATACATAGTTGTTCTCCATGTAAACCATACGCATTAGCCAAAATTGGAAAAGCACTTTTTTATTAAAATTTTTATAAAAATAATGAGTTACTTATTAACTCTAGCAGGTTTTACTAAAAGAGAAGGCCGGTTTCCACAAATCATCATGCTGTGCGTATCGGCATGCTCTCTGTCTATGGGCCAGTGATGCTTAAGAGAATTGATCAACGGGAACGCTGCTTTTCTGACGATTTTAGGATCACTGCATTCGGGTGGCTCAGTTTTCCTCTGATGTTAGTTTTTGCAACAACTTTGCCTCGATTGGTAAACATTTCGTTAACTGGCAGAGAAATTTCGTAAAAAGAGTAGGCACCTGCATCGCAGAGCGTTACCTTCATACTTATCGTTCGCGCTATTATCCTTTATAATAGCCGCCTTTTTTCACCGAACAGTAACCCAGAAAAACCATACCGCGCAGCGAAAATGCCACGGTTTTTGCGTTGTGATCTACCGTGAAGCGTAATCTACCGTGAAAGCTGGCGGATGAGTAAAAGGACATCGTGATGCGTACTAATTATTGCGGACAGTTGAATTCGTCCCATGTGGGCCAGGAAGTGACATTGTGCGGTTGGGTTAACCGCCGCCGCGATCTGGGTGGTTTGATTTTTATTGATATGCGTGACCGTGAAGGGTTGGTTCAAGTGTTCTTTGACCCAGATCGTCAGGACGCATTTAAACTGGCATCCGAGCTGCGTAACGAGTTCTGCATCCAACTTACTGGTGTAGTGCGTGCCCGTCCAGAAAGCCAAATCAACAAAGACATGGCGACGGGTGAAGTCGAGATTTTTGCCAATGCTTTGACGATCGTTAACCGTTCTGAAGCGCTACCGCTGGATTCCAACCAAACCAACACCGAAGAAGCGCGTCTCAAATTCCGCTATCTGGATTTGCGCCGCCCTGAAATGGCGCAGCGCCTGAAAACGCGTGCTCGTATCACCAGCTTTGTTCGCCGTTTTATGGACGATCACGGTTTTCTGGACATTGAAACGCCGATGTTGACGAAAGCGACGCCGGAAGGTGCGCGCGACTATCTGGTACCGAGCCGCGTACATAAAGGCAAATTTTATGCGCTGCCGCAGTCTCCACAACTGTTCAAACAACTGCTGATGATGTCCGGTTTTGACCGCTACTATCAGATCGTCAAATGCTTCCGTGACGAAGACCTGCGTGCTGACAGACAGCCTGAATTTACCCAGATCGATGTGGAAACCTCTTTCATGACTGCGCCGCAGGTGCGTGAAGTGATGGAGAAACTGGTGCGTGAACTGTGGCTTGACGTGAAAGGCGTCGATCTGGGTGATTTCCCGATCATGACGTTCGCGGAAGCGATGCGCCGTTTCGGTTCCGACAAGCCAGATTTGCGTAACCCGCTGGAACTGGTCGATGTTGCCGATCTGCTGAAAGATATCGAATTCAAAGTGTTCTCCGGCCCGGCAAATGATGCCAAAGGCCGCGTTGCCGCTATCCGCGTACCGGGCGGCGCACAGTTGAGCCGTAAGCAGATTGATGAATACGCCAAGTTTATTGAAATCTATGGTGCGAAAGGGTTGGCTTATATCAAGGTCAACGAGCGTGCCAAGGGATTGGAAGGCGTACAAAGCCCGGTCGCGAAGTTCCTGAGTGAAGATGTACTGTCTGCGCTGCTGGATCGTACCGCGGCGCAAGATGGCGACATCCTGTTCTTTGGCGCGGACAGCGCAAAAGTGGTGACCGATGCACTGGGTGCGCTGCGCCTCAAGCTGGGTCGCGATCTGAGCCTGACGAAAGACAACAGTTGGGAACCGTTGTGGGTGATCGATTTCCCTATGTTTGAAGAAGATGGCGAAGGTGGACTTGCTGCGATGCACCATCCGTTTACTGCACCGCGCGACATGCTGCCTTCAGAACTGTCTGCCAACCCGGTTGTGGCGATCGCCAACGCCTATGACATGGTGATCAACGGTTATGAAGTGGGCGGCGGCTCCGTGCGTATTCACCGTGGTGAAATGCAGCAAACGGTGTTCGGCATTTTGGGTATTACTGAGCAAGAACAGCGTGAAAAGTTTGGCTTCCTGCTGGACGCACTGAAATACGGTACGCCGCCGCACGCAGGTCTGGCGTTTGGTCTTGACCGTCTGGTGATGTTGCTGACGGGCACTGATAACATTCGTGATGTTATCGCCTTCCCGAAAACGACGGCGGCCGCGTGTCTGATGACGGAAGCACCAAGTTTCGCCAACCCAGCCTCGCTGGAAGAGCTTGCTATTGCGGTTGTTGTGAAAGGGAAAGCGGCTCAGGATGGAAAATCCGAGAACGAATAAAATGGTATATAAGCGACCCGTTTCGGTGTTGGTGGTGATTTATGCCCGCGACACTGGACGGGTGCTGATGCTGCAACGGCGTGACGATCCTGAATTCTGGCAATCCGTGACGGGGAGTATAGAAGAAGGGGAAAGTGCGCCGTATGCTGCACAGCGTGAAGTCAAAGAAGAAGTTAACATTGATATATCCGCTGAAGCGTTATCACTCTTTGACTGTCAGCGCTGTATTGAGTTTGAGCTATTTGCTCATTTGAGACGTCGCTATGCGCCGGGGGTCACGCACAATACTGAACATTGGTATTGTCTTGCGTTACCTGCTGAGCGCGAGGTGCAATTATCCGAGCATCTTGCTTACCAGTGGCTGGATGTGCCCCATGCGGCACAGTTGACTAAGTCCTGGAGCAATCGGCAGGCGATTGAAGAATTTGTTATTTATCCGGCCTGAACAGGCTTTTTTCGGAGATTTTTATGGCAGGTCATAGTAAGTGGGCGAACACAAAACATCGTAAAGCAGCACAGGATTCCAAACGCGGTAAAATCTTTACCAAGATTATCCGCGAGTTGGTTACCGCAGCTCGTCTGGGTGGCGGCGATCCTGGGTCTAACCCACGTCTGCGCGCAGCGATCGATAAGGCACTGTCCAACAACATGACGCGCGATACGCTGAATCGTGCGATTGCTCGTGGTATCGGCGGTGACGATGATACCAACATGGAAACGATCATTTATGAAGGTTACGGCCCGGGCGGCACGGCGGTCATGGTGGAATGTCTGAGCGACAACCGTAACCGTACCGTTTCCGAGGTGCGCCACGCGTTTACCAAAACCGGCGGTAATCTGGGGACTGATGGTTCCGTGTCATACCTCTTCACCAAGAAAGGTGTCATTTCTTATGCGCCGGGTCTGGATGAAGATGCTGTGATGGATGCCGCGCTGGAAGCGGGTGCTGATGATGTCGTGACATATGACGACGGCGCGATTGACGTCTTCACGCCGTGGGAAACGTTCGGCAATGTGAAGGATGCGTTGGATGCGGCTGGTCTGAAAGCCGAAGCTGCCGAAGTGTCCATGATTCCGTCCACTAAGGCGGATATGGATGCAGAAACAGCACCGAAGCTGATGCGCCTGATCGACATGCTGGAAGACTGCGACGATGTGCAGGAGGTTTACCATAACGGCGAGATCTCTGATGAGGTAGCTGAGCTGCTGTGATGGCAGATCGGTGATGCAACGTAGAAACGACTACCCACACGGGCGAATCGGCGGAGCGGCACGATGACAATAATAGTAGGCATCGATCCCGGTTCGCGCGTTACGGGCTATGGCATTATCCGCCAGCAGGGGCGTCATCTGACGTATCTCGGCAGCGGTTGCATTCGTACCGTGGTGGATGATATGCCCACGCGGCTTAAGCTGATTTACGCGGGCGTCAGTGAAATCATTACGCAATTTCGACCAGACTGTATGGCGATTGAGCAGGTTTTCATGGCAAAAAACCCGGATTCAGCCTTGAAGCTGGGGCAGGCGCGCGGTGTGGCTATCGTTGCTGGTGTGAATCAGGATCTGCCCGTGTTTGAGTACGCGGCGCGTTTGGTTAAGCAAACGGTAGTAGGAACGGGGGCGGCAGATAAAAAACAGGTACAGCATATGGTTCGCTCATTGCTGAAACTGTCGGCCAGCCCGCAGGCGGATGCCGCCGACGCACTGGCAATTGCCATTACACATTGCCACTTTAACCAAAGCCTGCTGCGAACCGCGGCGGTGAAAGTGAACCCACTGGCAGGAAGACTGCGCTGAAACAGGAGGCTGGATATTCATCCAGCCTTTTTTATGTTATATACTCGTCATACTTCAAGCCATTCATTCCCTATGTAAAAGGAAGCGCAACGTGATAGGTCGTCTCAGAGGCATTATTCTGGAAAAACAGCCGCCGCAGGTGCTGATAGAAGCTAATGGCGTGGGTTACGAAGTCCATATGCCGATGACGTGCTTTTACGAGCTTCCTGAGCTCAATCAGGAAGCGATTATCTTTACCCAGTTTGTGGTTCGCGAAGATGCGCAACTGCTGTTCGGTTTTAACGATAAGCAGGAGAGGGCATTGTTCCGTGAGTTGATCAAAGTGAACGGCGTTGGGCCGAAACTGGCGCTGGCGATCCTCTCCGGCATGTCAGCGACGCAGTTTGTCAGCGCGGTTGAGCGTGAAGAGATCGGCGCGCTGATTAAGCTCCCTGGCGTCGGTAAGAAAACGGCAGAACGGCTGGTGGTTGAAATGAAAGATCGCTTCAAGGGCTTGAGTGGCGATCTGTTTAATCCAGTCAGCGATATCCCACTGTCGTCGCCTGCTAGTGTAGACAGCCGTGTTGGCGAACCTGAAGCGGAGGCTGCCGCGGCACTGGTCGCGCTAGGCTACAAACCGCAGGAAGCTAGCCGTATGATTTCCAAGATCGCGCGCCCTGATGCTGACTGTGAAACCCTGATCAGGGATGCACTGCGCGCGGCGCTGTGAGGTATTCATGATAGAAGCCGATCGTTTAATTTCCGCTGACGCTATTCCCGAAGAAGAATTTCTCGACCGCGCGATGCGGCCTAAGCTACTGAAAGAGTATGTAGGCCAACCGCAGGTGCGTGAGCAGATGGAAATTTTCATCCAGGCCGCCCGCAAACGGGGAGATGCACTGGATCATCTGCTGATTTTTGGGCCTCCCGGCTTGGGTAAAACGACGCTAGCGAATATTGTCGCCAATGAGATGGGCGTGAATATGCGCACAACGTCTGGTCCGGTTTTGGAAAAAGCCGGCGACCTTGCTGCGCTGTTGACCAACCTCGAACCGCACGATGTCTTGTTCATTGATGAAATCCATCGCCTGTCACCCGTGGTGGAAGAAGTGCTGTATCCGGCGATGGAAGATTATCAGTTGGATATCATGATCGGCGAAGGGCCGGCGGCACGTTCAATTAAACTCGATTTACCCCCTTTTACGCTGATTGGCGCGACGACGCGTGCGGGATCGTTAACCTCGCCGCTGCGCGATCGCTTTGGCATTGTGCAGCGTCTGGAGTTTTATAATGTGGCGGATTTACAGTACATCGTTGGCCGCAGTGCACAGTGCCTAGGGCTGGATCTGACGCCGGAGGGTTCCCTTGAAGTGGCACGCCGTGCGCGTGGCACGCCGCGTATTGCTAACCGGCTATTGCGCCGAGTACGCGATTTCTCCGAGGTGAAGTCGGAAGGCGCGATTACCGGAGACGTGGCGACGCAAGCGCTGGATATGCTGGCGGTAGATACCGAAGGTTTTGACTACATGGACCGTAAGTTGCTGTTGGCGATCATCGATAAATTCATGGGTGGGCCGGTCGGGCTGGACAACTTAGCCGCCGCGATTGGCGAAGAGCGCGAAACTATTGAAGATGTACTGGAACCGTTTTTGATTCAGCAAGGGTTCATCCAGCGCACGCCGCGTGGTCGGATGGCGACGCAGCATGCCTATCGGCATTTTGGCTTAACGCGCGAAGACTTGGGTTAACGTGAATAAACGTATCGCCTAAGAGATGTTTTGCCACATTCAAGGAGACCATACGGTCTCCTTGAATTGATCTGATTAGAACCAGGCTTCCCACATTGCTCCAACGTTAAACGAATCGAGCTGTGTGTTGACGCCGGTTGTGGTCCGCGCGGTATGTTTATTATCCACTTCTCCGCCAGTCACATAGAAACGCAGCATCGGTCTGAACTCGGGTCCCATGGCGATCGAGACATTCTGGGAAAGCGTTAGCTTCCATCCTTTGTTATCCCCCCCTTGGCCGTAATCTACATGCTGGTAGCCCGCTTCAAGCCAGGTGGAATGCACATCATTCCAGAAATACATGGGGCGAACGATGGCATTGTAGTTACGACGGTCGTCCTGACTCGCGGAGTCGTCCGCGTAGTCGTGGTAGGCCAGCAGATATTCGACCTGCGTTTGCGGTGTGAATTTGTATTTACCCTCAAAGCTGGCGTAGAAGGTTTTCAGGTTGTCTGTTTTGTTGTAAACGCTGTTGTCCGCATTATTTGAATAGCGAGTAATAAACTGATTGAGGCTATTTTTTCCTGTGTGGCTGAAGACTGCACCGCCTTGCCAGGCTTTCAGGCGTGCATTATTATCCACTGCTTTCGAATCAAAACCGTAGTTAGCGTACAGCGCAAGATCCAACGGCCCCAGTTTGATGCCGTGTACTTTGGATGTCAGGGCGTAATTGCCTTTATCGCCCGTGCCGGAGCCACCGGTACAACTGATGCGTGAGGGGTTCGCATTATTGGCTAACACTTGCGGATTACAGGATTCCACGGCACCGACGGCTGCCACATCGAATTGAATACCACCGAGTTCAAAATTCTTTATCCCCGCCCCTTGACCGTCATGGGTCATCCAGAAGTAGTCGTTGATGCCCTGCTGTGGACGCTGATGGAAATCACGACCGGCCCAAAGGTAGGCATTTGGCTGAGAGGCGAAAAGGTTGGTGACGCCCGCATAGGCCTTCTTCAGGTTAACCTCGTCGCCCCAGTGGTCGATCATCACGACGACATCCCAGATAGCGCCGTTGTCGCTCTTGAATGCCTTGGAAAGCTGAAATTCACCGCCGTTGCCTTCATTACCCAGACGACCCAGCGCGGAACCACCGTTGTAAGAACCGTCAACTGCAACATATTTCTGGTCACCGCTCTGGAATTGCGCGCCGTAACGAGCATAACCAGTGAATTCGACGCCATACGGTATTGCCATATCACGTGTTTTGGGGGCATCAGGTGTTGTCAGCGGATCGACCTGTTTGCTGGCTATCGCGTCTAGCTTAGCCTGACGCTCTGCCAGCGCTTTTTCCACTGCTTGAGCAACGATACGGTCTAATTGTTCCTGAGTAACGATCTCTTGTGCGAGTGCGGAACCGGAGCAAAGGGCGGCCAGCACTGCCAGCGTAACTGGAAGTTTTTTGCAATTTGTCATAATCATCTCAATTCGGTAAGTTATTTTCAGACAATAACCATCCCGCTCTGATTGGCGCAATAATAATGCGACGTTCAGAACAAGGTGGTTGTTATTTTTTTAACAGCATGACGCAATTAAATAACTGACGTAATCGATCCTCCCTTTAAGAGGCATTTATTATTTTCATTATTGTCGTTGATAAAGGTGAATAATTTCTTCTGATAATTCACGGGCAAGTAGTGATGTCATTAAATGATCTTGAGCATGAACCATAATTAATGTCATCGGCTGTCTGGCTTCCCCTGCATCCTGTTCGATCAACTGCGTTTGCATATGGTGCGCTTTACGCGCATAGCCGTCGGCTTCTTTCAACAAATTTTTAGCTTCATCAATATTGCCCTTTCGCGCGGCATGTAGTGCCTCAAAACACAAACTGCGCGATTGCCCGGCATTGACGATAATTTCCATTACTGCATCTTCTAATGTAATCATCATAGGACCTATTGTTAGATGAACGAATATTATCGGGTATAATTACCTTTCCTATTTCGTATTTTTAATGTTATTCAGGGCAACAAAAAATAGCGTAAAATATGCCACCCCTAACCCTTTTACTTTCTGCCAGTTAACGTTGTTATCTGTTTTTATTCATTATCACTAATGACTGTTCACTGTTTTTGTCAGCGACAGATCGCCCTGTATTTTTTGTTCCTCGGTTTTCATCAACGTCCGTTCATAGGCGCGCAGGAACGGTAGATACATCAGTGCAGAGAACACCATGCATAGCAGACACATGATCAGCGGGCTGAAACTCCAGTTTGCGGCCCACGATGCGCCAATGGGAGCCGGTGTCGTCCACGGCGTGAGTGATACGACCTGTGCCAGCCAGCCCATTTTGGTTGCCGTGTAGGCCAGCACAGCATTGATCATGGGGACGAAGACAAAAGGGATAAACAGCATCGGGTTCATGATGATGGGCGCACCGAACATGATCGGTTCGTTGATGTTAAAGAAGCTCGGCACGACGCCCATTCTGCCGATGGTGCGCAAGTGCGTGACCCTGCTGCGTAATAGTAGAAATGCCAAGGGCAGCGTTGAACCGACGCCACCAATTAACAGATAGTGATCCCAAAATCCCTGTAGATAGATATGTGGTAGTACTTCTCCTGCCGCCAGCGCCGCCTGATTCACGGCTAGGTTAGTCATCCAGAATGGATTCATGATGCCCGTGACAATCAGTGAACCGTGGATACCCGAAAACCAGAAAAGCTGACACAGCAGCACGGACAACAGAATGGCGGGCAGGGAGTCTGAGGCAGAAACCAGCGGTGCCAGCAGGTGCATAATGGCTTCGGGAATGATCATGCCCGTTTGCGCCTCAACGAAGAGGTTGAGCGGGTGCAGTGTGGCGACAATCACTAACACGGGAATGAGAATTTCAAATGAGCGGGCGACTCCCGTTGGCACCTCTTTCGGCAGGCGGATCGTAATGTTGTGCTGTTTCAGCGCGGCATAAACACGCGTAGCGTAGATCGATGTGAGTAAGGCGGTGAAGATCCCTTGCCCCGACAGATACTCAGTGGAAATTTTGTCATCGGCGTAAGGTGCGGCGACGAGCAGGAAAGCCATAAAGGCTAACAGTCCAGACATCACGGAATCGAGTTGAAGCTGTCGCCCCAGACTGGCTCCGACTCCAACGGAAATGAAAAATGTCATCACGCCCATGCTCAATTCAAAAGGCAGCATCAATTGGTCGCGATAGGTGATAGAAAAGTCCAGCCAGGCACGCGCAAATCCGACGGTGGTATTGGCGGAGAAGGGGGGAAAAATAAACACCAACATAAACGAGCCGATGATCATAAAGGGGAGCGCGGCGGTGAAGCCATCACGGATAGCGATCACATACTTTTGTTGCCCTAAACGCCCAGCCAGCGGGGTAATCGATTGTTCGATAGCGGCAATCATTGATTGATATAAGGAACTCATATGAACACCTTTTTATGTATCGCCGTGGCGGCGATAGATCATCATCAAGTACGTTAGCGCTACATTACATCCCGTAACCCATTGTATTAACAGGTCTGATGAGAATGTCGCGTGTGGCAACCTTTTATGAACATAGGCTTATACCGTTATATTTCTTCCGCAACGGATCGCATTTTTCGCTAAGCAGAATGTAAAAACTTATTGCCGGGATGATTGGATATCATATGGAAACCGTTTTCCATGCAAAGAAAAGAGAACTGTGATGCCCGTCAATGTGTGACGATTTCCTGCGGTATTAATTAGATTTACATCACATCTTAGTGACTAAAATGTCTATTGGCTGTTAAATGGATAATCGGTTTCCATGATGAATGGAAACGGTTATACTGCAAGGCAATATAATTTAGGGTCAGTGTACAAATTTCGAGTCGGATTTAGCGTTCTCCAGGGGCAAATGATGTCTACAATCAACGATGTATCGCGTTTAGCTGGGGTGTCCAAAGCCACAGTCTCTCGGGTGTTGAGTGGTTCACGCGGTGTAAAAGAAGCCAGCCGACTTGCGGTATTAAAGGCGGTTGATGAGCTTAAATATCGGCCAAATGTTATCGCTCAATCGCTGTTAAGCCAGTCAACAGGATGTATCGGCGTCATTTGCGCGCAGGACAACATCAACCAGACGACTGGCTATCTCTATGCGCTGGAAAAACACTTTAGTCGGCATCAAAAGCATCTCCTGTTGCGGTTTGCCAGCAGTCGGGCAGAAGTGTTAAGCGTGCTGGATGAACTGACGAGCGGCTTGTGTGATGATATTTTAATCATCGGCGCGCGCTTTCCGCTGAATCTGACCGATAAGAACATTATTCTGATCGACTGCATGGAGGCTGATACGCCGAACAGCCTGCAATTCGATCATGCTTTTGCCACAGAAACGGCGTGTAATTACCTGATTCGCCAAGGGCGGCGGCAAATCGCGCTGATTAATCCTGCCGCCAGCAGTTCGGCGGAACAGGTGCTGTTAGGGTACAAGCGAGCGCTAGAAAATAACTTTTTGCCGTTTAACCGTAACTTGATTTTTATGGATGCCTCTTCATCGTCGTCGGTCGCGCTGCAAGTGCTGCTCAATAACAGCACGACGCTGAATTTCAATGCATTGCTGGTGGCGGATGAACAGGAAGCCAGGCGTGTCATCGCACAGCTTCAGGCATTTAATAAATCAGTGCCAAAAGACATTATGGTATTCAGTCTTGCCGGTTCTCTCGATATTCCGGGTATTCCAGCGATACCGGCAATTGAATATTCGATGGATGCGGTGGCCGCCAGAATTGTGTCCTGGCTCAATGAAAAAACGCAGGATGTACTGGGTTCGTATGTCTTACGGGGCGATTTAATCATTCCAGATATGGCTAGCCGGAAATAGAAACCGGTCACGTAGCTTTCAAAATATAAAGCCCTTCTGAATATCAGCTTCAGAAGGGCTTTTCTTTTTGTTTTTTACCGATTACTAGGCGGATTGACGTTTCATCAGGCTGGCAATAAACAGCAGCGATGCGCACAGCACCACCGACGGTCCAGCGGGCGTATTGTAGCCAGCCGAGAAGGCCAACCCGCCTGTCACGGCAATCATGCCAATAATAATGGCAATGTTTGCCATTTGCTCTGGCGTCCGTGCAAAACGTCTGGCGCTGGCGGCGGGAATAATCAGCAGTGACGTAATGATCAGTGCACCAACAAATTTCATGGCGATGCCAATCGTTAATGCAGTCGTCAGCATGAGAAGCAGCTTGGTGCGCTGGAGTTTCACTCCATCGACGTGTGCCAGTTCCGGGCTAATCGTCATGGAAAGCAGCGCGCGCCATTGCCAACGCATGACAGCGACAACGACGATCACGCCAGCGCTGATAACCCACAGATCCTCTGTAGTGACGGAGAGTAAATCGCCAAACAGGTAGGCCATCAGGTCCACGCGTACATTGTTCATTAGGCTGACGACAACCAATCCAAGCGAGAGCGCGCTATGTGCCATGATGCCGAGTAAAGTATCGATGGCCAGGTAGGGACGCCGTTCCAGCCAGACCAACCCGAGTGCAAGGATAAGCGTCACCGCAATGACGGCGGAGAAAAGGTTGATGTTCAGCAGCAGGCCGAATGCGACGCCGAGCAAGGAGGCGTGCGCCAGCGTATCGCCGAAATAAGACATCCGCCGCCAGACGACGAACGAGCCGAGCGGGCCTGCGGCTATAGCCAGCAAAATTCCCGCCAGCCAACCGGGAAACAGCAGTTCTATCATGCGTCGTTTCCACCCTGTCTTTTTAGAATGATGCGCCCTTGCAGGTCATGGCGATGATTATGATGATGACGGTAAATAGCCAATTGCTCGGTGCCACGGTGACCAAACATGGCTAAAAATTCGGGATGAAGAGAAACCACTTCGGGCGTGCCAGAGCAGCAAACATGTTGATTAAGGCAGAGGACCTCATCGGTTTTTGCCATCACCAAATGCAGATCGTGCGACACCATCAGTACGCCGCAGTGGAATTCCTGCCGTAGCTGATTAATCAAGTCGTATAGCGCCAGTTGCCCATTGACGTCGACACCCTGTGTCGGTTCATCCAGAACCAGAAGTTGGGGCTGGTTGAGCAGTGCGCGAGCGAGCAGGACGCGTTGGGTTTCTCCACCGGAGAGTTTCTGCATCGGTTGTTCCAGCAGGTGCGCAGCCTGCACTCGCTTAAGGGCGGGTAAGATGTCCTGCTTTTTCACGCCGGGGCGTAGCTGCATAAAGCGGCTGACCGTCAAGGGCAGGGTGGTATCCAGATGTAGCTTCTGGGGAACGTAGCCGATACGCAGCGTAGGATCGCGTGCCAACGAGCCGGAGGTGGGGGAAAGTAGCCCCAAAACCACGCGTACTAACGTCGATTTTCCTGCGCCATTCGGCCCCAGCAGCGTCAGAATTCGACCTGCCTGCAAGGTAAGGGAGATATCCGACAGGACCTTCCTACTGCCAAATGTCACTGAAATATTATTAAGTGATACCAATGTAGACATATAATTCGGCTTGCATAACCCATGTAACGTTATAATATAACAAGCAACACGATAAAAATCGATGGGGTCGACTTTCATGCAGCAATCTATTCAGCAAAAAAAATGGTTAAAAAGTGTGTTTGTTGCCAGCGCGCTACTCGCAGGCGGGATGTCAATCAGTGCGGCATCCGCTGCGGTTATTACTTCAATTCGTCCTTTGGGATTCATTGCGTCGGCCATTGCCGATGGCGTGACGCCAACGGAGATTCTGTTACCTGATGGCGCATCGCCCCACGATTATGCCTTGCGTCCGTCTGATGTCCAGCGTTTACAGTCCGCTGACCTGGTGATTTGGGTCGGGCCGGAAATGGAAGCTTTCCTCGGGAAACCGTTAGCGAAAATTTCGTCAACAAAGCAGATTGCGCTTTCCGCGCTGCCCGGCATTAAATCTGAGCTGGAAAAAGAGGCCGGACACGATCATGAAGATAACCATGAGCAGGCACATGATGAGCATGAAAAAGGCCACGAGCACAGCCATGCCGCCCATGATGATGGCGACGATGGTCACCATCATGGAGAATACAATATGCACATTTGGCTCTCACCGGAGATGACCAAACAGGCTGCAATCGCTATTCATGCAAAATTATTGGAACTTATGCCTCAGAATAAGGACAAACTAGACGCGAATCTGCTTTATTTCACGGATAAAATTGCGCAAGCAGATGAAAAAATTGTTAAGATGCTAGCGCCTGTGCAGGGTAGAGGCTATTTCGTGTTTCATGATGCCTATGGTTATTTTGAGAAACACTACGGGTTAAGTCCCTTGGGTTACTTTACGGTAAACCCTGAAATTCAGCCCGGTGCACAGCGTTTACATCAAATACGAACACAGTTGGTTGAGCACAAAGCCGTATGCGTTTTTGCTGAACCACAATTCAGGCCAGCCGTTATTAATGCTGTTGCCAAAGGAACCGACGTGCGCTCGGGTGTGCTCGATCCATTGGGAAGCAATATTGCACTGGGTAGAGATAGTTATGCCGATTTCTTATTGCAGCTATCGAACCAGTATGTGAGCTGTCTGGAGGGAAAATTATGAGGATACGAATAAGTGCAGCAGATAGTCCGAACTATCGCTCTGGCGTATAACAGTTTACCCCGGCCCCATCGCGTCATGCTGGGGTCGCTCACCGTTGTGACATTGGCCGTTGCTGTTTGGCGGCCTTTTGTTTATCCCCACGTCGATGACGCACCGGTCATTGTTAAAGATATCGACCTGGAAACCAGCCAACTGCGTACCCTGACGCCTGAAGCCAGTGAACCGATAGACCAACCCTCGCCCGATGATGACATCCCACAAGATGAGCTTGATGAGGATAAAGGTGCCGATGAAGGCAGCGTACATGAGTACGTGGTCTCAACGGGTGATACCTTAAGCAGCATTTTGACGCAGTACGGCATTGATATTGCTGATGTCACCCAACTGGCGGAACAGAACAAAGATTTGCGGAACCTGAAGATTGGTCAGCAAATATCGTGGGCTCTGAGTGAAAACGGTGACCTGCAAAGCCTGACCTGGCAGATGTCCCGCCGTGAAACGCGCATTTATGAGCGCGTAGGGACGGATTTCAAAGAGCGTATTGAGACGCTGAAAGGCGAATGGCGTAACAGCGTACTGAATGGCCGGGTAAGCGGCAGCTTTGTTAGCAGCGCAAAAAACGCTGGTTTGACGAGTGCTGAAGTGCGTGACGTCATCAAGGCGCTGCAATGGCAACTGGATTTCCGTAAATTACGCAAAGACGATACCTTCTCTGTGCTGATGTCTCGCGAAATGCTTGATGGTAAAAGTGAGCAGAGTGAGTTGGTCGGCGTGCGCCTGAATACCGGTGGCAAAGACTATTACGCCATTCGTGCCGAAGACGGTAAATTCTACGATCGCGAAGGTTCCGGTTTGACACGCGGTTTTATGCGTTTCCCGACCATGAAACAATTCCGTGTTTCCTCCAACTTCAATCCACGTCGCTTGAACCCGGTGACGGGACGTGTCGCACCGCATAAAGGCGTCGATTTTGCTATGCCAGTCGGTTCGCCGGTTTTGGCCGTTGGGGATGGTGAAGTGGTGATTGCGAAACGTAGTGGCGCTGCGGGTAACTATGTCGTGATTCGACATGGTCGTCAGTATACGACTCGCTTTATGCACCTAAATCGCATATTGGTTAAACCGGGGCAGAAAGTGAAGCGTGGCGATCGCATCGGATTATCCGGCAACACCGGTCGCTCCACCGGACCGCATCTGCACTACGAACTCTGGGTTAACCAGCAGGCTGTTAACCCGTTAACGGCTCAACTACCGCGTTCCGAAGGGCTGGCGGGTAAAGATCGTCGTGATTATCTGGCGCAGGTGAAGGAAGTGGTGCCGCAGCTTAAGTTTGATTAACGCTACTGACTGCATGTTATGCCGGTGGCTTGCTGCCGGCATTTTCATTTATGGCGCACGGGTTCCTGGTTTTTTGTTATCGAGCTGACGTGTTTCTGCATCATTGCCGGTGGATGTTGCTAAACGCTGAGCGGCCATTATGCTTATGTTTATTGATTGATCTGAAGAGTTTAGGCATGGAAAAAGAAAAAAAATCGAACGCTGAATTTATTCCCCAGTTACAACGCGCCTTCTTTCATCCGCGCTATTGGGGCGTTTGGTTAGGTGTTGGTGTGATGGCACTTGCGGCTTATATTCCCGCACGGTTAAGAAATCCGGTGCTGGGCGGGTTAGGGCGTTTTGTCGGGAGAATATCAAAAGGGGCCCGCCGCCGTGCTCGCATCAATCTGCTGTATTGCATGCCGGAGTTAACGGAAGCACAGCGTGAAACCATTATTGATGACATGTTTGCGACGGCACCTCAGTCGATGATCATGATGGTGGAAGTCGGGATCCGTAACCCGAAGACAATCGAGAAGTATGTGCGCTGGCACGGTGAAGACATTCTGGAGCGCATCAAAGCGCAAGAGAAGAACGTGATCTTTCTGGTTCCGCATGGGTGGGGCGTTGATATTCCGGCGATGCTGCTGACCTCTCGCGGACAGCGTATGGCGGCGATGTTCCACAATCAGAAGAATGAACTGGTAGATTATTGGTGGAATCGGTTACGTCGTCGCTTTGGTGGGCGCATCCATGCTCGCAATGACGGTATTAAACCGTTTATCAGCTCCGTGCGCTCCGGGTGCTGGGGATATTACTTACCCGATCAAGATCACGGCCCTGAACACAGCGAATTCGTCGATTTCTTTGCGACCTACAAAGCTACGCTGCCTGCTGTTGGGCGACTGATGAAAGTGTGCCGTGCTGATATCGTGCCGCTGTTCCCGGTATATAACGCCAAAGATGGCTGTCTGGATGTGTATATTCGCCCGCCGATGGTTGATTTGGCGGAAGCGGATGATGCCTACATTGCAAGGCGCATGAATGAGGAAGTGGAAATCCTGGTCAGGCCGAACCCTGAGCAGTACACCTGGATCCTGAAGTTGCTAAAAACTCGCAAGCCGGGAGAAATTGAACCGTATTGCCGGGATGATTTGTACCGAGACAAGAAGTGAGATGAGTCGCGGATAGCCATCTATTGATAAAAAAGCCGGACGAGAAATCGTCCGGCTTTTTACTCGTATGTGACCCGTCCAGCACTGCGTAGTGGACGGAGATGCCACAGATTATTCCACGCGCAGGATACGAATCGTGTTGGTTGTGCCGACTGTGCCCATGATGTCGCCTTGTGTAACGATGACCAGATCCCCAGACATCAGGAACCCTTTATCACGCAGCCGGATTACCGCATCATTGGCCGCGGCAACGCCATCTGTGTAGCTATCGAAATGCACAGGGGTGACGCCGCGATACAGTGCGGTCAGGTTCAGCGTGTGCTCATGACGAGACATGGCAAAAATTGGCAAACCGGAACTGATACGAGACATCATCAGCGCAGTGCGGCCAGATTCTGTCATGGCAATCAGCGCGGTAACCCCTTTCAGGTGGTTGGCCGCGTACATGGAAGACATCGCAATGGATTCTTCTGTGTTATCAAACTGCACGTCCAGGCGGTGTTTGGAAACGTTGATGCTTGGAATTTTCTCCGCGCCTAAACACACTTTCGCCATGGCAGCGACGGTTTCAGCCGGATATTGACCCGCAGCGGTTTCTGCTGACAGCATCACCGCATCGGTGCCATCGAGCACCGCGTTGGCGACGTCCATCACCTCGGCACGCGTTGGCATCGGGTTGGTGATCATCGATTCCATCATCTGCGTAGCGGTAATGACCGCACGGTTCAACTGACGGGCGCGGCGAATCAACTTCTTCTGAATCCCCACCAATTCTGGATCGCCGATTTCAACGCCCAGATCGCCCCTCGCGACCATCACCACGTCGGAAGCCAGAATAATGTCATCCATTGCGGCATCTGAACAGACAGCTTCAGCACGTTCAACTTTTGATACGATCTTGGCGTTACAGCCAGCGTCACGTGCGAGTCGGCGTGCGTAGTTGAGGTCTTCACCGGTACGTGGGAAAGAGACCGCCAGATAGTCGACGCCAATTTTTGCGGCGGTAATAATGTCGGCTTTATCTTTTTCCGTCAGGGCTTCGGCAGACAAGCCGCCACCGAGTTTGTTGATGCCCTTGTTGTTAGACAGCGGCCCACCAACGGTGACTTCGGTATACACTTTCAGGCCTTCAACCTGAAGGACTTTCAACTGTACCCGGCCATCATCTAATAGCAGGATATCGCCTGGCACCACGTCGCTTGGCAAGCCTTTGTAATCGATCCCGACTCTTTCTTTGTCGCCTTCGCCTTTGGCTAAATTGGCATCCAATAAGAATTTGTCGCCGATATTCAGGAAGATTTTACCTTCTTTGAAGGTAGAAACGCGGATTTTTGGACCCTGTAGATCGCCAAGAATGGCAACATGGCGGCCTAATTTTGCCGCAATTTCACGAACTTTGTTGGCACGTAATTGATGGTCTTCTGCTGTGCCGTGAGAAAAATTCATGCGTACTACGTTAGCGCCCGCACTGATAATCTTTTCGAGATTATTATCGCGGTCGGTAGCGGGCCCTAGGGTGGTGACAATCTTGGTTCTTCTGAGCCGTCTGGACATGTATAACTCCGTTCACTTGTGAAGCTGTAGTGTTGCGATTAAGCGTCGAATAACCGTGCAAAATATCACGTTACAACAAAACTATTTCACCTACGTTATCCGAACATCGTGTTGAGTCTGATTATCATACTGTACAGGTAATCCCTGTCATCTTTCCATGACCGTAGCCGCTGACCACATCGAGATGAGGCAGGTAGATGATACCGCTCATTTTTATTACCCGTCATACTTCAAGTTGCCTGTGCGTTGGCTGCATTCAAATACTCGGCCCGTCGTGAGCCTCGCCCTGGCGGGTCAACGCTTTGTGTTGTTCAAAACGTTAACGTTTTGTCCTGAAACTCGAATTATTTAGGGTATATAACTAGAAACAAAGCACAACGTAAAACTTACCTATCACCTGAAGGGATTAATCAACCGTTCGTCTTTATCAAAGCGCGACTCGCGCAAGGCCTCTTTGACCCGTTTCAGGTTATCACGAAATTTTTCTCCGCGGCGTAAAGTAAACCCCGTCGCCAGCACGTCGATCAGTGTTAACTGAGCGATGCGGGACACCATCGGCATATAAACATCAGTATCTTCAGGCACGTCAAGCCGCAGCGCTAACGAGGCTTCACGCGCCAGCGGCGTGCCATCTGAAGTGATGGCAATTACGGTCGCGTCGTTTTCGCGTGCCAACTGCGCCATTTCGACCAGACTTTTGGTTCTGCCAGTATGAGAGATCAATACCACGACGTCGCCGTCGCTGGAATTCATGCAGCTCATGCGCTGCATCACGATGTCATCGAAATAAACGACGGGGATATTAAAGCGGAAAAATTTGTTCATCGCATCGTGTGCGACAGCGGCGGAGGCACCCAGGCCAAAAAAGGAAATTTTCTTCGCCTGCGTGAGCAAATCTACGGCGCGGTTGACGGCAGCGACATCCAGACTGGATTTCACCTGCTCTAAGCCTGCCATCGCGGATTCAAATATTTTACTGGTGTAGGCGTCAACGCTGTCATCTTCTTCAACGTTACGGTTCACATACGGTGTTCCGTTTGCCAGACTTTGCGCCAGATGTAGTTTAAAATCGGGAAAACCCTTAGTTTCAAGGCGGCGGCAGAAACGATTGACCGTTGGCTCGCTGACATCGGCCATTTTGGCTAGGGTTGCGATGCTGGAGTGAATAGCCGTCTGCGGAGTGCTCAGGATCGCTTCAGCCACTTTTCTTTCTGATTTGCTTAAGAGATCTAGATGGCTTTGGATTTTTTCCAGCATATTCATACGACAAGGGCCATGTAAGTTTTTTCCAATTTCAACTAAAGGTACAACTGGCATGCATTACGTGAAAATATACTACGACCCTGTGGTGGTTGGCAGCGGGCAACATGCTAAGTTGGGGTCTTTTTTTACCAGAACATGACATGTGTCTAACTTTCAGAAAAGTAATCGACTGTCAGAAACGACGAAAAATTTCGCTTTAGGGCGAATCGATAAGTGATTCCAGCTACTGCACAGACCGATTTATGCGTGGTTTTTAGTCAATATCACCCATTATTTGGCATTTTTATGATGGGTTTACTGGCTGTAGTCAAAAAGAGTACATTATGGCTGTAATAAAATTACAGCATCCTGCAACGAGGAGATGAACATGGCGGTAACTTCAACAGCCCAAGCGTGCGATCTGGTTATTTTCGGTGCCAAGGGCGATCTGGCACGCCGTAAATTGCTGCCGTCCCTGTACCAGTTGGAAAAAGCAGGGCACATCCATGCGGACACCAAAATTATCGGGGTGGGCCGTGCGGATTGGGATAAAGCGGAGTATACCCGCGTCGTGCGTGAAGCGCTTGACACCTTTATGAAAGAAGCCATCGACGATAAGTTGTGGGAAACGCTAAGCGGTCGGCTGGATTTCTGCAATCTCGATGTGGAAGATACGAAAGCCTTCAACAAACTGGGCAAGATGCTTGACCAGAAAAATCGTACCACCATCAACTACTTTGCAATGCCACCCAGCACATTTGGTGCGATCTGCAAAGGGCTGGGAACCGCTGGACTGAATAAAGATCCGGCGCGTGTGGTGATGGAAAAACCGTTGGGTACCGATTTGGCGTCGTCGCGTGTGATTAACGATCAGGTCGCGGAATTCTTTAACGAATGTCAGGTTTACCGTATCGACCACTATCTGGGTAAAGAAACGGTTCTGAACCTGCTGGCGCTGCGTTTTGCCAATTCGTTGTTCTCCTCGAATTGGGACAACCGGACGATCGACCATGTACAGATCACGGTAGCTGAAGAAGTCGGAATTGAAGGGCGCTGGGGCTATTTTGACAAAGCAGGTCAGATGCGCGACATGATCCAGAATCATCTGTTGCAGATCCTGACGATGATTGCGATGTCGCCGCCGTCTGATTTGACGACTGACCGCATTCGTGATGAAAAAGTGAAAGTGTTGCGTTCACTGCGCCGTATTGACCGGTCCAACGTGCATGAAACGACCGTGCGTGGCCAATATTCTTCTGGTTTTGTCCAGGGACATAAAGTGCCGGGCTATCTGGAAGAAGAGGGCGCGAATAAAAGCAGCAGCACGGAAACCTTCGTCTCGATTCGTGTCGACATTGATGACTGGCGCTGGTCTGGCGTGCCGTTCTACTTGCGCACGGGTAAACGGCTGCCGACAAAATGTTCGGAAGTGGTCGTGTACTTTAAAAACCCTGCATTGAATCTGTTCCATGATTCTTACCAGCAGTTACCGCAGAACAAACTGATCATTCGCTTGCAGCCCGATGAAGGCGTGGAAATCCAGATTCTGAATAAAATTCCGGGATTAGAGCATAAGCATCGCCTGCAAACGGTGAAGCTGGATTTGAGCTTCTCGGAAACCTTTAATCAGCAGCATTTAGCGGATGCCTATGAGCGTCTGCTGCTTGAAACAATGCGTGGAATTCAGGCGTTGTTCGTCCGCCGCGATGAAGTTGAGGAAGCCTGGAAGTGGGTGGATTCCATCATGGAAGCATGGGCGATGGACAACGATGCACCGAAGCCTTATCAGGCGGGAAGCTGGGGACCAGTGGCGTCCGTGGCGATGATCACGCGCGATGGCCGTTCCTGGAATGAGTTCGAGTAATTTTTTGATAATACGTCAGTAGCCGGAATGTCGAGGTGTGTTGGCATTCCACAGTTTTAATGTATGGCTTACGGTGCGGTTGGCATCTGCGGCAACGCAGATCCCTGTGGCAGGGGCGCGCTATATAATTAATGATGCCTTCGGGCATGTCTGGAGATGATTTTTGATGAAAAACTGGAAGACGAGCGCGGAACAGATTTTGACAACGGGTCCCGTTGTTCCTGTGATTGTGGTCAACAAACTGGAACACGCGGTGCCGATGGCAAAAGCGTTAGTCGCGGGCGGCGTTCGCGTTCTGGAACTGACATTGCGTACCGACTGTGCTATCGACGCGATCCGTGCGATTGCGAAAGAAGTACCAGAAGCTATCGTGGGCGCGGGTACGGTGACAAACCCTGAGCAACTGGCTGCGGTGGTTGAAGCTGGTGCGCAGTTTGCCATTAGCCCGGGCCTGACCGAGCCACTGCTGAAAGCAGCATCGGCAGGCAATATCCCGTTGATTCCAGGTATCAGCACCGTATCTGAGCTGATGTTGGGTATGGATTACGGCTTGCGTGAGTTCAAATTCTTCCCTGCAGAAGCTAACGGCGGCGTGAAAGCGCTTCAGGCGATCGCCGGTCCATTCGCTCATATCCGTTTCTGCCCAACTGGTGGTATTACGCCGAATAACTACCGTGATTACCTGGCGCTGAAAAGCGTGCTGTGTGTTGGTGGTTCTTGGTTGGTGCCGAACGATGCGCTGGAAAGCGGTGATTACGCACGTATTACTGAACTGGCGCGTGAAGCGGTTGCTGGTGCAAAAGCGTAAGTTCGCTAGTTATTGAATGACGAAGGCCACTCACTGCGAGTGGCCTTTTTTATGACGGACATCCTTGTCCGTCACCCTACGGGCCGTCGCAAGCGACGTTGAAAAATGTTCCCTACATTTTTTTATGACGGGCATCCTTGTCTGTCACCCTGCGGGCCGTCCAATCAGCAACAGTAGTATTAACCGCTGACTTTTACGCCAGCCGCGACGCGTTTGGCGATTTCAACAGCATCGTCTGTCGTTTCTGCGCTGGCTAACGCAACGCCCATACGGCGTTTGCCGCTGATATCTGGTTTACCAAACAGGCGAATTTGCGTATGGGGGAGGAGCGCACTTTCTAGACCCTGATAACGCACGTTGTTGCTTTCAAGCTCCGGCAAAATTACAGCAGAAGCCGATGCACCGTACTGACGAACCACGCCAATTGGCAACCCAAGGAAAGCGCGAACGTGCAGGGCAAACTCGGACAGATCCTGAGAAATCATCGTCACCATGCCAGTATCGTGCGGGCGAGGGGAGACTTCACTGAAAATAACTTCATCACCGCAGACGAACAACTCAACGCCGAACAAGCCATAGCCACCGAGCGCTTTCACTACGTCGCTGGCCATCTTTTGTGCGCGATCCAGTGCCAGTTCACTCATCTGCTGCGGCTGCCAGGATTCGCGATAGTCGCCATCTTCTTGTCGATGGCCGATTGGCGCACAGAAATGAATACCGTCAACCGCATGGATGGTTAGCAGGGTGATCTCAAAATCAAAATTAACCAACCCTTCAACGATGACGCGTCCGCTGCCTGCACGGCCACCCTGTTGGGCATAGCTCCATGCCTGCTCTAACTGTTCAGCGGAGCGAATCAGGCTTTGCCCTTTGCCGGATGAGCTCATGACGGGCTTCACAATACAGGGATAGCCAATTGCCTCTACAGCTTGATAAAAACGCTCTTCACTGTCGGCAAAACGGTAGGTGGATGTCGGAACGCCGAGCGTTTCGGCAGCCAGACGACGGATACCTTCTCGGTTCATCGTCAGGCGTGTCGCTTCAGCACAGGGGACAACATGGTGGCCCTGTTTTTCCAGTGTCACCAGCATATCGGTGGCGATGGCTTCAATTTCCGGCACGATATAATCAGGGCGTTCGGCTTCAACCAACGCCTTTAATGCGTCGCCATCCAACATATTGATGACGTGGCTACGATGTGCAATCTGCATTGCTGGGGCATCGGCATAGCGATCGACCGCAATCACTTCGATTCCCAGGCGCTGACACTCGATCGCCACTTCTTTGCCTAATTCACCGGAGCCAAGCAGCATTACTCGTGTTGCATCCGCACGCAGGGCGGTTCCAATCGTTAACATAACCTTATACCTGATCGGGTTGTGAAAAATGGCCGCAGTATAAACGAAAACGTTTGCGTGCGCATTAAAGAGGGCGGCTCTGGAATGCGTTACGCAAAAGCGCACCAAGAGACAAGGACGTGGCTTGGCATTGCTGGGCAATCGTGCCACTCTTCTGGCAGAGTGAATTTTTATGTCAAGACAACGAGATCCGATGCGATGAAGACACCGCAAGCTGAAAAAAAGCCCCACGCCATAAGCACACATGGCGATACGCGTATCGACAACTATTACTGGCTGCGTGATGATCAGCGTACCGATCCGCAGGTGTTAGCCTATCTGGAACAGGAAAATGCCTATAGTGAAGCGATTATGGCGCCTCACGAAGTGCGTAAACGGTCGCTGTATGACGAAATGGTTAAACGCATTCCATCGACGGACATGTCTGTGCCGTATGTCAGAAAAGGCTATCGTTATCAAAGCCGCTATGAGCCGGGTAAAGAGTACGCCATCTATCTGCGCCAGCCTGAGCACTCGACAGCAACGTGGGAAACGCTGTTGGATGGGAATCAACGTGCGGAGGGACATGAATTTTATAGTCTCGGCGCGCTTGAGATTAGCCCAAACAACACGCTATTGGCCCTCTCGGAGGATTTTTTATCCCGTCGGCAGTACACGCTGCGCTTTCGCGATCTGAACAGCGGCGAATGGCTACCGGATGTGATCGAAAATGTGACCGCAGGTGCGGAATGGTCAGCCGATTCGACGGTGCTGTACTACGTGCGTAAACATGAACAAACGCTATTGCCGTATCAGGTCTATCGTCACCGTCTGGGGAGCGATCCCGCACAAGATGAACTGGTATATGAAGAGAAAGACGACACCTATTATGTCAGCTTGAGTAAAACGACATCAGAGCACTACATCACTATTTACCTCAGTAGCACTACGACGACCGAGGTATTATTACTCGATGCGACGCTCCCAGATGCGGTGCCGCAGGTTGGCATTCCACGTCGGAAAGATCATGAATATGGTATCGATCACTATCAGGGGCGGTTTTACCTGCGTTCTAACCGAGAAGGAAAAAATTTCGGTCTCTATCGTTCGGATAAACCTGATGAACAAACGCTGGAAACGCTAATTGCTCCACGTGAACACCGCGTTCTGGAAGGTTTTGAACTATTTCGAGATTGGTTAGTGGTTGAAGAAAGGGAACGCGGTTTAACCAGCTTGCGCCAGATTCACTGGCATACGCAGGAAGAAAAAACGATCACCTTTAATGATGCGAGCTATGTGGCATGGCTATCGTACAACCCTACGTCAGAAACGGCATTGCTGCGTTATGGTTACTCATCAATGACAACCCCCAGCACGCTGTATGAATTGAATCTGGATACGGGTGAACAGCAACGGCTTAAGCAAGCCGAAGTGAAGGATTTCTCTCCAGATCATTACCGGAGCGAACGCTTGTGGATCACGGTCAGGGACGGTGTCGACGTACCCGTTTCCCTCGTTTACCATCGCGAGCATTTCACCCCTGGTAAGAACCCGATACTGGTTTACGGCTATGGCGCCTATGGCAATAGCATGGAGCCAGATTTCAGCATTAGCCGTTTGAGCCTGCTGGACAGAGGGTTCGTTTTTGCCTTAACGCACATTCGCGGTGGTGGTGAACTGGGTCAGCAGTGGTATGACGATGGCCGACTGCTCAATAAGATGCATTCCTTCACGGATTTCATCGATGTGTCTCAGGCATTGATAGAAAAAGGCTATGGCGACAGGGAAAACATGTTCGCGATGGGGGGCAGTGCGGGGGGGCTCTTGATGGGGGCGGTAGTCAATATGGCCCCCGATTTGTTCAAAGGTGTTGTCGCCCAGGTCCCGTTTGTTGATGTGTTGACGACAATGCTGGATGAGTCAATTCCGCTGACAACCGGAGAGTATGACGAGTGGGGCGATCCAAATGAACAAACCTACTATGACTACATCAAGCAATATAGCCCCTATGACGGTGTTACCGCTCAGCGTTATCCACATTTATTGGTGACTACCGGGCTACACGATTCTCAGGTTCAGTATTGGGAACCTGCGAAGTGGGTGGCAAAATTGCGGGATGTCAAAACAGACGACCGTCTGGTGTTGCTGTACACCGATATGGATGCCGGGCACGGCGGAAAATCAGGCCGCTTCAAACGCTATGATGACATTGCGTTAGAATATGCTTTCCTATTGATGGTGCTTGAAAAGGCTGCGGAAGGTCACGAATAAGGGCTAGCAACTGAAGTTATGAGGGTAAACCCGTTTTCGGGTTTACCCGGTTGGCATGACACATTACTTGGGCAATATCAGAACTCAAGTAATATCAGCCTGCGGTTTCTTTGCTTTTTTGTCGGCCCGTTTTTCGGCGGCCGTTTTCAGTGGCTTCTTCTTACTGTTCTTTTTGCTATCCAGTCCTTTACTCATATCTTGCCTCGCTTGATAAAAGGTTAGGTTGCTATCCCATTAACCTCCTGTGCAGTTCGATATGCAAGTAGAAAATCATTTTTGCTGTGTAAGAATGTAACCCGTGGAAAGGGATGTTTTCCACGGTAAGGCAATCTTAGAATGGAATGCGAGGAATCGCTATTTAGACTTAGGCTCGTAGGGTAAACGAGAGAACTGTAGTGAGCGTTGACGATAAAACGTCACACGTTCACGAAAGTAGTTACGCAGGTGCTCGGGTTGTTCTCTCTCAACAACTTCTGGAATGACTGGCATATTGTAACGTTCTTTGAAGGCAACGCCTGATGCCGCCAGATCTACGTTAACCTTATCCATATCCTCTTTGGATAATTCCGCCAGATTATGTCCCATACCGCTTTCTCCTGCCTATTGGTCACCGACTGATTGGTGCCACGGTAAAGTAGCGACAGGAAAATGGCAAGTGTTCACCTTATCATGTGGATGTTTATTATTCTGATTGTGAAATGGGAATCATTTTTAATACCAGGAAGATATAAATGATATAGATCGAAATTGCTATTTTTGATAATAAAAATGATTCGCAATAATACAGTGAAAATCATTCCTAAGTGATAATAAATATCAATGCAAATAATATTAATTATTTGTTTTTATTGATTATTTTATTTTTAAATCATCAGTGTTAATAAAATGTTTTTTATTTTATTTTTTCAGGCATAATGCCCTAAATAATTACACCTGCCGGGAAATAAGGAGTTACCATGTTAAAAAAAGAAATGATTCAGAAGTTGAATGAGCAACTTAATCTGGAGTTTTATTCCGCGAATTTGTATTTACAAATGAGTGCATGGTGCGGTGACAAAGGTTTTGAAGGCGCATCCAGTTTCCTGAAGACGCATTCTCAGGAAGAAATGCAACACATGCAACGCCTGTTCGACTACCTGGATGATACAGGAAGCTTGCCTGTATTAGGCGCGATTGCTGCACCGCCGATTGATTTCGATTCACTGGCTGATGTTTTCAAGTTGACCTACGAACACGAGCAGTTGATTACAGCAAAAATTAATGAGCTGGCGCATGCTGCAATGGCACTACAGGATTATTCTACATTTAACTTCCTGCAATGGTATGTTGCCGAACAGCACGAAGAAGAAAAACTGTTCCGTTCTATTCTTGACAAACTAGCTCTGGTCAAAGCGAGCGAAGGCGGTCTGTTCTTCATCGATCAGGACCTGAAAAAAATGTCTACGGCAGCACCGTCAGCCTAACGACAATCGACGCTTTTGTCGGCCAATGTGCATTTGAAGAGCGCGGGATAATATTCTTTTTATCCCGTTATTTCTTTCCTCGAACGACCTCCCTACTTATACCACGCTGTCGATTTTATTCTTGGCTTCACACTCGACTTCATCTTCCTCTGTCGCTATGATCGCGTTAGTCGTGATACACAACTTTATGTTTTATAAGGTTTGATGCGGTCTTTCTCTGATTTGGATAAGGCTGCAAAACTCACACATCATTGTCTGAATACGCATGTCGGGAATACCATGATGAAGAAATTTTTGCTATCTATCGTGCTTACCTCACTTTCTGTGAATGCTTTTGCTGCTGCTAAACTGGCAAATATCAGCCGGCTGGAATATGGCGATCGTTGGGCTTTCACGCGTGAAGAAGTGCAATTGATTTGTCGGCCTGGCAATGCGCTGTATGCCCTACATACTGGGACGTTGATGCAATATCCGCTAAACGATACTGCTATTGCGCAGATGAAATCTGGACAGGTGAGTGCACAACCGATAGACGTGATTTGGCTGGACGATCCTAAACACCCCGGACAGAAGAAAAGCCTTCAGCCATTTATCGATCGTGCAGAGCAACTGTGCTTACCAGATGGTCAGCCATGAAGTGATTGATTTACCTATTTAATGTTAATTTCTTGCTTCTTTATGGTTAAGGTAAAGTGTGAAACCTGTTCCATTTGTGATAATTGCGAACGGGTTGAAGCTGGAAAACGCAGGGGAGTTGGCTACGCTTAAGGTTACAAGGCTATTACAGCTTGTATAAATGCCAACTTTTAGCGCACGGCTCTCCCAAGAGCCATTTCCCTAGACTGAATACAGGAATCGTATTCAGTCTTTTTTTATAACCTATATAAATACAATAGGTTATGTTTAAAATCAGTCGCTTATCTCTACTGTGTTCTACTCAATATTACCCTATAACATAGTCTGCCGCCTTTTTGTCGCCAATAGCTGACGCCAGCGGGTTCAGACGAATAGCATCTTCTAAATGGTCTGGTGCAAAGTGTGCATACCGCATTGTTACACGTATATCTGAGTGCCCAAGAATCCTCTGTAGCACAATGATATTGCCTCCGTTCATCATGAAATGGCTGGCGAATGTGTGACGTAATACGTGGGTCATTTGTCCTTCTGGCAACTCAATGCCTGCCATTCTAACGACCCGATAAAATTGTTTATAGCAAGGGGAAAATGGCTTTCCGTTGCGGCTGATTAATTCTTGGTAAAGCTGATCAGAAATTGGAACGGTACGGTTCTTTTTTCCTTTCGTGTTAATGAAAGTAATTTTGTATGGTGATAGTTGGGATGATTTAAGTTTTGCTGCTTCATTCCAACGAGATCCAGTTGAAAGGCATACTTTTACAATAAGGGTTAACTCTTCATTTTTATGATTCTCACAGGCTACTAATAACTGGGTTATTTGTTCAGAAGTAAGCCACGCCATTTCACGTTCTGGCTGGTCGAATTCTCTTACATTTTCAAGTGGATTAGGTAATTCCCATTCACCAAGCCGTTTTAATTCATTAAAAACCGCCCGTAAAAAAGCGTGCTCGCAGTTAATTGTGCCAGTAGATACCTTTCTTGTCTCAAGACTGGTACTGTAGCCGTTATCAATAGCACCTTGTAATCGCAGATCCCGGTAATGTGCCCAATCCTTTGCTGTCAGTGATGATGCGATTGGATTACCGAGGCCGTTACAGATAATTTTAAGTTTACCTAAACGCCCCTTTTTATCGTTCAATGAACAACCGTGTAGCTTGTACCACAAATCAATCAGCTCATTGAGTTTTCGTCGATCTTCCTTTTCTCCTAACCACGGCTTTAACTTGGTTTGCTCCATAACATACTGTTCATAAGATACAGCCTCCCCTTTGGTTGAAAATTGTTTTCTGACCCGCTTTCCTTCTCTTCCATTGGGGTAACATTCACATAACCACTTTCCTGTGGGTAGCTTTCTAATAGTCATTATTCAAATCCGAGGTAAACAGAATATTTTACTGTATAAAAAAACAGTATAAATGTTTATTAGGGGCGGATTCAAACAGTGACGATATGAAAAGCCCACCTTAGTATGGTGGGCAGAAGAGGGAAGGGGACACCCTAAATCCAGAGTGCTCCCTGATTTGACCGATCAGGATGTGGCGGGACGGGCTTAACATCGCCCGGCGTCATAATAATATCTGCTATGGTTTCCATTGATTTGAATGTGCAACCGCAGTTGATATTCTGGCACTGGTGATAACGTTCTTTTGTCTTGTTCGTAATGTAGCGACTGGATCTCGCGTGTGCTGCATTTTGGCAGAGTGGGCAATGCATCATTTCGTAAATCACCTTATCGTTCTTTCTGGTTTATATCGTCAATCATATCACTTTATTCGATTTTTCAAATGATGATTTGAAAATGAATTACTGCTCACTTATCCCATACTCAGCTTCAGACAGCAGCACCTCCAGTTCCAGTGCGGTAACGTAGCCTGAATTGCTCAAACTGTGCGTCACTTTTGAAATTGTCCACGGCTGTTCGTCGATCACCTGTTTGAATCCGCTCACCTGAACAGGGGTTTCCGGGAACAGGTCAGCGCGCCCCATTGCCAGCGTGATAGAGAACTCCGCGACACCACGTTGCAGTTTGTCCCACTTTGCTTGTGCGGCGCGTGTGGCCTGTGCCTTAGTCGCAAAAACCGTGGTCAGCGCCAGCACGTTCTCATCCGTGCCAACCAGATAATCCCCCTCGCGGGCTTCTGGCTTCTTCTTGGCCTTTTTCGCTTTAGGGTGTGGCTTCTGTGGTTGTGCGCCTTGATGCAACAGCACTTTTTTCTGACGCTTTACCTTCACCATTTTCGGCTTTTCGGGCTGAGGCTCTTTAGTATGCAACCAGCTTGCGGTTACCCCTGTATATGCTCCCCGATCAGCCAGGCTAAAACTGTGCTGATCGCCGTCGCTGCGTTCAATCATCTGCTGCGGGATGAGCTTGCCGCTGGCCGTCTTCCCCGTTCCGGGACGGATAAACAGCAAACGTCCGGCTTTGATTGCCACAATCGCCCCGTTGCGCTCGGCCAGCCGGGTAATAAATTTCGCGTCGGTTTCCAGCGTCTGGTCGATGTGCGGAATTTTTATCCCCGCGAATCCATCAGCCAGCATCGGCGCAAGATTGTTGCGCTTTGCCACCTGTTCAACAATCGCACCCAGCGTGGTGTCGTGATACGACAGCTCACGCCGCGAGTTCAGCGACCCGCGAAAATCGGCACTACGCGCCCGGATGGTCAGCGTATCTGGCGTTCCACGGTGCTCTATTTCATCCACCGTAAAATCACCCTTACCGATCAGCGCGTCACCTTCCCAGCCCAAAAATACCGACAGCACCGCGCCCCGGCGGGGTAGCTGTAACAGTCCGTCGCTGTCGTCCAGCTCGATGTCGAGTTGGTCGGCCTCAAATCCCCGGTTATCGGTCAGGCTCAGCGATAACAGGCGTGGGCTGATAACGGTCGTAATGTCCTGCTCATTCAGACGTAGCAGGTACGCGGGGGGCGGTTTTACTGCCTGCCTGTACATTTACCGGGTTAATCATGCGAATAATCCCCCGATAGCCGCTTGCGCCTTATTCGCCATTTCCCCGGCACTGCCGATCAAGCCCTCGGCCTGCTGGCGTAAATCGCCCAGCACGGCAGACAGTGACGAGTCTACGCGGGTCAGCGTGACGGTGAACTCAATCCGCCGCGCGCGACCGTCGGGGAAAAATTCGGTTTTCGTCTGGCTGATACTGTTCACCACAAATACCCCGTAAATCGTGCCGCTCCCCTCAATCAGCGGCCATGCACGCCCCTGATCGGCCATCGTTTCCAGCATCAGCAATGACAGCGTGCCGCCAGTGATTTCCGGCAGCAACGCCCCCGATAGCGTGATTTTTTCCTCTTCAACGCCGAGAAATTGAAACGCCGGGCGCTGGCCGACGCGGTTGTTTGACGGCCAGCGGTATTCCACATTGCGCTGCATATTCTGATACGGCAGGGTCTGGAGCTGGAAAACAAACAGCCCTAACGTGAGCATCATCTTATTCACCTCCCTGATAACTGTATTGACTGAATGCGCGTGACCGTGCCGCCCGTTCTCGCTGTTCAAGCTGGCGTGTGACTTCTTGCGCGATGTCCTGCGCACTCTGGCCGGGCTGGGCAACAATGCTAATCGGCGCGTGAATGCTGATGGGCGACGATGCCGTACTGGCCTGAACTGGCGGCGCTATCGGGCGATAGGCTGACATGTTCATGGCAGCAGACGCCATCGCGGCGGTGTGACGGCGGCTGGTGACATTGACTGGCCCTTCAACGATTTCCGGGCCATGTTCGCCGACGACGGCAAACTCTCCCAGCTTGATCCCGCCGCCGTTGTCACGTACACCGCTGTAGCGGGCTTCAATCGCCTTTGCGTCGTTGCCCTGTGGGGTTGGTGCGTTACTGACGCCAGCTTGTAACGCGGCGGCTTCCTTCGGCGGCATGATATTTTCAGCAGTCGGAAGCTTCTTTGATTTCTCATCAACTAGCCCCAGTTTTTCCAGCAGCCACGACACGCCGGATATCAATGATTTCATCGGTATCGTTGCGATATCCAGCCCATTAGCCAGCATCTCTCCGAACCGTTTCCCCATATTGGCCGCGCCGTCCAGCTCTGCGGCAGTGGATTTGACCGGCGTCAGAAGGTCACCGAACCAGCCAAACAACGCCTTTATTTTGTCGCCTATCCACGTAAAGACAGGCTGTAACGGCTCGAATGCGGCGATGATAGGCGCACTGGCCGCAACAAATCCCTCAACCACACCACCGATAAACGCCTTGATGGGTTCCCAATACTTCCAGATAAGCAGCGCACCGCCGACAATGGCCGCGACAACCAGCCCAACCGGGGACAGTAGGACGCCTAACGCGCTGCCAATAAACATGAACCCGGTGCGCAACAGTGCCAGCGGTGACGTAAACAGCCACATCAGCACCCGGCCAAAACCCGACATGGCACCCCGGATAACCGTCAACGGGTTACCGAGCGCCCCGAATCCGGCACTCAGAAACCCCGCCCCAGCGACCAAGGCATTAATCCCCCCCATGACAGGCCATGCAACCAGCCCGATCCCGCCCAGCACCGTAATCAATGCCGTTGCCGCGCCAGCCACCATCACAATCTGGTGCGCTAATTCGGGGTTGGCTTTCACCCATTCATTAACCCGGTTCAGCCAGGCGGTGGCGCTTTGCGTGAGTTTACGTAGTATGCCGTCGTCGTCATTGAACAGGTTAAAGCGCAGGCTGGCCATCGCCCCGCGCAGCCGTCCGATATCGCCTTCGAGGTTATCGCGTAGGGTATCGCCCATGCGGTCAGCCGCTCCGGACACATCCCCCAGCTTATTTTCGGTTCCGGCCAGCGCGGTCAAAAATTTCGGTATCTGGTCAATCGACAGGTCTTCAATCGGCGTACCAAACAGCGCGATGGCCGCATTGGCACGCTCTGCCGGGTCTTTGATTTTCAGCAGCCCGGTTGCGGTTTTCTGCATCGCTACCCGTGCCTTATCGCCGCCGCTGGCGATAGCGGTAGACATTTTGGCGGCATTGAGTCCGGCGGCGTCATAGGCTTCAATGCTGGCCTTTGACATGTCCGACCCGCGAATGCTGAACTCCTTCACCGCGTCGCCTGTCTTGTCCAGCGCAAACTTGCCTTGCTGCGCCATCTCCACTAACAGTGTCATCGCTTCCGATCCGCTGAATCCCATGTTGCGGAAGTGTGTCGAATACTCGTGCAGGATTTCCGGCAGTTCACCGGGCATCTGAGCGGACACCCGCTGCATCCCGGATACCATTAAATCAAACGCCTCGTCGCTGTTTTTAGCGAGGCCGTTTTTCATCATGATCGCCGCAATCTGGATACTCTCGGTTGCCTCGCCGCCGAGCGCCGCCTGCATGTCCAGCGCTTTACGCGATATCCGCGTCAGCTCGGTTTCCCCCACATCGCCCAGCGTTCCCAATGTGCTACGCACAGCGGCCACCGCGTCCGCTATCTGGGTAAGATCGTTACTCACGCCAGAGGCGTTAACCTCTTTAATGATGCGGGTGTACTGTTTGCCGTCGGCGGCATTGCCGCCCGTCTGCGCAGCGATACGCGCACCGTGTCCATCGGCTTCAACGCTGGGCGCAATCAGGCGGCTTTCGGCATACAGTGCCGCTGAACCGAGGCCAAATGCTGCCGCCCCGGTATTACGTACCCCGGCGGTGATGGCTTTGCCTTGCTCATAACGCTTGTTGACCGCGTTCAGCTTTTCCTGTTGCTGACTCACACGCGCCAGCGCTGCCCGCTGTCGGTTCAACGTGTCCGTAGCGCCAGCGATATTCGTTCTAAGCTGGCGCTCTGCGGCAGACAGATTACGCGTATCGATGCCGGCGGCACGCAGTGCGCTGCGCTGGTTCTGCACGGACAGCCGCAGGCGGTTTTGCTGGGTCTGTAATTCAGCCGCTTTTTGGCGTGCCTCTTCCAGTGCCTTGGTTTGGGCGCGAGTGGGGTTAGCGGTATTGCGAAACGCCACCGCCAGTGCAGCAGCGTCGGCCTTGGCTTTTTCCAGCGCCCGGCCTGTGCTTGCCAGTTGGGCGCTGGTTTTTCTGAATCCCTCAATGCGCTTGGCCTGTGCTTCCAGCGTTTTCAACTGCGTTTGTGAACCCTGAATTTCACCCGAAAGTGTTCGCGCCGCATTTTGCACGGCACGAAACGGGCGCGTCGCCTGATCGACGGCGCGCAACAATACGCTGAGTTGTAGACTGTTACTCATTGGCATGTCCGCTACGTTTGAGCGCTTTATCGCGCCACAGGATCAACTCGGTGAGGCTCATCGGGTACAGCTCTGATGGCGGCCAGTGAAAAATCACGGCGATATCCGCCATCAGTTCATCTACTGTCAGGCTTCGGGGTAGGTTTCCTGTTGCGATTTCGGCGTCAAAAAACCGATCACCTTGCCCGCGATGGCAATCATATCCGGCAGCTCCATGCGGGTGATTTCTGCTTCGGTCAGCGCGGGGAGGGTCATACGCGGCAGCACTTTAATCATGGCGTCTACGTCAGACCCCGCCAGCGCCGCCAGACTGACGCCGCGCAGCGTTCCGGCGGTAGGTTTAATCAGGGTGACCGTCTCGATCAGGGTGTCGCCGCGTTTGATGGGGGTTTCCAGCGTTACAACGTTGTCGTCTTTGTTCATGATGTTGCCTCTGTGTTCAGATAAAAAATAGAAAGAAGACGGCCAGCACGGGGCTGACCAGACAGGGTTACACCAGACCAATTGCCCGGCGGTGCTGCTCCAGACGATCAACGCCCATAACACGTTCAATCATGTTGATGGTGTCAATCTCGATCATCTCTTTGCCGTCAATGGTCAACTTGTAATAGGTGCATTGGGTGGAAATCTTGGTTTCGGTATCTTCACCTTCTTTGCTTTCGCCGCCGTCGATCTCCTTATGACGGCCGCGCATCACCACTTCAACAGCGGCAACTTCCCCGGTATCGTCACGCTGGTACGCCCCACTGAAACGCAGCAGCACCGCATCAATGCCCGGTGCGGCGTACTGGCTCCACAGGGTTTCGTCAGCAAAGCCGTCCAGCGTAAACTCCATCGCCAGCGCGTCATCATCCAGACCAAAATCAATCGGCGCGCTGCCGGGCATTCCAGCGCCGCGATAGTTCTCCAGCTTGCGCGTGAGCTTGGGCAAGGTAACGGCAGTCGCTACGCCCATGTAGCTCATACCGGCATTAAACAGGTTCATCATTTTCAGTTTGCGAGGCAGTGCCATAGCGCTAGCTCCTTAGCTATTGACCGACGCGGCCATATTCACCAGATATTTATCGGTGATGCGCTGGCGCAGGGTGAGATTTTCCAGAGGGGGAACGGGGGTATAGTCGTAATCGATATACAGTTTCCCCGCTTTGAGCGTGTCTTTATCGTTCGCGGTTTCATCGAACCAGCAATCGGCATCAATAATGTAGCCGCCCGTTTTCAGCTCGCGGAACTTGGCTTTGATACCATCGATAATGTCTTTGATAAGCGTTGGCGTAACGGGCTTGTCGACTGCCCACATGTGCGCCTCGGCTATGGTATCGGCCAGCACCTGCGCGGTGCGGGTGTAGTTCTCAAACAGGAACAGCGGATCGTCAGAACAGGTACGGTTACCCCAGAAGCGGAAGCCGTCTTTACGAACCAGCGTGGTGACGCCTGCCTGATTCAGCAGATCCGCATCCGTTCCCGGTGCTTGTAAATCCCAATACACCGACGCGCTGATGCCCGTCACGCCGTTCACGCCGACGTTAGACAGGGTTTTATGCCAGCCTGTATCCTGGTCGATTTTGGCACGCAACCCCAAAGCGCGTGCGGTCGCATACGCCGTGGTGCTGGCGTTGGCCGTGGTGTCCCACGCGATAAAGTCCGGCCAGATCACCATCAGTTCGCGTTGGTTGAAATTCTCACGGTAGTTGATGGCATCCGACAGGGTTTTGCAGCCCCATGCGCTGACGTAACCGAATGCACGCAGCGACTGACAGATGGAGGCTAACGCGGTGGCAACGGGTAACGAGTCCAGTCCCGGCGCACCGAGAATGCGCGGCTTCACGCCCGTTACCGACATGGCATCTAACAGGGCTTTCATCCCGGTATATTTGCCGTTTTCGTCACTGCCGCCGATCACATTGCTGATGGTTTCGGCCTCGTCTTTGCCCTCGGCCACTCGCACCACAATGGTGACGGGCTTTGACTGATCGGCGATGGCTAACAGGGCAGCGGCCAGCGTGCCTTTTTTCCCGGCCTTGCCAGCGGCAGACAACACATTGGTAATCAGTACCGGGGTATTGAGCGGAAAGGTAGCCGCGTCGGCATCAGGCGCGGTACACACCATGCCGATAATCGCGGTGGAAACGGTGGAAATAACGCGCGTGCCGTCGTTGACTTCGACGACCTGCACGCCGTGGTGAAAATCACTCATCAGGCTCACTCCAGTGAAATAGGCAGGGTTATTGTGTTGTGTAAGCAATGAGGGCGCATCTTGTTGCTGTTTGGCTAGCGCTGGGACAACAGGAAGCTATTTATTTGACTTTCGGCTCCCCATAACCACAAAAAATGATAGGAAAAAAAATGACATAACTATATCCTGATGGAATTATTACTATATATTTCGGTTGTTTACGATTTCTTGAGGGAATTTAATGTATCCTTTTCAATTCAGATGGACAAAGTGCCATGAAGATTTTTGTATCTCTGAAAATATTTTTCTTCAGCATGTCATGGTGACAAAAGGTGTATATAAAACCCGCAACCTTTTTCGGTTTGAAAAGGGAAAAAAATCAATATGTTTTGTGATGTTTGGGTTGAACCCTTTTCGACTATGCCAGCGAAAGGCTTCTGTTCAATGGGAACCTTTTCCTACGCAGTGGGTTATTTACCACCGGAACTGAAAGTAGGAAGGTTTTGCAGCATTGCTCAGGGGGTTTCCATTATGGGGGTTAGCCACCCCATGAATCGATTTACAACACACCCTATGACCTATGATAATGATTTTGTGATTAAATCTGGCATAAAGGGATGTGAAGAATTTGACGATAAGTTGCCTTTGCCCATTATCGGCCACGATGTATGGATTGGTGGAAATGTGGTTTTAAAAGGAGGCATTACCATCGGGCATGGCGCGGTTATCGGTGCTAACTCTATCGTGACAAAAGATGTCCCTCCCTATGCTGTCGTTGCTGGCATTCCAGCCAAAATCATCCGTTTTAGGTTTGAAAATGACATCATTCATAAGCTCTTGGAACTTGAATGGTGGAACTATAAACCGTCAGATATCCCAGCGCATGAAAAGAGTATAGGTGAGTTTATAAAAGCAATTGAAACAAGCGTTGGTAGTAATGAAATAAAACCACACGAATATAAAAAAATAAACCTCTCTGAAATATTCAAATCACTTTGTTAAAAAATATGGCTCTCACTTGAGAGCCATATCATCACCGCGGTTCAATAGGCCATATTATTTTTTCAGGAAATCCTTCTTGCTCTGTAATATTGCGCAAATTTTGTCGATAAGTTGACCATGCGGCCTTATCAAATGGTGAATCCGTCGCCATCTTTCCATCAGAGGAACTTAAACGTTCATCGCGTTGTTTACGCACCTGCCCGGCAAGAAACTGCCGATGTTTTTCTGCATTAATCTTGATCATATGTTCCCCCAATGCCGGAAGGCGCAACGGTAGTGTCAATTTCCCATGATTCGACGGGGCTATCCATAAAAGCGCTGATATCCATCACCCAGAATGGTACTCCGACAGGTACATCTTTTTTCCCAATGTCTGTAGCACTCAATCCAAAACCGGTATTGGGATCGAGAATTGCTACACCATCATCACCTTGGTAAATAACTCTTATCATGATGCTCCTCCAAAAATAGCGATTGAGCACTGCGTTGTATCAAATGTCCCATTTCCACCACGCACAATAACTCTTACACTGTTGATATCTTTTTTTGTAGCATCACCCAGCCCACTATTACTGTTATTCAATATTGCTGCTCCCCCATTCCCGGTATAGGCACCATCACCGATACCGCATAACACGGCATAGTTGTTATTTTTCATAGGAGTGGCAAAATTTATTGTATATATCCCTGTAGACTCACGAACAACAGAGCTCACGTTGTATGAGTCACGAATAGTGGCTGAATTAACGCCACCAAAGTTAACCCACGCAGTACAGTTTTGTTTCCCTGATAAAGCCACTGAAACTTTGCTATCTGCTTCAGCCTTGGTATAAGCCCCGACATCGGCAGCACCCAGCGTAATATCTGCCGTTAGCGCTTTACCGTTGACAGTACGGCCAGACGGCACGCGGCCATTGGCATTCGTATTGGCGTTAGCCGCTGCGGTGGCGGCATTGTTCGCGGCAGTTGTTGCAGCGGCAACGCGGGTATCGGTCTCGGCTTTAGTATAGGCACCGACATCCCCCGCACCCAGCACGATATCTGCCGACAGCGCTTTACCGTTAACGGCGCGCCCTGATGGTACGCGGCCACTGGCGTTCGTGTTGGCGTTAGTCGCTGCGGTGGCGGCATTATTGGCTGCGGTGGTCGCTGCGGCGACGCGGGTATCCGTTTCGGCTTTGGTATACGCGCCCACTTCCCCCGCACTCAGCGTAATATCAGCAGATAGCGCCTTGCCATTGACAGTGCGCCCGGACGGCACACGGCCATTGGCGTTGGTATTCGCGCTAGCGGCAGCGGCGGCGGCATTGTTAGCGGTAACCGCGACAACAGACACGGCGGTATCGGTTTCGAGTTTGGTATAGGCTCCCACATCTCCGGCACCCAGCGTAATGTCAGCGGTCAGCGCCTTACCGTTAACCTTGCGGCCAGACGGCACGCGCCCATTGGCATTATCCACCGCAGCTTTCACCGCTTTCGGGGTTGCGGCCAACACCTCGCTGTCGCTGTTTGTCGCGCTGCTCAGTTGCACAAACCCCTTTACTGTCAGCGTCCCGTCTGGATGTTGGCGGCTTTTTTCGTGTGCCTCGATCACCTCATCCACATAGCCCCGCGTGGCCAGCACCACCGCTGGGTCAATTTTCAGCGTCACGGCGTCGGTGCTGCTGACAATCAGGATCATGCGCACGGTCTGAATACGTCCGCTGCCTTCCTGCAATTGCGGCTTGTACGTCTCCGGGCAGTTGGCGACAGCAATCAGATTGCCGTCGTCGTCAAACAATCCGATCTCACGTATCCAGAAGCCGCCTTCATTTTCGGGAATGACCTGCTCGGCGATAATCTGGCTGGGGTTTTTCGGGTCAACGCTTAGCGTATTCAGTGCCGCCCGGCGTTTTTCGTTGATCAGCGTAGTTTGTGCCGGATTGGGAACGGGTAGTGAACCGCCACCATCACCGACAGCCATGCGGGTGATGTTCAGGCTGCTTCCCAGCGTGGTGGCGTTAGCCAACTTGGCCGCGCCGATGTTCGTTAACAGGGCAAAATAGGTTGCGCTCATGCGGTTACGCTCATGTTGTCGATTAAATGAAGTGCTGCTCCGGTCACATCCAGACCGGACACCGTGATGCTTTCAGGAAAATAGGGGTATACCGTCAGGTCATCGCCGCCGTAAACGGTAGCGGCAACATAGGCCGCGCCCTGTGTGTCGAGGTTGATATTTAGCCCCAGCAGGTGCCGCGAGGCGGGTTTGGCGTCGGCAATCAGCCGCTCCAGCTCGTAAAAGGTTTCTTCTGTGATACCGCTATCCTGCACGCCGATGTCCAGGCGAAACGTGCCTGGCTCTCCGCCGTTCTGAAACCATTCGCTGATACGGATCAGATAACCAAACGGCTCAACGACACGACGCAGCGCACCAATCGTGCCTTTGTGGCGATGGATAAAGAACGCATCACGGATAACCTGCCGTTTCACACTCTCCGGCCATGCCTCATCCCAGCGGTCAACGGAGAACGCCCACGCCAGATACGGCAGCAGGTGTGCCGGGCAGGTGTCCGGGTTCCACAGCAGGCGCAGGGGAACCGGTACGCGGGTAATTTCGGCGCAGGCTTTCGCGGCGACAACTTCCAGCACAGACGACCCGACAGGCAGCAGGCGGTTATCACTCATCGGCACCGCCCACACCCAGCCGATAGCCGGAACAGTAGGACGCCTGCGCATCGGTCAGCACGATATCAGCGGCGGGTGTCGTCAGCTCGACCCGTTGCACGCCCTCGACGTGCAGCGCAGCGTAAATCGCCGAGCGACGAATATCCCGCCCCAATCGGTGCTGCGCACTGACATAGGCTTTCAACTTCTGCTCGGCAGCGGCGCGAACAGGCTCTTTTTCCGGTCCCGGATACAGGTACAGCGTGGCGTCAATCTCATACGCAACAATCACAGCAGATTGCACCGTGACCCGATCAGCTACCGGGCGCACGTCTTCACCGTTCAGCGCAGCGGCCACGATGGCGACCAACTCTTGGCTTGCGCTGCCGTTGCCCTCGCGTGACAGTACCGACACCGTGACGCTGGCCGGACTGGGGCTGATAACCGACACATCGGCCACACGCCCGTCGGCGCTGCGTCCGTGGTATTGGTAAGCCCCGACTGACCCGGCGACGCTCAAGCCCTCAAATGACTGTTGAATGCGCAGGCGAGAATCGCTGTCAGACTCCATCAGGGCAGGCGTGGGCGGCAACGTTGAATTGTCAGCCGGGGTAATGACCAAACGTGACACGCTGAAATTTGCGCCGAGCTGGTCGAGGTCGCCACCCTGCGCAAACGCCACCATCACGGCGCGTGCTGCTTCATTGACGCGCTGCCGCCACAAGAGTTCACGATAGGCATTTTCCTGTAACAGCTTGACGAGCGGCTCTGATTCCAGCGTCAGCGTGCGGGCGACGGCGGCGCGCTGGTCTTCCGGGTAGAGCGACAGCAGCATGGCTTTGCGCTCGGTGTAAATTGTCTCGTAATCCAGCTCTTCCACCACGGCAGGCGCGGGAAGCTGGCTCAAATCAATCATTGCCATGGTGTCAGCTCACAGGGACAGAAAGGGAAACGGCGTTACTGTCAGCCAGCACGCCCGTAATATCGACGGTCAGGCGACCGTCAAAGGTGCTCGACAGGTTGATGCCTGTCAGCGTGATACGCGGCTCCCAGCGCAGCAGCGCCATATAACACGCCGCCATTACCTGCAATTTCACAGCGGGATTTTGTGGCTGGTCGATCAACACCGACAGCAGCGAACCGTAATCACGACGCATTACCCGCGACCCGACGGGCGTGATGAGAATATCGCGCACGCTCTGGCGAATGTGCTCAAGGTCGCCGAGGGTCTGGCCGTTGTCACGACTCATGCCGGAATAGGTTGTCATTTTGTTCCTACCGTCCAGCCGCTGCCCGGCATGATGCCGCCGTGTCCGTGGTTATCCACCTGTACGCCGTTTGAGGTAAACGCACCGCCGCTATGTTGAACGGTGCCGCGCATCGTGCCGCCTTTTTGTACTTCCAGCGTTCCGGTGATCAACTTGTTGGTGCAGACCACTTCGGGCGTGTCCAGCGTGATGCGGGTTGACGCCCTCACGGTGACCAGCGGTACGGTGGCAATGAGGGATTCAGATGCGGTGATATCGGCAGTTTTAATCCCGTTGACGGTCAGCGCCCCGGTAGCGGGTTCGTACTCGATCACCGCACCGTCGGGAAAACTGACGTGATACGCATCGGCAGACGCTGACGGCGCAGGATTGGCATCGGAATAGATGCCCGGCAAGACAAAGGCGGTGTCCAGTTCGCCGCCGATGGACAGGATCAGCACCTGCTCACCAATGGACGGTGCCCACCAGTCACGGGAGCGTCCGGCGCGTCGGGTTAACCAGTTCAACCAGTCGGTGGTCATGTCTCCGGTTTGCACCCGGCACAGGGCATCTTTCGTGTTGACGTGGGTCACGACGCCGACACGGATCAGATTGCGCAGTAAGCGCTGGATTTCAGTAAGGGTAGCTTGAGTTTTCATACAGATAGAATGATTGTGTTGAGAAATAACAACAATAGATTTACGATGTGTGACTTCTGGCACAAATAAAACCAATTAGACGATTCAGGATATTTTCACGCTATGACTCGAACTGACTTGTTGAAATTTTATGAGAAAATATACTTTCATGAAGCTGAGTTAAGGGAAAAACTTTATGTAAGAATCCAAATTGTTTTTGCTTTTTATGTTTTTATAGTGACGAGTGCGATATATATAATCAGAAATATCGATTATTCTGGCGGGGCTCTTGCAATAGCTGCGCTTATTTTATCTGTGATTTGTTGTATTGTAATGGCGGTGTCAATTTTCTATTTGAAAAGGGCGTTTTGGGGAAATGAATTTAAGGTAATATCGACTCCGGAGGAAATATCAAGGCATCTCGAAAACCTCAAAGAACATAAGGTGAAATTGGAAGAGTATAATGCGATGTATGCTTACAATAAACAAAAAATAATCAACCCTGAGGATGGGTTAGATAATTTTATTTTTGAAAGGCTTCAGCGTTGCTCATCACATAACATGTTAATTAATGAGTGGCGCTCATCTCAGATCCATCAGTCTGTATATTATTTTTTCTTGTCTCTAATTCCACTTTTATTTTCTGCGGTTGTTTTTATTGGATTTGACTTGGATTTATCCTCATCACAAAAATCCAAAAAAACAGAGATTATAGTAATAACCAACTCGAAATTAATTTAAAGAGAGGGATATATGTGTGTAAATGATAGAAGAACTCCGCCACCACCACCGCTGTCACCACCACCTCCTCCTGAAAGGTCTGTTAAAGATAATGGAACTGGCGCTAGCATTCCAAGTGATACTAATCGAGGAAATACTAGAAGACCTAATAATAGGGGTTCTGATTAGTTTTTTTATGGTGAATACAGGGGTGTAATATAAAAATAACACTACGAATGGTCTGAAGCATCATTTTTAATACTCATGTTCGCCCCGCTACTAAGCGGGGTTTATTTTATCTACTTAAATATTTTATCAGTAATCCCTCAACTTCTTTTATCTCCCGATCGCTAAATCCCAGCAGCGGCCTTGCCTCATACTGCACATCGTCGCCATTGCGGCTAGGGCGATCACGCAGGCCGTAGTGATGTACCCGCGCCATGCGCTGCACTCGCCCGATAAATTCCACGCTGGCCGCATCGGCCGTGCCTTTGGCTTTCAGGTATTTTGCCGTGCGCAGCTTCTGGAACATCTGGCGCTTCACCCGGCCTTTTTTTCCTTTAATCGGCTGGGCTTTACGCGGGGCATAGGCCGTGCCGTCCGGGGCAGTCTGCGCCTTGATGTGCTGTTGCTGGCTACCGCGCAGAGCTTTTGCCACCGTTCCGGCCAGCTTTCGACGGCCAGACGCCGACAGGCTGGCGATCAGCGCGGCCAGTTTGTCGTCAAACGGTTTCAGCTCATTCATGCCACGTACTCACTAACTCACCGCTGAGGTACAGCGATACCGGGCGTTCGACGGGAACAGGTAACGGCGGCTCTGGCGCGTGGGTAACGTGCAATGCCTTGTCTACCTCTTTGACGATCACCCGCTCGGTGAGTTTCAGGCTGATGCTGATATCACAGCTACCGTTATCGTTAATGTCAGCGATGTAGGTAAAGCCTTTGCTGTCATGAATGATATCCGGCTGATTTTCTCGTAACCACGCCTGAATCGGCACTAATAACCAGTCGATATCGTCAGTAAAATCCGTGATAACCAGATTCAGCGTGTACTGATTCTCAAACGACAGCGACGCGGCCAGCGTGGACACCACCGCGCCGCTGTCGATAAATACATGTAGCATGTCGGGATTATTTTTCAGTACCGGCACCGCGTCACTCAGGGCGCGGCGCAGGCTGTTGGGTTTCAGCATCGTGTTGTTCCTGACAGTGTTTGATGGTTTCTACCTGTAGCGCACAGCTCACCAGTGCGCCTTCCAGTTGGCGAGTATCGGCGCTTAAATCACCGTTGGTTTCCGGGCTGCTGCCCGGTATCGGGCAGCTCGTTACCTTCGGACAGCCAACGTAAATAAGCGTCGGGGGTGTCAAAAGCGGGGCGGCGGTGCAGCCGCTTAACATCGTCAGGCAAAGCAGTGCCATACCAGCGGCGCAGATCGGCATTTTCATTGAGTAACCTCATGATTTTGTTATCACGGGACGCGGCCAGTTGCCCGGCCTGTGACAATTTCGTGCGCAGTGCCGCCTGTGCTTGTTCATTACGCCGGGCGGTGTCCTGCAACGCATCGATCACCCCATCCCTGACCCGCAGTTCAAGCGACTGCTTATTCAGTCTGTCTTTCTGCTCGTCAATGGTCTTTTCCGCTTCGGACAGTTGCCCTGTCGTCACCATTAGGACAATGACCAACAGCGCGGCAACAACAAGAAATATGCGATCGAATCTCATGCTGCCCCCTGAAGACAAACGGCGCGCTCACGCTGGCGACGGGTTTCAATGCCGCGTGATACCTCGCCGTTGACATACACCCAGCGCAAGAGCTGATCACAGGCGTTGCGCCACTGGCCTTTGTTGATAAAAAACGCCAGTGTAGAGCGGCATGCCGCACCGACGCCGACATTAAACGCAAAGCTCACGATGGCGTCGTAGACGGCCTGTGGCATATCAACGGCCATACAGCGTGCCAGCGCCTTTTCTACCCGCAACACATCGGCAACCAGATTGACCGCCGCTTCACGCTCAGTGATGTTTTTTCCCGGCACCACGCCTGCGGTGTGTCCTATTCCGTTTGTCCACACGTTCGCGCTGCACTGGTACGGACTTAAGCGGCATCCCTCAAGATCCGCTATCAGTGCCAGCCCCTCTTGTGACGTTTTCAGCAAAGAAAAATCCGGCACCAGCACGGCCAGCACTAACACCGTGGCAATAACGCAACGCTTAACGAGTGATTTCATGGATAACCTCGCGGGGATTATCGATAGTTTTCAATAATTGGTAGCTTTTGCGGCGGTAGTACCAGTTAACGCCAACGGTGAACACCACCCCCAGCGCCCCGAAATAGGCTGCAAAATCCTGTGGCGTCATCGCGCCGAAAAAGGCCAACGCGACGCTTATCCAGTACGCGATAAACGACGTGATTTTTTCCATATTTAATCCCATAAACTCACCGTTTCTGCGACAGGGGCGGCGGCAATATCCGGCAGCGTAACGGCTGTGCCGTGGGGCAAAATTGCCCCGAATTCAGCCAACCCCGGATTAGCCGCTAACACCGCCTCAACGGCACCCTGCGTGCGTCCATAATGGCGATAACAGAGGGCGTCCAGCGTGTCGCCCTGCTGTGCGATAACGTTCATCAGATATGCCCGATGATGCAGCGGGGCGCATCCTGCAACTGACTGATAGCCCAGCGCGCATCGCGCCACAGTTCATCAATCGTGCCGTCGAGCGCGTCGGCTTTGCGGTCACCTTTGGCGCTGGCGTCATAGCCCCGGTAACGCTCGTACAGCGTCGCCGTGGTGATAGAGCTGACCGCACGCAGGTAGTGATGATGTTTTTCGCTCTGGCCGTCGAGCTGCTCGGCGGGAACGTCTGCCAGCGTGGTAAACCCTGCAGCCCATTGCGCCTTTCGGTACTCGAACAGCTCGGCATTGACCTCGGCAATGGCGGTTAACGCCGCATGGCGCAGACGCTCCGGCGTGACGGTGTTCTCAAGGCGCATCAGCGTGCGCAGGGTTCCCGGCTCTACATCAGGCCAGAAAAAGGTGTTTTTGATTACGGCATCCTGTTGCGTAGGCACAGGAATAACCACCGCATCCGGGCGTGGCTCCGCTTTCGCGGGGAAAATCATTGTCGTCATGACAACCTCAGAATAGGTGGGCGGTGGACACTGGCTCAGAAAACGGATAACCGTTACCGGCCTGTGTGCCGCCCGGCGCGGGGCGCGTTGGGTTAACTGCTGGCCGCTGCTTTGCGCAGCGCGGTTTCCAGCCGCTCTATGTCTTTTTTCACACCGCTTCGGCTATCAAGCTGAAAGGCGCGTTTCAGGTGAAACAGGGCGTGCTCCGGCTTGCCGCTGCGCAAGATCAGGCCGATGATTTTGTGCAGCTTGGCGCGCACCTGGTCGGGCATGTCTTCGGCGTCGGTGAGCGTCAGTGTGTCGATCAGCAGGTCAATGTTGACCGCCTGCCCGGCGGTATGGGCGCGGGTCGCCGCGTCGGCCACTTCTTCGGCTAACAGGTACGGCGTCGGCCGGGTGTACCCCTCCGGCATCACCAGCTTGTGCTGGAGTGCATAACGGGCAATCTCCAGCGCACCCGGAACGTCCCCGGCGTCGAGCTTCCACACCATGACCGTCATCAATACCGCGTCTTGTGCGCCGCGCCCGTTGGCGAGCACACCCGCCACCCACGGCGCATAGCTGGGCAACAGACCGCTTTTCATTTCGGCTTTACGCTCGATGGAGCGCACCTGTTTTAACGTGCGTTTGTCAGCCGCAAGCCGGAACAGCATTTGCTCGTATCCGGTGGCCTGTCGCAGCGGATCATTCTCCCGCTGCGACGCCTCGGCAGCCGACACTCGCATCATGTGACGCTGGGCGGGGCTTAGCATGGCTTAAGCTCCGGCGTTATCGGTTGAGGTTTCAGTACCTGACGCGGCAGGCTCTGCGGCTTTTTCCGCTTCAGGTGGTTCAGGGAACTTACCGAGCTGGATGTTTTCGATCACGCAGCCACAGCCGTAATCTTCCACGATATAATCCTGTTTAATGGATTCGTAGTTTTCGATACGGTCACGTTTGGCGACTTCTTCAATATGGCGACGGTGACTGTCGTCCATGTAGTAGATAGACAGGTTATCCAGACGGGTGATCATCAGGGCATTGGCCGGGAAGTACGGCACGCGCACGGCAGGCAGGTTGCCGATACGCTTCTGGCTGATGATGACGTCAGCGGCCAGTATTTCGCTGTTTTCCTGCTGCTTGTTGACCAGTGGGAAATACTTATCGGACAGTAGCTGACGGCCACAAATCACCACCAAATCCGGGTCTTCCTGATGCCATTCGTCGATCATGGTGTTGGTCGCATCCATCACCAGGGCATCGAGGCTGGCATAATCGCCGTTCTCACCGACGCGGATTTGCTCGGAAATCACTGCGCCGTCTTCGCCCACGACTTTACTCATCACACGTTTGGCAGATTCATTGCGGTACTTTTGCAACCAGCCCACCGCCACATCCTGCAAGAGCGGATTTTTAGCACGGTCAGAGGTCGCGGCACGCTTCACGCCGTGCCATCCGGCCATGATGTAATCCAGCGACTGACGTTTGGCGATAGCGTTACGCAAACGCAACTGGAAATCCTGAAAACGAGCCCACAGGTCAAGGGTGTTGTAGCGGATATGGAAATCAAAGTTCATCTGTTCGCACTTGTACTGGCGTGCTTCCAGACTCAGTAAATCGGCGGTTTCACGCTCGTCACCGTTTGAGGTGTCCGTGGTGCTGGCAACTGACCCGGACACGCCGAGGCCGATCTTTTCCCCGGTCAGCTCGGCAACCGGCACGATGTTGATGCGGGTCAGGAAGTCACTGGATTCCTGCACCACTTCCATCAGCGACTGCGTGACGGACGGCTCAACGCTGAATTTCTTGCTCAGCGTTTCCACCTCAACGCCATTCAGTGCGGCAAGCTGGGTCATGTAGGCATTAAATTTAAAACGGGTTTCTTTACGCATTGTTTTTCCTGTTCTTTCCGAAAAAGGGTATCGAGGGTCAGCGCCCCGGTTAGCAGTTGGTCAGCAACGAGGCTTCGCCGTCGCCACCTGTCGCCGCCGGGCGGCGCTTTTGCGACAAGCTCTCTGTGCCGTCCAGCGTGGCTTTGAGGTCGCTTAACTTCTGCTCACTGGCACTCAGCTTTTGCGTCAGGGTGGCAACGTCCTGCTGCTGGCGCTGCTCAAGCTGGGTAAATCGCTGCTCAACGCCGTCGGCGTTGGTCTGCACCTGTCCGGCCACTTCGGCCACTGCCTCATGCACATCATTAAAACGAGCGTCATCACTGGACTGCTTACGTCCAAACAAGGCTTTCACGCGGGTTAACAGCGTCGGCTCTACGTCCGGCAGGTCTTCAAACTCCAGCGTCACTTCGGTAGCGACTGAAAAGAGGTTTTCCGGGGAAGATTTGCGCATAGCCAGCGGGCTATGTTTGGCTTTGGCGCTGAACTCCAGCATTTCCGTGCCGAGGCTGGCCGGGTCATCAGTGACCGCCAGACCGGCCAGACAGCTTTTCCCTGAGTTGCTGAAATTGGGTTGAATTTCCATTGAGGTATAGATTTTCTGGCGCGCTTTAATCATTGCCACCAGTTCATCTGTCGGGTCGATTTTGGCAAACAGCGCCAGCTTGCCGTTGAGCACAGAATCATCCTCAATCTTCTCGGCTTTCAGCTCGACCACATCGCCATAGCGGCGAAACGGGCTGTCAGGCAGCAAACCTTTAACGTGCTCAATGTTGATGCGGCAGCCATAGACACGCGGATCAAATCCTTCGCCCATCTGTTGAATATCGTTTGCGTCAATGATGCGACCATCACAAGTGTCGCCCTCGACACCGAACCACTTAGAAACTTTCTTTGCCATTTTCTCATCCGTTGTTTGCGGGAAGTCGGGGCGAGTATCCGGCGTGGCACTATGCCGCGCCATCAATCACGGTTCGCTAACCGCTGGCACAACAGGCACTTAAGGCGGGAATGGTCGGCGCTGACGTAGCCTTGCCGTCATGAATACAGCCATCGATACCACCATCATCAGCGACCCACGGCGACAGGCGGCTTTGCTCTACTGGCAGGGCTTTCGGTGCGTCAGATTGGGGAAATGCTGAACCAGAAAACGCCGACCGTTCAGAGCTGGAAGCAGCGCGACGGCTGGGACGCTATCGCCCCGGTATCGCGTGTTGAAGCCAGTCTGGAAGCGCGGCTGATCCAGCTCATCATGAAGACGAAAAAGGAGGGGCATGACTACAAAGAAATCGACCTGTTAGGCCGTCAGATTGAGCGGCTGGCGCGGGTGAACCGCTACAGCCAGACGGGCAACGAGGCCGATCTCAATCCCAACGTGCGCAACCGCAACAAGGGTGAACGTAAGGCACCAGAAAAAAATATGTTCAGCGATGCGGTCATCGATAAGCTGAACGACATTTTCCTGAGTGAGATTTTCGAGTACCAGCGCGGCTGGCATCAGGCCGGGCTACAGCACCGTATCCGCAATATCCTGAAATCGCGCCAGATTGGGGCGACGTTCTATTTTGCGCGTGAAGCCCTTATCGATGCGCTGACTACCGGGCGTAATCAGATTTTCCTGTCAGCGAGTAAGGCACAGGCTCACGTCTTTAAAAACTACATCATCGATTTTGCCCGATTGGTCGATGTTGACCTGAAAGGCGATCCGATGGTGCTGCCGAACGGGGCGCGCCTGTTCTTCCTCGGTACAAACATTCGCACCGCGCAGAGCTACACCGGAAATCTGTATCTGGATGAATATTTTTGGATACCCAAGTTTCAGGAACTGCGCAAAGTCGCCAGCGGCATGTCATTGCACAAAAAATGGCGCTCCACGTATTTCTCCACGCCGTCGAGTCTGGCGCACAGTGCCTACCCGTTCTGGTCGGGTGAGCTGTTCAACAAGGGGCGCAGCAACAAAGCCGATCACCTCCATCTGGATTTAAGCCATGCCAACCTTTCCGGCGGCGTGCTGTGCGGTGACGGCCAGTGGCGGCAGATTGTGACGGTAGAAGATGCGTTAGCCGGGGGCTGCAACCTGTTCGACCTTGACCAGCTCACGCTGGAGTACAGCCCGGCAGAGTATCAAAACCTGCTGATGTGTGAGTTTGTCGATGATAAGGCTTCCGTGTTTCCGTTTGAGGAATTGCAGCGCTGTATGGTCGATGCGCTGGAAGAGTGGGAGGATTTTAACCCCTACGCGCTGCGCCCTTTTGCCTATAAACCTGTCTGGATTGGTTACGACCCGTCACACACGGGCGACAGCGCGGGCTGTGTGGTACTGGCACCGCCGCAGGCACCGGGTGGTAAATTTCGCATCCTTGAGCGCTTCCAGTGGAAGGGCATGGATTTTGCCGCACAGGCCGACGCTATCAAGCTGCTGACGGAAAAATACATTGTTGAATACATCGGCATTGATGCAACGGGCATCGGTCAGGGGGTTTACCAGCTTGTGCGCGGCTTCTTTCCGGCAGCGCGTGAAATCAAATACTCACCGGAAATTAAAACCGCGATGGTGCTCAAGGCAAAAGACACGATCACCAGTGGACGGCTGGAGTACGACACCAGCCACACCGACATCACGCAATCGTTTATGGCCATACATAAAACCATGACGGCCAGCGGTAACCGCACCACCTATGAAGCCAGCCGCAGCGAGGAAATTAGCCACGCCGACGTGGCATGGGCAACCATGCACGCGCTGTTAAACGAACCCCTGACCGCGATTAACGGTCATGTCCCTGTCAGCATTTTGGATTTTAACGAATGAAAAAGCGTAAGTTCCGCCCGTCAACATCAACGTCAGACAATGAGCCGCAGCCGATGCAGGCATTCACCTTCGGTGAGCCGTCCGCCGTTCTGGATCGCCGCGACATTCTGGACTATGCCGAGTGTATCCAGAACGGAAAATGGATTGAACCGCCGATCAGCTTTAGCGGTCTGGCTAAAAGCCTGCGCGCCGCAGTACACCACAGCTCACCCATCTACGTAAAACGTAACATTCTGGTAAGCACGTTTATTCCGCACCCACTATTAAGTCAGCAAGACTTTAGCCGCTTTGTACTGGATTACTTAGTATTTGGTAATGCGTTTCTGGAAAAGCGGCTGAACAGGGTAGGGGGGTATTACGGCTGGAGTCCAGCCCGGCCAAATATACCCGGCGCGGGGTAGAGGATGATGTTTACTGGTTCGTGCAGTCATTCAAAGAGCCGCACCGCTTTGAACCGGGTAGCGTGTTTCATCTGCTGGAGCCGGATATCAATCAGGAAATGTACGGCCTGCCGGAATATATCAGCTCGTTAAATTCGGCATGGTTGAACGAATCGGCGACGCTGTTCCGGCGAAAGTATTATCAGAACGGTGCTCATGCAGGTTACATCATGTACGTGACCGATGCGGCACAAAGTGGCACCGACGTAGACAAGCTGCGCGCCGCGATGAGTAATACAAAGGGGCTGGGGAATTTTAAGAACCTGTTCTTCTATGCGCCTAACGGCAAGCCGGACGGCATCAAGATTGTGCCGCTCAGCGAAGTGGCAACCAAAGACGACTTCTTTAACATCAAGAATGCCAGCCGTGATGATCTGCTCAGCGCCCACCGGGTGCCGCCGCAGATGATGGGGATTATACCGAATAACACGGGCGGTTTTGGGGATGTGGAAAAGGCGAGTCAGGTGTTTGTCAGGAACGAGTTGGTACCTTTACAGGAACGGATGAAAGAGATTAATGAATGGATGAACGAAGAAATTATAAACTTTAACGCATATGTGTTTTAATTTTGAGATTCAGTTATGTCATAAGCCTTTGGATTTCATGGGTAAAGTCCTGAGGCTATTTTAAATAATTCGATACGTAATTATCCATGTTGGCTTGTTTAAGTATTTTGCTATTTTTAATGTAATTTAAATTATCCCATTCAAAGTAACTGCAAAGTATAACAATTATTGTGAGTAATTTTTCATCTGTCAAATTTATTAATAATTCATATTGTTCTTCTCTTTCGTTCTCTTCGACTTTATCATTGATTAATTTAAGGGGAAGATAAAATCTTCTGGCTAAAGAAAAAAAATGGTCATCTACATCCAAGTCCTCAAGCCATTCACAAATTCTCTCTTTCCCTATACCTCCATTAACTAATAAACTTAAGCTGTCGTCGATGTAAGTAACTGCATTGCCAGATTTGTATTGAATAAGTGATGTTTCTTTGGGGGTGTTTTCATGCTGTAATTCATCATTGTGAGGGGTATCATCGATCGCAATACGTAATTTATCAAAATTAGATTCTTGAGCTTCGATTAAACTAAAAAAACGCATTTCAAATTTTTTATAATTTTCTAGTTTCTCCTGTCTCTTTAATTCATGCATTAAAGCCTGATTCGACTGCAACTGTAATCTAACAGAGTGTATTAATAAGCATATGGAGATAAAACTCAGGATGGGATTTAATACCCCACCCATAAAATCACCAAATTGCCCCCATACGTCTGCACCTTGTGTACTAAGGTAACTTACTCCAAAGTTTAAGGAATACAATCCCCAAACAACTATAATCAACGCTAAACATAAAGTCTTTAACATCTTATTGTACCGTATGAACTAGATATTTTATTGTTTCGCCGCTGTTAATTCTGACTCGGCTAACTGTTAGCTTAAGATAAATACGCCCTTCGGAAGATGGAGAGTTATTTACATGTAAATTTTCTGAGATCATTTTCTTTTGACTTGACATAATTATACGTAGAGGACTATAAAAGCCAAAAGCAACTGTTTCATCTTCTCCTTCAAGTACGAGTCTTCCATTACCAGTTCTAGCATTGAATCTCGTTATGTAAGCTCTAATTTCCTCTGTTTTTTTTGCTACCTTTGACTTAAAGAGGTTTGTTGCAGTAGCCGTGTCTAATTCAATAACTTTCTTTTTGTCATGCGCTCTTTGTTTGAAATTAAGTTCTATGTTGTAATTTTTTTTGACATTTATCTCATGCATCCTTTTTAAGGGCGCTCTTATTCTTCCTATTAACTCATCTTCAATATCTGACAAGCCTTTGACAACTTCTTCTGCTTCATTAGATAATTCTCGCGTTTCTAAATAAAGAGATTGTGAGATAAAAAAACTCATCACTTCATTAAAAACAGGTTTGGATATTCTATGAAGTTCATAAATTAATTCAGGCTCATTAATCACTAAGTCAAAGTTCTGCCCATAAGAACCTGTAAAATTCTTTTTTAGTACAGCTCGTGCAGGATTTACATGTGTACGTCTTTTGATGATTACTTTCCTTAGAATAGCCTCAGCCAAAAGACAAGTAACTTCAGCTGTTCCGCCGAGAGTTGCTATGCCATATTCCATATCAACTTCATCATCACCGCTTTTGATTATGACATCGTAATTAACACGCATTACCTTTCCTTGTGAAAGTTGATTGCACAAAAAATTAAGATTAATCTCACTCTAGCATGGCATGCTATGTCTTTGAACATTTAACCTTTAAATTTGATAACGTGCGCAATGCTATCCCCGCCACGCCTGCCCGCTTTGTGTGTCGCTTTTCATGCACTCGCGCGATCCGCGCCAGCTATGGCGTTAACGGGGATAAATTGGGCTTAGATCATCATGCAAAATCATGCGGGTTATGCATGCATGGCTAAAAGACGGCATCCTCTAATCGTTTTTTCAGGTATTCGACCAGTTCCGACTTGTCACTAATCTCTCGATACTCTCTGGTTTCTATCGTGCCGTTCGCCAAATCCGCAATGATTGACATCGCGGTTTTTAATTCGTCTACATCGCACTGAGCCACTAACGATATGTCGGCGATTAACTGAACCCGCGACAAAACGGCCTGTATGTGTTCCGTGTTTTCCAAGGGGTGCCATTTCCTTATTTTTACTGTATTCATATACAGTATTTTACATATTGAAATTTTCGTCAATCACTTAGTGTGCTACGGGTGACTGATTGGTTATGTGTTCATCGCTATAAAATCGGCGTGACATGTCACTAAAACATTTCACGCCGATACATTCACAGAATTAACTTTAAATCATGCCAGCCTTGCGTATTCCAGAACTCAGATGCACCAGACAGGCAGCACTCGGAAACGGGTAATTTCTCCCAGCATTTCTGACATTTACGCTGGCTTAACTCCGCTATTTTTTGCTGTAGGGCTGCGGCATCCTGACGAATTAACGTGGTCAGGTACTCGTCAATATCATACGGCTCACGCCCCGGACGACGCAGGGCGCAGTTGCGCTTAAGCATATCCAGCTCTTGCGCATCAACATGTATCTCGATTTTCACCACGCCAGCATCACGTTGTCGTGCGCGCTGGGCGGCTTTACGATCGGCGGGGGATTTAGGCATCACTCCCCTCACTTTTTAGCAACGCTGAATCTATGCGCCTCTGGCTATCTCTGACCGCCTCAGAACAACTAACCAGCTCATCTGGTGTAAGATTTTCTTTAACCATGATGTCCTGTAAACGTTGAATTACCCCGGCTAATTTCAGGTGGCGCAGCGTGAACTTAGGAATTTCTCGCGTTAACTGGTGCATCACTCCCCCTTATAGTCTGGTAATTCAGTGATATAAAGCGCCTTTGTCCGGCCAGCCGCACCGCATGCCTCACAAATCACGGTCGAATATTCGCTAGGGGTGTATTGGTAGCCATTAAACGCCGAATGATTGCAGTATCTCTGCGTGACAAACCATTGACGTTCTGCAATCGGCTTCTTTCGTTCGACACATTTACACCTGAAAGAAACAGCCATTGTGTTAAACCTCCATCTGATTACTAAACCCCGGCCACTCATCAGCCGCCGGGTATGAAATAAGTTCGCCGTCTATCTTCATTTTTGCCCCACGCGCCAGCGCTTCCAGCTCCCAGCATTGAACGCTGATACCACGCTGGGACAAATCAATCTGGATACGAGGTATCCGCTCCCGTTAATCTGGCCGACGGTGACGGATCGCGGAGGCTATTGGGGTTAAAGTCGCGTTGCTTATGATTCTTCCTGACGGATTGCTCACGCAGACGCATTCCTAGCGCCCTCACAGCCGCGTCGTCATTCCAGTCAATCGGTGGGTTATCGGTTTCTGATGTCGTCGCTATGCCGCTGTTTTCGGCCTGCGTTTTGACATTTGCGCCTGACCGTTGAGAACCCAACCCACAGTTATTGACAGGACTCCGAGGCGCGCCAGAGGCGCTTTTTAAAGTCAAAGGCTCAAGGTCAACGGCTTTAGAAACGATGCGCCATTCGGTTGTCCGGGTTTCAAATACATGACCGTCACCCAAATGCGGGGAGAAAATCCCGACCACTTTTTGCACCTCTTCGTCATACTCGTTGAGCTTGTCTGATACCCGGCGCGCAACACGCACCGTTTGCAGTTCGCGGGAAACATTCGCGCCACCTTGTGCGGCCATGTATGCGGCAAAGTCGCCAGCGTCGGCAGCAAAGCGAACCGCTTCGACCTGTTCGTCAAACTGGTCAGTAAGGTTGACGCTGCGTAACGTGCCGCTCCGGCACTCGCGGTAAGCGCCCATCGTGGGAACACCGATAGGTTTAAATTGGGGGATACGCCACGTTGATGCCCACGCAGTGACGGCGGCGGCGACATCACGCAGCGGCTTTCCGGTTTCGTCGTCCAGTTGGCCGTCGAGCGCATACCCATCGATATTCTTGGCGATGTACTTAGCGATATAGCCAGCGGCACCGCCCTTATTGAGGTGTTTACATTCAAAGCGGTACTTAGCCGCGCCGCGCTCGTCGCCGTCTTCTTTCAGGGCGTAGCGACGCATAATGTCGATGACGGACTGACGATGTGCGCGTTTGCAAAACAGCATCATGTGCCAGTGTGGCGTCCCGTCGTGATGAGGTTCAACAACACGCATCCCGTAAACTTTCAGGCCATTATCTTTAAACGCTGTGCGCATCTTGCTGAATATGCTGACCAGATAGCGCTGGCCGTCTTTGGGCGTAAAGGCTTCATTGTCCCAATTCCGGTTAAACTGGACTGTCTCGTTTTCGCCCTTGCCGATCACGCGGGTCGGGTGATACTTCGACGGGGTAGTGATAGTGATAAACATCCCGACATCTTTGTGTTCGCTGGCGTAACGTTCTATCCCGGCGATTGTGCTCATCAGCTCCATACGACGAATTTCCGGGTTAGAAATACTCGCCATCACCTTGTCGATCAGGTCGATGCGTTCACCCGTTGCGACGTTCTCCAGCTCACAACTTTTCAGGTAATCCATATTGGCGAGGCGACGCGCCTGTACATCGCGGATCGCCATTTTGCTGGCATACGGTGACGCCTTTTTACTGACCTGACCGACGGCAATCATCAGCGCCTCGCGCCAGCGTGTGCGCTGAGCTTTAAGCTGGCGCACCCACCATTCTTCATTAGTCATTCGGCGCAGGCTGGCTATTGCTTTGCGTATATTCAGCGTGCCTTTGCGGTAGTTCTTCCAGAAAAGCGGGGTTATGTTGAACGCACGCGCCATGCTGGCGACATGGCCGAAAAGCTCGGCCTGTGCCGCATCGGTAAAGAGCGCATCACGCTGGCCGCCGCGCTCCGCTTTCATGGCATCGCTCATTTCTTCATACGCCGAAAATATCTGGCCGGAAATACGTGCAGCCAGACGCCCCAGCGCTTTGCCATTCATACCGGGCAACGTTTGATAATTGTCATATTCAGACAGGAAACGCTCGGAAGCATGGCGATTCATGGCGTGGCGGGTATTGATTGCCTCGATACGCGGCCACATGCGCTGCATAAAGCTGTTAACCAGAAAACGATTAGCGCTGAGCTGGCCTTTGTTCTTTTTCAGGTAAACGTAGCGGTTCAGGCAGATTTCACGCAGGAAGTGAGGCTGTTGGTTAATTTTGGCTAAAACGGCTTGCCCCTGAGTCCATTCCTCACGGGTAAGCTGCCTTTCTTCTGGCACGATGGCCGGGCGCGGGGCGTTCCACGGATACGCACCCACGAACGCCTCGCGGGTGCTACCGGGGAAAGGTAACGGTGGAGTGGGAGCTGAGCGCCCCCTATGGGTAACGCTCATTCACAAATACCAGCGTAAACGCTGCTGCACACGGCCTTGTCATTCATGCCAGCAAACAGATCAAACTGGTTGCCGCCGCGAGAGGTCAACGCCCAGTCTCTATAGGTTTCAATACCGTGTGATTCAACGCTGATGAATTCAATACGGCGTTCGGCCTTACGTGGGTCTTGAGTTGAAGGGAAGTACGTACTGTTACCGCGACGCGAACAGGCGGCGACCAGTCGCTCCCATTCAGCCACACGCGCTATCTCTTCAGGCCAGCGGCTAAATATTTCCGCTAACTCAGATTTTCGCGCATGGATACAGGGCATACAGCCTACTCGACTGCATCCCTGCTGATAGAGTGGATTGGGTTTAATACCGTGACGGCGTGCTAATGCAAACACATCGGCATGAGTCCATTTGAGTATCGGGCGGTAAACGTGTAGCCCCGGAGTATTATCTGCGTCTGTTTCCCATTCTGGCAGCAATGCGCGCGCTGGGGACTCTTCCGCCCGCACACCTTGCCAACTGATAACCTCATCATATTCAGCCAGTAGCGGCATGACGATCTGATCACGAATAGGCGCGTGCTTTAGGTCAAAAGTACAAAACCGGGCTTTGGTGGAAGGGAAACGGCCTTTCCACATACACAGGTCAAGAAAGGGGATTCCCGTTGGATGAAGAATATCAAGCGCACGGGCAACCGTTGCGGCGGCCTGTGAATCCGTCATACCGCATTCAGTTACCAACGTGACAGGCCAGCGCTCAGCAATGAATTTACGTTTTACTGCTATACGGTCATCAAACGACGCCTTAACTCTGCGTATTTCCCCCAGCTTGGATTCCAGATAATCCAGATAATCCATTGTCTGCGGGTGTTCGTGTCCCGTATCAGCAAAAGCACGGATAGTTGTTACTCCAGCCTCAATAGCCAACAGCCATTGCGCCAGCGAATCTTTACCGCCAGAGACTGAATTAATGTTGATGGCATCGGCAGAAAAGCAGCGTGTATCGATGACGGTATTCACAGCCCACCCCGATAATGCTTACCTTTCAGTTCGTGAATGCCCTGACAGGTCGCGCAGCGGGTCACGCCGTCGATTGCAGCGCGGCGCGCTTCGGGTATCGGTTGATCGCAGTCTTCACACTCGAACGCAGAAACGCCGCGTTGGGCGTTCCGGGCGCTGGCGATCTGATGGTCTAACATTTCCTGTTGGCGCTGCTGCACCATGTCCATAGCATCCGGCATTATTCTTGCTCCTTATCGTTGTTGAGCTGGTCAAAGGCTGATTGGCACATCGCCGCAAAGCGTTTGCTTTCGGTCAGCAGTTTCTTTGAGTCGGTGACATTCCCGCGCCAAATTTCAGTGGCGATAGCACGATGCACAAAATCGTTAATGAGGCTGACGGGGTTCTGATAAACAGCCAGCGTGGATAAATAAGGCTGGTCACCATCTTCTTTCCCGCATTTAATTTCGCCCAGCGCAAAGTCATAGCCAACTTTCGCTATTGCATAATTGCCGTTGATATCGACGCGGTTATAAGCTGGGTTTTCCATTACATCACCGCCTTGATATCTGACCCGGAATGATTAAAGGCGTCGGATTCCTGCCGTAATAACTCGATGATTTCCACGCTGCTTAATTCATGGATAGCAGCATGAGTCGCCAGTGTGTCCAGACGAGAAGAAAATGACGTGTGCGCATCGGCTTTCGCCTCGGTGCGTGCCTGAGAAAGCATTAACTGAATGCCCTCGTTTTCAGCCTTGCGGCGTATTTCCTGACCTACTGTTTTATACATGTGCATATAATCCTCAGATAAAGGGATTCCCGACGCAGTTAAGCGCCTAATTAATTTCAGGTGGTTATTTAATTCAGATATTCTTCGGGTTTAATTGCCGTCAGGATATCGGGGGCGGCTTCAAACAAGCTGAATAGCTCATTTAAGGCATGTGATATTTTATTTCGCCACGGACATGAAACATCATCAATCCGCCAGTAAGCCGACCAGCGACAAATAACGCACACCCGCGTTGATACTCTCGATCACGTTATGACGACGCGCTGGCGTCATGCGCTCATCGGATACGCTTTCAGCAGCAACCGCGCCCACTGCGGCGGTGGCCTGCAATACATACGTGGTTAGACGTTCTGCCTTTGCCTCATTCACTGGCACGGCTGGCAGGCAATTAAGCTGCGCCAAAAGCCCATCGATCAGCGTGGCGTCTTCGGTTACATCGGTGATTGCCAGCAGCTCGTCACACGTCAGCTTGTGTGGCTGGTCTGGGTTAAGTTTGTTACGCAGCATTTGAGCGTTCATGCCGATGCTTGCGGCTACATCAACCAGATTCTGCTTGTTAGCAAACGCACGACAGGCATTGTTGAAGTGCGGATGTTTTGCAATTTCGTAATCAAACATGGTTCAGCTCCTTTGAAATTCGAATAATCGAATTCATGGTTTGATGTAACGGCACTTGATGGCGTGCTGACGGTTCTTTTCCCGCCATGCCTCAAGGTTGATTAATGCGTTGCCGTGTTTAGTCATGACGGAATGGCCGACAACTTCACCTGTCGTTTTATCTTTCTTAGCGCGCTTTACGGTGCTGGTTGGTGTCGGTGCCAGCAGTACAACGCCGTTAGCGATCCATTTTTCCAGTAAAGAATTACTTATGTTATTGATTCTCGCGAATTCTTTCTTTGTCATGGTTGGTGCCATTTGCACGGCTGCAACCTGTTCGATAGCGTCTTTGATGACGCGGTTGACTTCTGGTGTCAGTGCTTTGACCAGCTCAGCAACCAGTGCGGGACTGATTGCAGAATCAAATCGTGGGGATGCATTTGCAATCTCCTGAGACATAACGCAATATCTCCTGTTAGTCGGTTTGTGTTCTATGGTGTTGCATGTGGTGTGTACGCACTATAGATCACGTGGTGTGTATGTATAAATGCTCATGGGGTGTATTTTTGGAAGGTAATGATTCTTTACAGGAAGCCCCTTCTGTTTTGCAGAGGGTTTTATCTAGCTATGGTGCGAAGACTCAGAAAGAGCTTAGCGACCTAACCTCAATTCCAACAAATACTATAAGTAATTGGATTAAAAGAAATAATATCCCTAGCAATGTCATCTTGATGTGTGCAGTAGATACGGGAGCTGATGCGCGATGGTTAGTTACAGGTGAGTTTGAAAATTCGAATTTGAAAATACCGCCAGTAACGCTAAAAGGTAAAGCGCTTTATGACCAGGTTCTGGCATCAGGTGGCAAAGCCGTTCTGCGCAGGATGCTGGATGCCTATGGTTTCAGCACACAAAAAGAGCTTGGTGACTTGCTGGGGATTTCAACGGCTACGATCAGCACATGGATTCGCCGTGATTTCTTTCCCGGCGATGTCGTTATTGCTTGCGCGTTGGATACTGGCGTTTCTCTTGAGTGGCTGGCGACAGGGCGGGGTATCACAAATGTAGGACAGGGGATTGCCGTTGATGCACCGGAAACTATTACCGTTGCTAAGAAACGCCTGCTGGCTGGTAAATTGGAAGACGATGGTTTTTGTTCTATCGACAAATCATTTTTACCTGAGGGCGTTACTCAAGAAAAATTATGCTACATACGCTCAGGTAAAGACGCTTGGCTCGTAGAAATGGGTGAGGGCGAAGTATCTAACGGTACATGGCTTTTAGATATTGATGGAAGTTTGGATGTGTATTCAGTGTCTCGCCGTCCGAGTAAATTAATTGTTAATGGACGTGATGGTGAGTTCGAATGCACCGTTGATGAAGTAGTTGTAAAGGGTATCGTTACTATTATTTTTAAAACAGCAATATAAGGATTATATTATCATGGATATGAGCTTTGTTTATATAAATGCTCAAAGAATTATCAGTGCATATTCTGTATCTCAAGTCAGTGAAAGTGAGGAACACTTTCAAGGAATATGCCACCACTCTAATCAGTTAAGAACCTTTAGAAAAGATAGGTTGATAGAAAACCTCCCATCTTATGAAGAAGCGGTAAAGGTTGCCGCCATCATAGATGCATCACAGTATCTACATCTTTTTCAGAAGCCTAAAGCTAATCTTTTCGAAGTTTTTTTTACCGGTTTTAAAAAAGCAGATAAAGATCGGTTGGTGAGTTTAGCAACAGAAAATAAAATTTCGGTAAGAAATTCTGTCACGCAGAATCTTCAAGTGCTCTGCTGTGGGTACAATGCAGGACCAACAAAAGTTACCGCAGCGAGGATGAAAGGAGTTCTCATTTTAGATGAAGAACAGTTTTTGAATATGGTTAGTACTGGTGAAGTGCCTGATTTTTAAATCATAGGATAAAAAGAGTATTAAATGAAAAGTATATTATTTTTGATTCTTGTTGTTCTGTCTTCAAGTTCAATTGCTGCTGATGAAATATCTGGCGCTAATGATGTTCGGCATCCGGTTGCCTCGATGGATACTCAGTCTAATATAGCAACGCCTGCTTATTATGATGATGAGAAAAATCTAGCTAAATTAGCTGAGAAAATATCATCCTTAAACAAAGATAAACGAGATGCACTGGAAATATTAGAGAAAGTAGACTCTTTTTATTCAAAATCTTTTTACAACTTATTAATGCTAATACTCGCGCTGACGAGTATAGTTGGGTTGCTTATCCCGATAATAATATCAGCTTACCAAACTAAATTACTTAAAGGGCAAACGATCAATTTGCAACAAACCATAACTAATGAAGTGGCATCTAAATTGTCGGAACTAAAGGAAACTCTCTATGCTGACAATGAAAAGAAAATGTTAGAATTAGAGGGTGATGTAAAGAAAATTATCGAAAAAATGGAAGCTGAATATAAAGTTGAAATAAAAAACCTTAGAGCTGAAAGTCTTGCCAGGATCAATCATGTTAGTGCCGCTACTTGTTTTGTTAATAAAGAGTACGGAACAGCGGCTAAATTTTATTTTAGAGCTGCTTTAAATTATATGAAATATAATAACCATTCTGGAATAAGAAATGTGACTAATTTTCTTATAAAAAATGTTATGGCTAAAATCCCATCAGATCATGAGACCCCGCAGCTCGATGAAAGGTACAATAAATTCATAAAAGAACTATCATCATTTAACACTGAATCAATATATAATGACGCTATTTCTGAGTTGAAATCAGCTTGGGATGATTTTGAAAAAAGAGCAAAGAGAAGTAAGTAATGATAAAAATTATAGCTTTTTCTTTTTTTTTATTAATGCGACGCCTTTCCCTTCTTTCAGATTAAATTCATTTTTAGCCAAGCAAGAGTTATCTATAGATCTATGAATTTCACCGAATAGTAACATTTCAAGTGCTGCACTGATAAGTATTTTTACCAATCTCAGGCGTCTGTAAATTGAATGGGCATAAAGGAGTATATCCATGGAGTATCAAAGTATCCGTCTAAATGTGAATGAAGGTTTTCAGAAATTATGCGCCAAGCATGACTTAACGTTAAGCAAAACGGAATGTTTCAGCGCCAGCACAACGATGAAAGATATCATCGATTTTGTGTATCAAGTGAAAGACGCTAACGTACACCTTGCTTTGCTGGCCTATATTGCTGTCGAGTGGCTGAAAGGTAGAAAAGGCCGGAAAATTCACATCGCAATTGAAAATGAAAAACTCAAAGAGATCACCGCAGAGAATGTGAGTAAGGAAGAGCTGGAAAGCATTCTCACCAAAACAGTGGCTTTGTTTACAAATGAGTCAGAGTAACGCTGGCTTTTACCGTTCCATCGGCCAACGTATTGCTTCAGGCTATGCGTTGGCTTGTTTGTGATGTGTCGCGATACTGTCGCCAAGGGTGTGTTTAAGTGTTTGATTTTAATGATGTTGATGAGTATTCAGTCTTTTTTTATATCATTGATTTTTAACTATTTATTTTTTATATCCACGAAAATCCACGAAAATCGATATACGGTCTTTTATAGATAGGTGTATTCCTTCCCGCGAGTATCCAGATATTTCTCTGTCATTCTTACTTATTTATGTCCCAGTAGTTTCTGTGCAAACTCCTTTCCCCGTTCTTTCTCATACAACCTGCCAGCGAGACTTCTTATCTCATGGAATGTCGGCGGCTTCTCATCTAGTTCAATCCCTGATTCCTTTCTGGCTTGGACAAGTCTTTTGGTTAGCCCGTTGAGTTCTACGGATCCGCTTGGGTTGTTTTTTCTAATGCCGACACTAATCATGTAATCCGTTTTGCTGGAATCACGGCATTGATCAATCACATCGGACAGAGGACAGACGCAGCCCAACCTGCTTCGGCGGGTTTTTGCTTTTGTACAACAGTCCTCCCTGATAAAATCTTAAAAAATGGAGGAAGTATATTATGACGAATTGGGGATTAGGGGCTTTAGTTGCAGGGGTAGTCTGGCTTATCGTGTCATTTAATATGAGTACATCCATAGTGATAGACGGTAAACTTGTCACGAATGTTTTTTTGATCGCTGCTCGTGAAAGTCAGATGAATATGGGTTGGGTGTTAGTCGTAGTCGGGGGCGTTTTCACGCTCTTGGGAGTGGCTAGAAAACGGTATACCAATAAACACCGTGAACCCTGAAAGCACAGTTATAATAGCTAGGGAGCATTATGCGTATTTGGGATTACTGTGTGATAGCTGCCATTTTTCTCTGTGGTATCGTTATGATAGTAGAGTCTATCATTTACGTTCGTAGAGGGGTTTATACAAAGACTTTTAAAGGCGTCAGTCGGCGCGAGTATATTCATAGGAATGAAAGGCCAGATGTATACTGGTTACATGTGATTTGTCATTTCAGTGCGGGTATCGCGATGATTTATATTTTTTTCTGGATTTTTTATCCTTTTTCCATATGACTACGTTATCTTATTTTAATATCTTATCAATAGGGGCAAGGATGTGAGTATACAGATTTTATTTCTGTCGGTGTTTTCGTTTTCGGTAATGGCTGAGGTTGAGAAAGAAAAATGAGGTCACTCATTTGGAAAAGATAAATTCGACGGATTTCATATAGAGAATGCAACCACCGATAATGGAATTGCAAAGATACAATTACAAAGACGTGTTGGTATGTTTTCACTGAATTTGTTCATGTATGGTAGTAAGTTTTCTTGCGAAGATGTCCAAACGACAGAACCTCAGAAACCCGCCATTGGTGCGGTTTTTTTGTTCAAGTGATTACGCTTCTTTTGCGTTCGCTGTGTAAATTAACAGATAACTATTAGCAACATAACGCTGGTATCATTTACACTCTATTTATGGATGTGTGAAACACTGGAGCGTGTATGAAATCGGTTTTATCGTTTGTTGTCGCTATTTTAATTTCCTTTTCCTCTTATGCTTCTGATTTGACTGAAGACCAAGGATTATCTGGTTTAATTTGGTCAAAAAAATCCAACAAAGAAGCGATCCAATTAATCAACAAGAATCCTGAGTTAATCAATTCAAGGACTGGTGCTGGGTTCACTCCGTTGCACTTAGCCGGGATGATTGGGAACAAAGAAATTGCCATATTTCTTCTGGAGAAAGGGGCGGATGTTAATGCTGTTAATGACGATGGGTATAGTCCTTTAGTGGTAACTATAGCTAACGGCAATCAGGATATAGCAGACATTTTGATAAAGAACGGTGGCAAGGAACTAAGACTTTAACGTCGCAAATAAAAATCATTTCCAGGCTCGCTTTGGCGATTCTTTTTCTTTTTATTGCAAAGGGATTGACGTTAAGATGCGAAAAATCATAGTGTTAGTACTGGCTTTACCATTGACATCATTTGCTGCCATTAATGATATCAACAAAGCCGCACATGAAATCTGCCTGACTGAGTGGAATATTACGGACAAGGTGGGATCAACGGATAGAGATGTGCTGGCAATCGTCAATGAAGAGGTATCCGACTTCAAAGAACGTGGTTTTAGCCTTTCAGATTTCGGTATTGATGAGCCGGAATACATTGCTACATCGGCTAGGATTGCCGAATCATTTCGTAAAGATCATCGTCCTCCTAATCGACAATATGACGATGATATAAGGGATACACTCAGAGAGTTGGTGGTTCCTCGTTGTGTGATAAAAGTAAAAGAGAGTTTAACTAACCATTAAGCTATTGCGGTACAAAAAATACGGGCTGCGCTAACGCGTTGCCTTTTTTTATTTCCTTGATCCGCGAACAAAGATCTATGTAGGCAGGCGAACCTGTGAGGGTCTTTTGACCAAAGAGATCCTCAGATGTCTAAACAAGCAGTTTATAGGGAGCGCCAGTGGTGGGGTGTGTAAGTTCTTAGTTTCGGTCGATGGCCGAGATGTGGCACTATTACAACAAAATCAATTTGTAACTGCTTATTTGAAGAATGGGCTGCATAAACTCATGGTCAGCAATGAGTGCAATGTCCTTTCAATGGGAATGAGAAAGACCGTTGATGTTATCGCGAATGGAAACGAACAAGAGTATGTCACAGAGGTGGGCTTCTGGGGGCAATACGGGTTGTGGCAAACTAAATAAACGATAAAAATCATCTTGGCTGTTGAAAAAATGCCCGTTTATTTTCATGGTTATCGCGGTTCAGCGTCAGATGCTGTGCCTTTAAAAGGCGCAGCATCCTGTAAGGATTACCGGCTGTTGCAGGATTGCCGTTGGTTTTTAAAGGCTTTTAAAAATAAATGCTTGCTAAAGATTTTCATCCGTGCGTTAATAGCTCGTCGGTTTGATTCGCAGACCTAAAAAGCAGTTTAGTAAAGCAGTTCTCATTTCAAAGTGTTATCCATAGATATCCCTTCTTTGAGCCTCCTTATTGTTGCTAATTAAATTCTGTGCGCAGGCCCTATTTGCCGGAAGGCGCTATAAAAAATTAAGGTAATTTCTATGTCTAATAAAATGACTGGTTTAGTAAAATGGTTTGACGCTGGTAAAGGTTTTGGTTTCATTACTCCTGACAACGGTAGCAAAGATGTATTCGTACATTTCTCTGCAATCCAGAGCAACGACTTCAAAACTCTGGACGAAGGCCAAAAGGTTGAGTTCACCATTGAAAATGGTCAGAAAGGCCCATCAGCCGGTAACGTTGTTGCACTGTAATAACGTTGCGCTGTAATACAGCCAAATTGAATTGATGTGTCTCTTGCGATAGCGATGATGGTTTAAACCGGAGCGGCCAAGAAGAACACAAAAAAACCCTAGCGTAAAGCTGGGGTTTTTTGTTTATAGATCATAACGGGTTTCGATTGGGCCTTTTGTACTTAGATCTCAGCGAGTGGCCGAATATGAACTCATCAATCGTGGTGGACTATTTTAAATTTATGAGATAGTTAATATCGCTTGGCTCTAAGTGAAGGAAAGCGTGAGTCGTTTTCACAAGGTATCCCATCATTATCGCCATCCATTTCTGTATGAGGACAATTTTGGATGAAAAAGTATGCCTCTTCTCTGGACCTCATCTGAGTGCAATATTGCCTACCGTCACAGACAAAACGATTATTTTCTTGTTTTCGATCTTCTATCTTTGTTTTTCCAGCGCTCTGGCTATCATCATCGTGATGGTACTGATAAGGCGATGATGCCTGAACAGTAAAAGAGAATGCTGTAGATAGCAAAATAATGAATAATTTCCGTTTCATTGATATATACCTGAAAGAGTAATATCAAAGAATACTATCATTATTGTTAGGACAGCGAATATTAATAATTATTAATTATCCTGATATCTTAGGATTTAGTGGGTTTCCTTATCCTGCTGATAATATTGATTTTAATTTGGTTTTGGGTATGTGGATGGCCTTAGCAAGGAAATGGTTGGATTTTTTTAAATAAATAATACGAATACAAGATTATTCATCTCGATGTTTTTTATTCGTATTTTTGCACCGAGGATGGAAGAGGTCGTTATTTCTTGTGCGGCAAAGGCACCGAAAGACAAAGTAGAGAATGCGATAACTGCGATAAATTTTTTGATGTTTTTCATAATCCGTTCCTTCACCGTTTATTAGGTTAACTAGACGTTGTGACTTGATGTGGCGAATGATAGTTCTCCTCGCTTGCAATGAATATCAGAGAGATTTTTTTTCAAAAAAACTGTTCTTTATTTTCTATGACATTCATTCCTGTTCCGCAGTAGGATGAAATCTGTGAATAATAAATCAGTAGATGAAGGGAAGAGATATGCAGATTTCAGCCAATCGTCTGATGGCGACAGTGCAAATCGTATTGCAAAAAGCAGGATGTGAAGAAAATGAAGCTCGTATTGTCACCGAGCACCTTGTGGCCGCTAACCTGAAAGGACATGACAGCCATGGCGTTGGGATGTTGCCGCACTATGTGGAGTTCATCGGGAAAGGCATTATGCACCCGAATACTCCAGCGCGTTTACTGCGTGATGGCGGAGCTGTGCTGCAATTTACTGGCGATCGTGGTTTTGGCCAGCGAACGGGAAAAGAAGCGATGCAGGCTGCCATTGAGCGGGTGAAAACGACGGGTGTGTGTTTAATGACGCTGTCGTCTACTTGTCACTTGGGACGGATTGGCACCTATGGAGAAATGGCAGCGGGCGCCGGGCTTGTTTCGATACACTTTGTTAATGTTAACGATCTCGATCCGATAGTGGCTCCTTGGTGTGGCAGTGAAGCGCGCTTCGGGACAAACCCGATTTGCATTGCATTCCCGCCAACGGAGCACAATACGGCTTTCGTTCTGGATTTTGCCACCAGCGTGGTGGCGCTGGGGAAAACCCGCGTTGCGTACCTGGCAGGTAAAACGTTTGATGAAGAGGTAATGCTGGATTGCAACGGTGTTTCCACTAACGATCCGAAAGTCATGTGGGAAGGTGAAAAGCACGGCGCGTTGAAGCCGATTGCGAAACATAAAGGCGGCGGGTTGATTTTAGCGGCTGAAATGCTGGCAGGGTTGCTTTCTGGCGGCGGAACTATTCAGCCGGAGAACGCGCGTCAGGGCGCGATAGTGAATAACATGACGACGATTGTCATCGATCCCAGCAGCATGGTTTCCATCGCGTGGTTGCAAAAAGAATATGATGCGATGCTGGACTACGTTCGTTCTTCAACGACTCCCGATCCGATGCGACCTATTTTAATCGCGGGTGAGCCAGAATGTTTATCTCAAACTCAACGTCGGGCTGACGGTATTTATCTTTCCGATCAGGAGTGGCAGAAAATCGTGGAAGCGGGGATATCTCTGGGGATGAATCCGGCTGAACTCGCATTAATCGCATAATATTACCCAAGGGAAGAAAATAATCGGGGAACAATGCTGATGCGGGGATGGTTGATATTTGCGGTGATACTGGGGGGCGCTAATTGCCCTTGCACCCGGTATTCAACGCCAGCTTCCACCCGGTTACGATCCCTTTTCTATGGGGCTTGTCGACGATAAAGGTAGCACTGAAAATGAGGTGAGGGCGGTAGTATCACCGCCCTGAGCGATATGTAGCGATAAACAACTATGAAATAACGGGGTCGGGTATTGAGAATTTTTCTCTAAACTCAGTGAGTTTATTATGTGACTTCAGTAATTCTTCGGGTTTCATTTTCAAGATAAGATTCATAACCAACTGGTATGCTTCACTTTCTCCGTTGGCCAGTGCAATGGAAAGCCAGGTGTGGGCTAACATACTGTCTTGAGGAATTCCTTTTCCGCTATAATACATAAGGCCAAGGTTATATTGCGCATCCGGTATATTTTGTTCGGCGGCTTTGGTGTACCACATTACGGCTTGGACGGGATCTTTCTTAACCCCTTCGCCATTATCATAAGCAACACCGAGATTATATTGTGCCCAGGCATGGCCCTGTTCGGCGGCTTTGGTGTACCACATTACGGCTTGGACGGGATCTTTCTTAACCCCTTCGCCATTATCATAAGCAACACCGAGATTATATTGTGCCCAGGCATGGCCCTGTTCGGCGGCTTTGGTGTACCAGATTACGGCTTGGACGGGATCTTTCTTAACCCCTTCTCCATTATCATGAGCGATACCGAGATTATATTGTGCCCGGGCATGACCCTGTTCGGCGGCTTTGGTGTACCAGATTACGGCTTGGACGGGATCTTTCTTAACCCCTTCTCCATTATCATAAGCGATACCGAGACTGTATTGCGCCCCAGCATTTCCTTGCTCCGCTGCTTTGGTGTGCCAGACGACGGCCCGGGAATAATCTTGCTGAACACCTTTTCCTTTCTTATACAGGAGTCCCAAACTACTTTGCGCCCAAGCATCTCCCTGTTCCGCAGCTTTGGTGTACCAGTTGGCGGCTTGGGCATAATCTTGTTGAACGCCTTTTCCAATTTCATATAGATACCCTAGGTTATGCTGTGCTGCCGCATCCCCCTGTTCCGCGGCTTTGGTATACCAGACGGCGGCTTGGGCATGATCTTGTTGAACTCCTTTTCCTGAATCATATAAATAACCTAGGCTCGTTTGCGCCCACGTATAACCTTGTTCGGCGGCTTTGGTGTACCAGACGACGGCCTGAGAATAATCTTGCTGAACGCCTTCTCCATTGGCAAGCATATAGCCAAGGCTGTATTGGGCTTCAGGATTATTTTGATTGGCTACTGTCTGTACTTCATCAAATGTTTTGTTGTCAAATTTGCTGGAAAAAGCTGGTGTGGTGTAGAAGGCGCATATGAGCGTCGCTGATAAGAATAATGAAGGTATTGATAACAATGTCATGTGTAATCCGTCACGTGAGAGTTATTAAAATAGGTATCCTGATTGATAAGCAGCGCCACATGATTTCCCTGGTTGGGCGTGTGGGGCGAGGCGAATAGTGAACCTAAACATTAAGATAATCAAATGACTGACATGATTTGGGGCAATAATAGGAATTGATAATCAAATGAAAAATTGGCGGAGTGTACCGATGGGAATACGTAAAGGAGAGGATTAAAAATCAGCGTACTCTTGGGCGGGAACCCAGAAACCATCAATATACTCTTCAATGGGGAAGCAGCCGGCTCGACGCAGGCGTTGTTCGTCCATCGCTTGTAGACACTGTGCTTCGGTGTTGTAGGCACCAATGACCAAATCGTCACAACCATGCCCGAGATAACAAACAAATATCACTAATGCAAACATCTCGCTCTCCAGATATTACTGAGTTTCTCTATCTGTCAGGATAATTGTAGATGAAAATCACTAAGGAAAGGGCAGGCGGCTGTTCATCAGGTGGTTTTATCGCCACCTGATGCAGAATGCGCATTTATTCTTTAGCAAGAGGCCGTGCGGGGGACGCGCCATCCCGAACTAAATCGCGTGGCAGGCTGTTTTTTATCCGGCTGCTGATGCGCTTTGCCAGACCAACGGGCGTGTTCTGGTAAGTTAAAATCAGTTCATCCGCAGTAGGAAGCGGTTCCGGATAGCTGTCTTTGCCCTGAAACCATTCGCAGGCGATGCGATCGTTCAGAGAGTAGGCATTGCTCGCGTTCGGGTCTGCCAGCGCAACAACCGCTTCATGCTGCCAGCGAAAGCCTTTGGGGAAGCGTTCGGCGAGCTTAATACCAATGCGTGAGAATTTGATATTGCCAAAAGCGGAGGTGAGTGCCGCAGGGAAAAGCCAAATCTCGCTATCACGCTGCCACAACTGAAGTAACGCGTCATCCCAGTGAATACCCTGTTTACGCGCAGCCTCTGTGAGTAACGCACGATCTTTGTGTGCGAGTGGCGAGAAGGGGAATTTGCCGACTTTATAACCCGGGCGCGGCAGTGGCGGTACGCTGGCGGTTTTACGCAAACGGGCAACAAAGAAGCCTTCACTGTCGTAAATCTGTGGGAAGACGTGTAAAAAGCCTTCTTCTGTTGTGGCGCGTTCGGCGTCAGCGAAGAGATCGTCTAGCGATTCAAACTCACACGCATCAGGGAATTGCGCCTGTAACCAATGACAAACCTGCTGATTTTCCTGCCTATTCAGCGTACAGGTGGAATAAATCATCACGCCGCCGGGTTTCAGGGCATGGAACGCGCTCAGAATCAGATCCCGCTGCGTAGCGGCAATGTTGGTAATGCTCTCTTGCGACCAGTGGCTCATCGCCGCCGGATCTTTACGCACCACGCCTTCCCCCGAGCACGGGGCATCCAGCAGTATCGCATCAAAATATTCTGGCAGCGCCGCGCCGAAAACGCGCCCATCGAAGTGAGTAATCGCAGTATTGCTGACGCCGCAGCGGCTGATGTTAGCGTGCAGCACTTTTACCCGGCTCGCCGAATATTCGTTGGCGACGATAGCTCCTCCATTATTCAGCCGTGCCGCAATCTGCGTCGTTTTGGAACCCGGTGCAGCGGCGACGTCCAAAATAGTTCCCAGCGTATCATTACGATGGAACAGGGCGCTGACGGGCAGCATGGAGCTGGCTTCCTGAATGTAGAATAGCCCGCTCAGGTGCTCCAATGTATTGCCGAGCCGCGTGTTTTCCTCTTCCGTATTCAGCAACCAGAAACCTTCCTGACACCAGGGGATTGGCTCAAGCTGCCAACCATAAGGCTGCACGATCTGTAGAAAAGCATCGACGCTGATTTTTAACGTATTGACGCGGATGCTCCGGCGCAGCGGGCGCTGGCAGGCGGCAATGAAATCCTCCATCGAAAGTGATGAAGGCATGATGTCTCGCATAGTGTCGAGAAATTCAGCAGGCAGATTGGCTGGAGTAAATTTTGCCACGACGTGGTTCCGTACCGGTTATTCAGTAAAACGAGGGGGAGGAAGCGGCGAAGTGTAACACGGATCTCTCATACATCGCGTGAAAACGACAGGGCGACCAGCGTCGCCCTGTTAGGTGATGAACGTTAATTATCTGGGGTGTTCGGAATCGCTGTACCCCATTGCCGCCACTCTTTGGGTTCTTCGTTCCTCAGTAGGAAATGTTTTCCTTCCTGAGCCTTAGGGGCGAGTGGTGTGCTGGGTGGGGTAGCAAAAGCGATGCCACCGCGAATAAACTGTTGGAAGGTTCCGCTTTTGATGACGCCGCCAACCAGTCCGAATTCCAGATTGTAGCCAGAAGCCTGCCAGAAGACGGAATTATCGCGAACCAGATGCTGATAGCGTTTGCTGATGCGCAGCGAGACGGCGATGCGATCCGACAAGGTGCCTAGCGATAACCCGGTCACGGTTCCCACTTCGATACCTCGGAACAGAACCGGCGTACCGACTTGCAATGCTCCCGCTTCCGGCGCATCAACGCTGATATTCAAGCCATCCTGATAGCGGGAATCCGAGATGGTGGCCTGTTGTAGCTCAAAATTGCGCGTCACGCTGCCGTTACCCGGCTCGACGTTAATATAAGGTTGGAATAGCGTTTCCAGATGATTCACACCCGCGGCAGAAATTTCCGGCGTGACAACGGAAAATCGCGTGCCTGAGCGGGCGAAATTACGCACGTATTCAGGGTAAAGTACGGCTTGCACCAGCACGTCGTTACGCTGTTCGGACAGTTTTAGCGAATCTAACTGGCCGATATCAATGCCCAGATAGCGGATCGGCATCCCCGGTGCGAGTTTGCTGGCGTCGTAGGTGCGCAGAATGATACGGCTACCCACGGCTCGCGCTGCCGTTTCGTTATTGTACAGAACGCGTTTACCGCCTTTAATTTCTGGCGCACCTTCCAGATTATCAAAGCTAATCGCCCCCTTAAGCGCCCGATTCAACGGAGAAGCTTGCACCGTCAGACCTGAGGTGTTCAACTGCACGCGGGCACCGCCTTCGGCCCAGAACACGCTGTTTTCCGTCAACAGTTTGCGGTGTTCGGGACGGATATAAACCTCGACCTCAAAGGTATCCGTCTTGGGTCGCACCCGCATGATTTCGCCCACCTGGAATTTACGGTACAGCACGATGGATCCGTCCTGAATATCCGGCAGGCTGTCGGTGACCAAGGTGAGGGTGGGCGAAGGGGTGGAACCCCGAATACCTTCTTCAGCTTTTTCGAGATCGCTGAACAGGGGGTAACGCGCCTGAATGTCACCTTTGCTACCCGGTAAAACCTGAATACCGCCGCTAACCCATTCTTGCGCGCTGGCACCCAGCACTTGGATGCCATCCAGTCCCATCTTCACATTCACGCGGCTGTTAACGATAAATTTACTGTCGCGGTGCAATAACTGGCGATATCTCGGCTCGATCACCAAAACGAAGCTGACACCCTGTTCATCCAGCGTGCGTTTCACGACCTGACCGATTTGTACGCCGTGCAGCAGTACGGGTTGACCGCTGTCAATACCATAACTTTGTGCTGCCGTTAGCTGAATAGAAAGCGCGCCGGGCTGGGCGAGTTGCTGTTGCCCACTATCCAGCACGGTAAAATGCTGGCGCGGTTCGCCTTCGCCGGGGAGTAACGTTAGCGTTGGGCCGCTCAGCAGGCGCGATACATTCAAGTCGCTGAGTGAAAGCTGTGGTTTGCTGAGTTCAATACGCGTACCTTCTCGCATTAGCGAAATTACGGAGGGATCGATGATCAGCTCTCCGCTGACCTTGCCGTCGCCTGGGTTTAAGGTGATTTTATTCAACGTCCCGACTTCCAGCCCCTGATACATCAGCGGGGTACGGCCTTCGGATAAACTGTCGCCAGAAGGTAAATCCAGCGTGATTTTCACTCCTCGCTGGCTCTGTGCCAGATCGGGATAGAGGCGGTAGGATTGCTCAGCACCTGCGTCTTCACTCTCTTCCGGTGAATCGAACGCGATCGCGCCGTTAACCAAGGCGGCCAGATTCTCCATCTCAATTTTTGCGCCGCTGACGCTGATGTCCGCATTAAAGCCGGACACATTCCAGAAACGGCTATTTTTCTTCACCAGATGGGTGAAACGGCGTTCAACCAGCACGTCAATCATGACACCACGGCGATCTTGGGAAACCGTATAGTCATAGACTTTCCCGACCGGAATTTTGCGATAGTAAACCAGTGAACCGGTATTCAGTGAACCCAAATCGTCCGCGTGGAGATGAATCAGTAATTCCCCAGTATTAACGCGATATTTGGGCTGCGTATCCAACGCGGAGAAGTGCTCTTGCGCCTCGCCGGAACCGGGCATCATACCGATGTAGTTACCGCCCACCAGCGCATCTAATCCCGAAACCCCGGCGAGAGACGCTTTTGGCGTAACCAACCAGAACTGGGTGTCGCTGCGTAATGCTTCCTTCATATCGCTTTTGATGCTGGCTTCGACCTGTATGGTGCGCAGGTCTTCGCTCAGCTTGATATTTTGCACTGTGCCGACCTCCACCCTTGGTAACGCACGGGGGTTCGTCCGGCGACAATGCCATCGGCGGAGACGAAATCGATGGTGACCGTCGCCCCGCGCTCCTGTTGATTGGTGTAAATCAGCCAGCCGGCAATCATCAACGCAATCAACGGTAGCAGCCAAAATGGTGACAGGCGGCGCTTGTTTTTCACGGTAGCTTCGGTTGGTGTCCCAGACGTATTATCTTGCATTGTTATTCCAATTCCACATCAGTGTTATCCCACATCAGTCTGCTATCCAGCCATTCAACGGCAAGGATAGTGAGAATCACCGCTGCGCCAAAGTAAAAAGCAGCAGGCCCCATGGTGAAAGCGAGTAGTTGATCGCGGTTGACGAGCGACATCGTCAGGGCAATCACAAATAAATCGAGCATGGACCAGCGACCGATCCAACGGATAACGCGCAGCAACTTCATGCGCATCATTATGTTGCCTTCCGACTGGACATGGATGCTAACCAACAGGCCGAACAGCACAATAACTTTAGTAAACGGCACCAGAATACTGGCGATAAAAACCACCAATGCGATCGGAATATTGCCTGTCGCGAGTGAAAGGATGCCGGAAAAAATCGTGTCCTCCGTGCGTGCGCCGTTGGAATAAATAATAGATATGGGCAACAGGTTCGCGGGGAACAGTAGAATTATAGAGGCAATAAGCGCTGCCCAGGATTTTTGCAGGCTCTGACGCTGGCGTAAGCGAAGCGGAATATGGCAACGGGGGCAGCGTCCCCGGTTGTCAGGCGAGCTGGTAAAATGGCAGGAAAGGCAGATTCGGTAGCGGTCTGGCGAAATCAATGGCCTCAGACGTGGGTAAAACCGCTGCCAAAGCTGGTCGGTATTTAAGTGGATCAGCGTCAACAGACTTAAGATCATCAGCGCCAGAAAGGCGACGAGCCCAATACCGGCTTGAACATCCGCGAACTCACGGACTTTGATCGCGGCAACGGCCATGCCAACCAGATAGATATCCAACATCATCCACTCTTTTAGCCGCTGCAACATGAGCAGGATGGGGCGCAGGTTCATGCCGATTCGGGGCGCAAAAAACAGGTATAACAGCGAAAAAACTAACGTTAGCGGTGCGCCAACGGTACAAAATGCGACCATACTTGCCGTGAGCGGGTGTCCCTGACGGGTGATTTGCCAAATACCCTCAAACAGGCTGGCATTGATGGTGACCCCCAGCAGACGAATACTGATCAACGGCTCGGTGAAGGCAAATGGCATCAGTACCAGCATGGCAACGGCCATTGCAGCAAGCCGGGAAATGGTCCAGTCTCTGCCTGAACTGACTTTGGCATCGCAGCGTGGGCAATTAGCCGTCTGGTTACGCTTCAGTTGTGGTAGTGCAAAAAAAGCATCGCACTCCGGGCAGCGATGGTAACGAGCGATGGTGGATAGCGCACTTTTAGCCCCATCGGTTAACGGCGGTCGGGGAGACGGAAACGGTGCAGGGCCGGTTATAGTCTGTATTTTCATTTTTCCTGCGGTCCGATAGACGATGTCGAGCCCTGTTATCCTCGATGGATAACGCATTCACAGCTATTTAGTGTAACTGAATGGTAAATTCATAAAAGGATATGATCGCTGACCGATGTTATTTTGCAGGTGGAAATAGCACGATATGCACGACAACGATACGGTAAAGCGGATGATTCTTCGCGCGAAGGCGCTCATCTTATGGCATTCTGTAGCCGATGCTAATGCAGCCTGTGTGGGAATTGTCCGCACCGTTTTGAAAAGACAACGATATACTTTATGAATAAACAAGCATTTTATCAGGATCTCATTCGCGATATGTCATCGCTTATTGCGGATGAAAACCGTTTTATTACCATTTTATCAAACAGTAGTGCGTTGCTGTTTGAGCGTTTGGATGGAGTTAACTGGGCAGGGTTTTACCTGTTGGATAACGACACGCTTTTTCTGGGACCGTTTCAGGGCAAGGTCGCCTGTGTGCGTATTCCGGTTGGCAAAGGTGTATGCGGTGCGGCGATGGCTGAAAATCGCATTCAGCGCGTGGACGATGTTCATGCGTTCCCCGGTCATATCGCCTGTGATGCCGCGAGTAATGCTGAAATCGTGCTACCGCTTGTCGTTAATGGGCAACGGATTGGCGTTCTGGATATTGACAGTCCCCTTTATCAACGTTTTGATGCGGATGATGAAGAAGGGCTGAAGGCCGTGGTGAGCGTACTTTGTGCTCAATTAGAAGCGAGCGATGTGATGACATTCATCAATTCTCTCACGTTGAGACAAGGTTAACGTGGCAATTGCCGATGGCGTCATTATAATGACGCCTGTTCATGCCTGCGCCGGTTGGCAAACCCGTTGTAATCAGGAAATTTCATGGAAAATCAACCTAAGTTGAACAGTAGTAAAGAAGTCATAGCCTTTTTGGCAGAGCGGTTCCCGCTTTGTTTCACCACTGAAGGTGAAACGCGTCCGTTAAAGATCGGTATTTTTCAGGATCTTGTTGAGCGTGTACCGGAATCCGATAACGTCAGTAAGACGCAATTACGCTCTGCGCTGCGTCTTTACACCTCAAGCTGGCGGTATCTGTACGGTGTAAAATTAGGTGCCCAACGTGTCGATCTGGACGGTAACCCGTGCGGTGAGTTGGAGCAGCAGCATGTCGATCATGCCCGCACGCAGTTGGAAGAAGCGAAAGCGCGAGTTCAGGCTCAGCGTGCTGAGCAGCAGGCGAAAAAACGTGAAGCAGCCGGAGAGACGGCAGATGCAGCGCGTACTCCTCGTCCCGCTCAGAGACGTGCGCCGCGTCGTGATGCTTCAAACGACGCATCACGAAACCATGTGTCTCAAAACCATGCATCACGCAACAGCGCACCGCGTAAACCACGCCAGTCTTCTCCCGGCCAATCTCAGTCCTCTTCTCAGCAACCAGCAAATGCTCAAGCGCGTCAGGCAAAACCTGCCAACACTGAGCGTCAGCGGGTTGCGGTTACAGATGTTTCCAAACTGCAAATCGGTCAGGAAATCAAAGTCAGAGCCGGCAAAGACGCCATGGATGCCACCGTGCTTGAAATTGCCAAAGGCGAAGTCAGGGTACAATTGGCTTCTGGACTGGCAATGATTGTACGCGCAGAACACTTGCAGTTCTGATACGGAGGCCAACCTGGGCATGAACAACTTAGTCAGAATAACCGCCATTGCAGGCTTACTGCTGGCGGGCTCTAGTTTTGCAAATGAAAACATTACGCGTGTTGAGCAGATCCCTCAGCTACATCAGGAGCCTCAACATGCTACCGTTAGCGACAGGGTGGCCTCACGTTTCCTGCGTTCGCATTATCGTCAGTTTATGCTGGATGCGCAGTTCTCTGAGAAAATTTTTAACCGCTACCTCAACATGTTGGATTACAGCCACAATGTGCTGTTGGCCTCTGATGTGGCGCAGTTTTCCGGGCAAAAAGCCCAATTGGGCGACGCGCTGAAATCCGGCCAACTGGATATTCCGTATGCGTTGTACAATCTGGCCCAGAAACGTCGGTTTGAACGTTTTCAATATGCACTGTCGCTGCTGGATAAACCGGTAGATCTGACGGGCAACGATACGTTTGAGCTCGATCGCAGTAAAGCCCCTTGGCCACAGAACGCGGGTGAACTTAACCGTCTGTGGGACGCCAAGGTAAAATATGACTGGCTCAGCCTAAAGCTGACCGGTAAAAATGATAAAGACATCAAAGAGACGCTGACCAAGCGCTACCAGTTTGCAATTCGTCGTTTGGCGCAGAGCAATAGCGAAGATGTTTTCCAACTCGTCATGAACGCCTTTGCGCGTGAAATTGATCCGCATACTAGCTACCTGTCACCGCGTAACACCGAGCAATTCAATACCGAAATGAGCCTGTCGCTCGAAGGGATCGGTGCGGTGTTGCAGATGGATGATGACTACACCATGATTAATTCCATGGTGCCCGGCGGCCCGGCGGCGAAGAGCAAAAACATTACCGTCGGTGACCGTGTAGTCGGTGTCGGCCAAAACGGCAAGCCGATGGTGGATGTTATCGGCTGGCGTCTGGACGATGTGGTCGCGCTGATCAAGGGGCCGAAAGGCAGTAAGGTGCGTCTGGAAGTTCTGCCCGCAGGTAAAGGGACGAAAACCCGTATTGTCACGCTGACGCGTGAACGTATCCGCCTTGAAGATCGCGCAGTGAAAATGTCCGTCAAGACCGTTGGCAAAGATAAAGTCGGCGTGCTGGATATCCCCGGCTTCTATGTCGGCCTGACAGATGACGTAAAAGTTCAGCTCCAGAAGCTGGAAAAACAGAACGTCAGCAGCATCGTGATTGACCTGCGGACTAACGGCGGCGGTGCGCTGACGGAAGCGGTAGGGCTTTCCGGTCTGTTTATTCCAAGTGGCCCTGTCGTGCAGGTACGCGACAATAATGGCAAAGTGCGCGAAGACAGTGACACCGACGGCATTGTGTATTACAAAGGCCCGCTGGTGGTGTTGGTAGACCGCTTCAGTGCTTCCGCTTCTGAGATCTTCGCGGCGGCGATGCAGGATTACGGTCGTGCCTTGATCGTGGGTGAACCGACGTTTGGTAAAGGCACCGTACAGCAATATCGCTCTCTGAATCGGATCTACGATCAGATGCTGCGCCCTGACTGGCCTGCGCTGGGTTCCGTGCAGTACACGATTCAGAAGTTCTATCGCATTGACGGCGGCAGTACTCAGATGAAAGGGGTGACGCCTGACGTGATGATGCCAACCGGTACAGAAACGGTAGATACCGGTGAGAAGTTCGAAGACAACGCGTTACCGTGGGACAGCATCAAGGCGGCTAACTACACGAAGAGCGGCGATCTGAAGGCGCTGATTAGCAAACTGAATGAACACCATCAGGAACGTATCGCTAAAGATCCTGAGTTCCAGTTTGTTGCACAGGATATTGCCCGCTACAACGCGATGAAGGATAAACGCAATTTCGTATCGCTCAATCTTGCCCAGCGTGAGAAAGAGAATGACGATGATGAAGCGATGCGTCTGAATCGGATTAACGATCGACTGACGAGAGAGGGCAAGAAACCGCTCAAATCGCTGGAGGATCTGCCGAAAGATTATCAGGCTCCCGATCCTTATCTGGATGAAACGGTGAAAATCGCTAACGATTTGGCGCAAGACCAGAAAGAGTAATATGCCAACGTTGTTGTGATTATCTTTTAACCCGCTCCTCAAGCGCCCTGTTGGTTTATCTGACAGGGCGCTTTGTTTTAGATGTTGTAGATGACGGTGTTGTGCCGTCGATGATGGATTAACGAATCTTGGTTGGTGAACAGCCAAAACGGGTTTTAAACCGTTCGGAAAAGCGTGCAGAAGATTTATACCCGCAGGCTTCCGCTAGGCGTTGCATACTCCATGACGTTGTCTGTACCAACATCATCGCGTGCTGCATTCGCGTTTCCAACAGCAGCACTTCAAAACGCGTCTGCTCGGCAGACAATCTGCGACGTAACGTGGCTTCGCTCATAGCCAGCAAACGCCCCGCAGACTGTGCGGTCCAGTGGCGCTCTGGCTCTTCACTGATAAGCGTGCGTAGCTGGGTAGAAACGCCTGGCTGTGGTGGTGCACCAAAGTGATACCCGTGTTCCGATAGCACCAGCAGCATATCCATCAGTCGGAGTTCGAGACGCGATTCATCGAGCTTGCCGCCGGTAATTCCTTCAATCAGATACTGTAATGTGCTGGTGAGATCGTCATCCAAGGAGAGGGTAGTGAAGGCGCTCGGAGGATGTGCGGGGGCGTATTCAACAGGGTAGCGTAGATAAAAACGTGCTAGCAGCGTGGGTGAAAACGTCAGAAAGATCGACCGGAAAACGGAGTCATTACCGCCGGGCATTTTCGTCAGATTGGCACTCGCATCGGGCGTGATCAGGCAAATCTGGGAGGGCGCGTCGACAATCGTTGTTTTATTCTGTTCGATCATGGTCAATTGACCCGAAAGAACCAGAAGAAGCGTGGCCTCATAAAAATGAAAACGCGTTGTCTGCTGTGGTGTACGCAGATGAGGTTGTGCTAATGCACACAGGCCATACCGCTGTAGCGGCTGGCCCGATGGCAATGTCCAGGCCGCCGCTTCAAGGAGAGGCGGAGAAACGGGGCGTAAAGCTGTCACACTCATCGACCGCCATTCTTATAACGAGTCATTCTCATAACTTATTATTATCACAACAATGCAGGGTTAAGCGTATACAGTCCAGTCAGTTTCGCTTCCGCCAATACGGGCGCGTTAGCTAGCGCAGTTCGGACATTCGCCCCGTTAAACTCCCCCTCTATCGTTAAGGAAGGCGTCGCGAGAGCGTAAAGTGTGAAGATGTAGTGATGGACGATCGCATCGTTCCACGGTGGGCAAGGGCCATCATAACCATAGTAGTTGCCTTTCATCTGCTCGTCGGTGGCGAACCAGGCGGTGTAGTCGTTGATGCCGTGTCGGAACCCTGCTGGTGCATCTGGACCTGCTTTTCCGCGCGGAGTAATGCTATCGGAATGCGAAGCGGCGGCGATTTCGCTGACGCTGGCAGGTATATCCAGCAATAGCCAATGGTAGAAATCAACACGCGGTAGAGAGGCGCTAACCTCGCGGCCTTCCTGATTCACATCATCACCGCGGCTGGGGACATCCGGGTCGTGACAGATCAATACGAAAGACTGTGTCCCTTCGGGGACACCGTGCCAGGCAAGATGGGGATTGTGGTTAGAAGATAGGGCAATGTGGTTGTTTGCATCCGGTACAGCAAAGGCAAACTCGCCTGGGATAGTCTCGCCGTTCTGAAAACTGTGGCTGGAGAGTTGCAGCATGGTGGTGCTCCTTATTGCGATTCTGATGAGTGTGGAATCATTATAGAAGAAGCTGTATGCAATTATTTTCCTAATACCGTCAGGATAATGCTTTTAGCGGTCAATTTGATGGCTTCAGATAGCACCACATTGCCAGACGATATGAAAAACGGCTTCCGATAAGGGAAGCCGCTGAAACGTAGTCGATGAGCATCGCGTAGTGTGTGATTAACGACCCGCTTTTAGCTGCTGGAAATAGGTCTCGTATAGTGTACTGGCGCTGCCAACGTCGTTCTGCCATTCACCTTTGGCGATGGTTTCATCGTCCGGGTACAGCGTTTTGTCCCCTGAAACCTCTGCCGGTAGTAGTTTTTTCGCTGCCAGATTCGGTGTCGGATAGCCGATAGTTTCCGCAACCTGCGCTGCCACTTCTGGGCGCAGTAGGAAGTCGATCAGTTTCATCGCGCCGTCAACGTTTTTGGCGTTGGCCGGGATCGCCAGGCTGTCCATCCAGAAAATGCCGCCTTCTTTGGGCCAGATGACATCCAGCGGTGTTCCCGCCTGACGGGCCACGTAAGCAGAGCCGTTCCACACCATGCCCAGATTGACTTCGCCCTCAATGAACGGGTTGCCGGGGTTGTCCGAGTTGAACGTCAGCACGTTCGGCATCAAGGCTTGCAACTCTTTATACGCCGTCTCAATCTCTTTAGGATCGGTAGTGTTCGCGGAGTAACCGAGCTTACGCAGAGCGATTTGGAACACCTCGCGTGCGTCGTCCGTCAGCAGCAGGCTGTCTTTATATTTCTTATCCCACAGATCGCCCCAACTGGTGACGCTGGCGGGGTCAATCACTTCATGATTAATACCAATCGCCGTTGCACCCCAGATATAGGGAATAGAGTAGTCGTTATTCGGATCGAACGATTTGTGCAGCAGGTTCGGATCGAGATTATGGAAGTTGCTGAGTTTACTGGTATCAATTTTTTGCAGCATGCCTTCCTTACTCATCTTGGAGATGAAATAGGTTGAAGGAACGACCAGATCGTAGGCACCGTCCTTATAGGTTTTCAGCTTGGCGTACATACTCTCGTTGGATTCATAGGTGGAGTAAATCACCTTGATACCCGTTTCTTTAGTGAACTGTTCCAATAGACCCGGCGGTACATATTCGGTCCAGTTATAGAAATAGAGCGTTTTGCCGTCATTGGCATTTGCAGTATTGATGCCAAATGCGATCGCGCAGGCTGCCAGTAGGTGTGGCCACTTTTTCATTATGTTTACCTCCTTACAAGTCCCAAAGGTTATATCAGCAGAGTATGAAAATAACGGTATTCATCGTGCGTGGTGCAACCTTACTTTCCGGTACAGTCACGTAAAATCAACTGGCTACTGAGCACCAGCACGAGCGACAGAATCAGCAGGATCGTTGCCAGCGCGTTGACTTCCGGGGATACACCGACCTTCACCATCGAGTAAATTTTCAATGGCAGAATCTCATACGTCGGCCCAGTGACAAACGAGGAAACGACCACGTCATCCATCGACAGCGTAAAGCTGAGTAGCCAACTGGCTGCCACGGCCGGCATCGCCAGCGGCAGAATGATTTTGCGCAGGATAATCACTTCGCTGGCTCCCAAATCGCGCGCGGCTTCCAGCATTCGCACGTCAAAACCTTTCAGACGCGAGTAGACAGTCACCACCACAAACGGCAGGCAGAACGTGATGTGGGAAAACAGCAGCGACCAGAATCCCAGCGATATACCCAGCAACATGAAGAGCACCAGCAGCGAAATTGCCATCACGATATCCGGTGACATCATCACCACGAACAGCATGCCGCCGACAAAAGGCTTACCGCGAAAACGATAGCGATACAGCGCGACAGCCGTCAGGGAACCAATCAACGTGGCGAACGTCGCGGAAAACACCGCCATCGTCAGCGAGTGCTGCGCAGCCTGAAGGAGGCTGTCGTTGTTCATCAGCAGTCGATACCAGTCCAGCGTAAATCCCTGCCAATTGATGCCGAAACGCGCCTGATTAAACGAATTTACAATCAGAATAATAATCGGAATGTACAGGTAAGCGTAAATGATGGACATAAATCCACCGCGGATTAAGCGTCCGGTCATTCCAGCTCTCCCTTTTTATTCAGCAGGCGGGCTGTGCGGTAGTAGATAAACAGCAGCACGCCCATGACCAGCGTCAGGCAGATGCTGGTGGCAGCACCAAACGGCCAATCGCGGATATTAAGGAACTGGCTTTTAATCACGTTACCGATCAGCAAGTTTTTGGCTCCGCCCATCAGGTCGGCAACGAAAAACAATCCCATGGCGGGCAGCAGCACCAGCAAGCATCCGGCGATAATTCCCGGCATGGTTAACGGGATCACCACACGAATGAAGGTTTGCCATTTATTGGCACCCAGATCGCGGGCGGCTTCAAGATAGGCTTTATCAAGCTTTTCAATGCTGGAGTAGAGCGGTAGCACCATGAAAGGCAGCAGGATGTAAATCAGGCCGAGAATGACGGCTTCGGAGGTATACATAATCCGCAGTGGTGTATCAATCAGGCCCGTCCAGAGCAGAAACTCATTCAGGTGTCCGCGCGTGCTGAGGAAAATTTTCAGCCCGTAAATACGGATCAGTGAGTTGGTCCAAAACGGTACAATCAGCAGAAACAGCATCAGCGGCTGAATGTTTTTCGGTAAGCGCGCCAAAATAAAGGCAAACGGATAGCCTAAGAGCAGACAGCAGAACGTGGCGATGACGGCCATGTTCAGCGAATGCAGCAGGACTGATGCATAAAGCGGATCGGCCAGCCGCGTGTAGTTTTCCAGCGTAAAGACCAGACTGATGAAATGGGCGTCATCGCGCGTCAGAAAACTGGTTCCGATGATCATCAGGTTGGGCAAGAAAACAAACAGCACCAGCCAGACAACAATGAGGGTAATAATAGTGTTTTGAAAGCGTTTACGCGATTTCTTCATCGTGCAGGACTACCTCCCAACTTTCCACCCAGGTGACGTCCACTTTCTGGTTGAGTGAATGATCGAAGTCAGGATCGTCTTCGTTAAAAAATTCGCTGACCATAACCATCTTGCCATTTTCCAACTCGATGTTGGATTCCAGCGTCATGCCTTTATAGTTGCGCTCGCGCACGTAGCCAACCATCCCTTCTGCCTGCATGCCGTCCCCCAGCTCTTCGACGCGTAAATCTTCCGGTCGCAGCAGTACGTTGAGGTGCTGGCCGACGTTGATCGGAACGTTGACGGTGATAACGCATTCGTGGCCTTCGACCTGAGCACGTACTCGCTGTTCATCCAATTGTTCCAGTGCGATGGCATCAAAGATATTGATTTCGCCAATAAAACTGGCGACGAACAAATTTTTCGGCTCTTCATAGATTTCACGCGGCGTACCATCTTGCTCAATACGTCCATCACGCATCACAACGATGCGGTCGGACATCGTCAGTGCTTCTTCCTGATCGTGCGTGACGAAAATAAAGGTGATACCCAACTTACGTTGCAGCGCTTTCAGCTCGTTCTGCATCTGCTTGCGCAGTTTATAATCGAGAGCGGACAGGGATTCGTCCAGCAGCAGCACTTTCGGCTGGTTGACGACAGCGCGGGCGATGGCAACACGTTGTTGCTGGCCACCAGACAATTGGTGCGGGCGACGCTGCGCTAACTCGTCCAATTGCACCATTTTCAGGGCGTCAATCACGCGCGGGGTAATCTCTGCGGCGGGCGTTTTCTGCATGCGCAAGCCGAACGCCACGTTCTCAAACACGCTAAGGTGAGGAAACAGCGCATAGCTTTGAAATACGGTATTAACGTGTCGCTGCTCGGCGGGTTGATAGGTAATATCCTGCTTTTCCAGCATAACATGGCCGCTGTCGACCGTTTCCAGACCGGCAATCAGGCGTAGTACGGTAGTTTTACCACAGCCGGATGGCCCGAGGATTGTTAAGAACTCACCGTTATTAATGGTGAGATTGAAGTGTGAAATGATGTCTTTGCCATCAAAGCCTTTGTGGACGTTGATCAACTCAACGACGGGCACAGCCGGGAAGTTTTCTTTCATTAAGGTATAGCTCTATTTCCTGATTTGGCCGATCAACGGTATTTCCGTTGCGATCGCACCAAGGGTTATCACCTTTCAGACAGCGTGTGCAGTTAAGGGGGGCATTTTACGGGAAACGTTGCCTAACGCCAACTTGTGTGACCCCACTTCCTGTCGATTAGTGGGTGAGTGGTGGCAATTCAGCCAATGAATTGGCCGGTATGCTCCTCGGTTGTTATGTGGTTGTTGCCTGTTTTAGGCGTTCTTCGTGACGTTGTCGCCGCTTTTTGGCCTGAATTATGCCCTGACGGCTTGTTAAATCGGGAAAAAACTGACCTGACGCAATATCTACCGTGGTAGCCCTATCCATAATGCCTTTCAGGGTTCAGGGGGCATAGATAAGATGGATAAACTACTCGACAGATTTTTGAACTACGTTTCATTTGATACACAGTCTAAATCCGGCGTTCGGCAGGTGCCGAGCACTGACGGTCAGTTGAAACTGGCGCGTGCGTTACAGCAGGAACTGCTCGATCTGGGATTTGAACAGATTGCATTGAGCAAGCAGGGTTGCCTAACGGCGACGCTTCCGGCGAACGTTGCCTGGTCAGTACCGGCCATCGGCTTTATTTCACATATGGACACGTCACCGGATTTTAGCGGCAAAAATGTGAATCCGCAGATTTTGGAAAACTATCGCGGCGGCGACATTGCCTTGGGTATGGGGGATGAGGTGCTGTCACCCGTGATGTTCCCTGTGCTGCATCAACTACTGGGACACACGCTGATTACGACAGATGGCAAAACGTTGCTGGGGGCGGATGATAAGGCAGGGATCGCGGAGATTATTACCGCGCTGGTGCGTCTGAGAAAAAACCAACTGCCGCACGGCGATATTCGTATTGCCTTTACGCCCGATGAAGAAATTGGTAAGGGCGCGCAGTTTTTTGATGTTAAAGCGTTTAATGCGCAGTGGGCCTATACCGTGGACGGCGGTGGTGTTGGCGAGCTGGAGTATGAGAATTTTAATGCCGCATCGGTTCAAGTGAAAATCGTGGGCAACAATGTACATCCCGGTAGTGCGAAGGGCGTGATGGTCAATGCGCTAACGCTGGCCTCTCGCTATCATCAGTATGTGCCAGCGAATGAATCGCCGGAGCAGACGGACGGCTATCAAGGGTTCTACCACCTTCACAGCATGAAAGGCTCTGTGGAGCGGGCAGATCTGCACTACATCGTCAGGGATTTTGACCACAACGGCTTTGAACGGCGCAAGCAGATGATGCTGGATATTGCGGAAAAGGTCGGCGTGGGGCTGCACCCGGATTGCTATATTGAAGTCACGATTACTGATACTTATTACAATATGCGTGAGCAGGTTGAGCAGCACCCGCACATTATCGCGTTGGCACAGCAGGCGATGCGGGATTGCGATATTGAGCCGAATATGAAGCCGATTCGTGGTGGCACTGACGGCGCACACCTGTCATTCCAGGGGTTACCGTGCCCGAATCTGTTTACCGGCGGCTACAACTATCATGGCAAACATGAGTTTGTCACGCTGGAAGGTATGGAAAAAGCCGTGTCTGTAATTATGCGTATTGCCGAGCTGACGGCGCTGCGTGCAAAACCGTAAGTTTACCCATTTTGCAGAGGCAAATAAGGCGGGAAATTCCCGCCTTATCTTTGTGCTAATGATTATCTTCGTTTGGTCTTAATCCGCGAAATACCAGTAACCGTTGTTAACCAGCACGGTTAGCTGTGCGAGGAAAGAGGGATCGTCCAGCGCATCGCCCAGTTGTTCCGCATCAATAGTCGTGCGCTCAGCCAACGCAAACAGCGCCGCCTTGTGCGTACTGTTCACTTTCTCCCCGTTAACGAAGCAGCTATCTCCAACGCAGATGACCCGCAAGCCGCCTAAACGACGCAGTGGCTCACCTTGTTGCAGGTATTCATACACTTCGCCGGCCTGATAAGGCGGTTCCGGCGGTGAGAGGTCAAGCTCATGACGAGACTGGGAAATAAATTCACCAAACCAGTTCTGGAAATGTTCTGGCTGTTGCACCAGTTCCAACATCATTTTTTGCAGCGCATCCAACTCTTGTGGCAGTACGCTGGCGATGTGTTTACGGGACGGGATATCAGGATCGCTATAGCGATAGCTGCCGAGTTCGCGGGAAAGTACATAGTCGGCAAAGCCGCTGACCAGTTCGCGAGCGTTCGGTGCGCGGAAACCGACCGAATAATTCAGAGAATTTTCCAGCGAATAGCCTTCATGCGGGAAGCCTGGTGGAATGTACACGATATCACCGGGTTCCAGCTCTGCATCAATAATGGCTTCAAACGGATCGACCTGAAGCAAATCTGGATGCGGGCAGTGCTGCTTCATCGGTATTTTCTCACCAATGCGCCAGCGGCGGCGGCCTGTACCTTGAATGATGAAGACATCATATTGATCCAGATGTGGTCCTACGCCACCACCGGGAACGGAAAATGAAATCATCAAGTCATCAGTACGCCAATCTGGTAGTTGTCGGAATGGCTGCATCAAGGCGGAAGAGGGTTCATGCCAATGGTCGACAGCCTGCACTAGCAGTGACCAGTTGCTTTCCCCTAGATGATCGTAGCTCTCGAAAGGACCGTGGCTCACCTGCCAGCGTCCGTTCTGATGGCTGACTAATCGGCTATCTACCTCATTTTCCAACGCCAGACCTGCAAGCTCGTCGGGTGAAATTGGGTCGATAAAATGCGTGAAGCCGCCTTTAATCAGGAGTGGACGTTTTTGCCAATAGTTCGCTAAAAAATCCTGCCAGTCGAGGTTAAGTTGATAGTCCATACCGTTTTCCAGAAACTTGTTTTTGAGGAAATGACTGTTCTTGAAGACATGATTTTTCTTGAAATAATCAGTATTTTAAAACAATCCGCATTTTGGCAATAAGTATAGCGGAAGCATCACGCGCTGTACTGCCTTTCACCCCTCATTCTGGCTGAGGTTCTGGCGGGAGAAAATGGCTTCGACTCGGGCACCACCCAGCGCGCTGTCGCTGATGCGGATCTCCCCCTGATACTGTTCGATAATTTCAACCGCGACGGCGAGGCCAATGCCTTGTCCTGGACGCATGCGGTCGGCACGCTGCCCACGCTGGAAAATAACCTCACGCTTGCTTTCGAGAATGCCGGGCCCGTCATCATCGATAATTAGATGTAGTTTGTGATCGGAGTATTGCACGCTAATTTCGACAAATTCCAGACAGTACTTACAGGCGTTATCAAGGATATTACCCATGACTTCCATGAAATCATTCTTTTCGCCCACGAAGGTTAGTTCGGGCGGAATATCGAGCGTCAACACCACTCCCTTGCGCTGATACACTTTATTCAACGCGGAACACAGACCATCCAGCACTGCCGGAACCGAGTGCACTTCGCGTATCAGTAAGTTATGTTCGGCGCGCACGCTAGCACGATGCAGGTAATAACCAATTTGCTGTGAGATGCGACTGATCTGCGCCAGCATGATGGGTTCAGCCTGTTCGATAGTGATCTCTTTGCCAGTGCGCAGCGCGCGTAACGTGGTCTGTAAGACAGCCAGCGGCGTTTTCAGGCTGTGAGTGAGATCGGTGAGCGTCGTGCGGTACTTATGGTAGCGCTGGCGTTCGTTGTTCAGCAGGATATTCAGATTTTTTACCAGGCTGAACAATTCGCGCGGCGGATTTTCATCCAATTGATCTCGCGAACCTTTTTCCAGTTCAGCGATCTGTTTTACCAGGTGCTGAATAGGACGCAAACTCCAGTGAGCGCCAAGCCAAAGCAGAGGAAGTACCAGCAGGAGATTGGCGATAAAAACGTAGCTGAACCACTCCCACACCACGTCTTCTTGTTGCAGTTCCTGTGGAATACGATCGACTACCACAATCGTGATAGAGGGGAGATGATCGGTCCTCGGGTAAACGTTCACGGCGATAGAGTGCGTTAACGCATTATTTTGCGCGCCATTCAGCGCTCGCAAACTGCTCAACAGTAAGGTATTGCCCGTTAATACCGCACTGCTGGTATCGGAGTCGGTATCCAGTTCATGATAGGCCGTCTTGTTCAGCCATTCTGGCTTTATCAACGCTTCCAGTTCGGGAACGTGCTTTTCACGCCAGAGCATGTTGCCCTGCTCATCGTATATCAACACCAGCGTGGGGAAGTTGATGTCAACGTCGGGTGGTGTAACGATATTCAGTTGGTTATCGCGCCACTGTGCGAGACTGTAATAGAGATTGCTCTCGCCACGTAACAGGCGGAATGAGGTTTTATCAAAGTTGACGCTGTAACCGATAATGGCGACGGTGCCATAAGCCAGCGACAACGCCAGCACAATAGCGGCTGTCGCCAGTAAAAAACGAATGCGAAGTGAGAAGGGCTGCCTTTTATCGTTATCACTCATACCGAGCCTGATGGTGTATCAATATCAAAACGATACCCTTGCCCACGCACGGTAGTGATCACATCCGGCGCGTCGGCCTGCTGAATTTTCTTGCGTAATCGCCCCATCAACACATCAATAGTATGACTTTCCCGCAACTCCGCATCCGGATACAGTTGTAGCATCAGGGAGTCTTTGCTGACGACTTTACCTGTGTTGCGAATCAACGTCTCGATAATGGTGTATTCAAACGCGGTTAACTTGATGGGGGTGCTGTGGATCGCCAATTCGCGGCGCGACAAATCAACCTCAAAGGGCGGTAGGCTGATGATTTGTGATGCCAACCCGCTGTTGCGTCGCATCAGCGCCTGCAAACGAGCCACGACTTCTTCCATATGGAAGGGCTTAGTCACGTAGTCATCCGCACCGGCTTCCAACACGGCAACTTTGTCCTGCCAACCTTCACGCGCGGTCAGTACCAGAATAGGCAGCTTGGCCTGATTGGCACGCCAGCGACGGATCATGCTCATGCCATCTTCATCGGGCAACCCGAGATCGACAATCGCAATGTCCGGCATGTTTTCATGCAGAAAATAATCCGCTTCTTTAGCGTCAGACGCGGCGTCAACCTGATGCCCCATTTCGTTCATCTGAACGGTTAAATGATGGCGTAGTAATACATTATCTTCAACGACCAGAATCCGCATCGTTATATCCTCTGTCGAGTAGACATGGTTATTGCAACGAACTTATGCACCTTGTCTTTCACGCATTTCGCCTCTGCGTATCATAATTGTACGCGGGGCAAATAGTTTATTTTATTTGCTAAATTATCCACAGAGAGGGTAAACCGAGTATAAACAGGCTGGAAATGGTTGGTCTTAAGGGAAACTGGCGGGCAAGGGCGCCCGCCAGAGAGTACGACATTGGCTTGAGAGCGGTTATTTCAGATCGTCGACCATCGCGATGGCACGGCCGATATAGTTGGCTGGCGTCATGGCCTTCAGGCGCGTTTTTTCCGCTTCTGGTAATGCCAAACCATCGATGAATGCCTGAATACCGGCAGCATCAATGCGTTTGCCACGCGTCAGTTCCTTCAATTTCTCATACGGCTTTTCAATCCCGTAGCGACGCATCACAGTCTGGATGGGTTCTGCCAACACTTCCCAGTTGTGATCCAGTTCGTCAGCCAGACGATCGCGGTTCACTTCCAATTTACTGATGCCTTTCATCGTGGCTTGATACGCAATCAGCGCATAGCCCACGCCCACGCCCAGATTGCGCAGCACGGTAGAGTCGGTGAGGTCACGTTGCCAGCGGGAAACCGGCAGTTTGCTGGCCAGATGCGTCAGCACAGCGTTTGCCAGACCCAAGTTGCCTTCCGAGTTTTCGAAATCAATCGGGTTAACTTTATGTGGCATGGTGGAGGAGCCGATTTCGCCCGCAATGGTTTTCTGTTTGAAGTGATTCAGTGCGATGTAGCCCCAAATATCACGATCAAAGTCGATCAAAATCGTATTGAAACGCGCGATGCAGTCGAACAGTTCGGCGATGTAATCATGTGGTTCGATCTGCGTGGTGTACGGGTTCCAGTTGATGCCCAGCGACGTGACAAAATTTTCGCTGAATTGGTGCCAATCGATTTCCGGGTAGGCAGCCAGATGGGCATTATAGTTACCGACGGCACCATTAATTTTTCCCAGAATCTCAACCTGTTGCAGTTGGCGATATTGGCGTTCCATGCGGTAAGCGACGTTAGCAAACTCTTTACCGATGGTGGAAGGTGTGGCTGGCTGACCGTGAGTACGGGAAAGCAGCGGAATATCGCGGTATTCCTGCGCCAGTGTTTTCAGCGCATCAATGATTTGACGCCAGTGCGGCAGAATGACATCGCGGCGAGCCGTATTCAGCATCAGCGCATGAGACAGATTGTTAATGTCTTCTGAAGTACAGGCGAAGTGGATGAATTCGTTAACAGCGTGCAGTGCCGGAATCGCGGCAACTTTTTCTTTCAGGAAGTACTCAACGGCTTTCACATCGTGGTTGGTAGTGCGCTCGATAGTTTTAATACGCGCAGCATCTTCTTCGCTGAATTCGGCGACAATTTTATCAAGGAAAGCGTTTGCGTCCGCGTCAAATGCAGGAACTTCCTGGATCTCTGCACAGGCCGCCAGTTTTTGCAGCCAACGTACTTCAACCTGCACACGGAATTTCAGCAAACCGAATTCGCTGAAAATGGTGCGCAACGTGCTGACTTTATCGCCGTAGCGTCCATCAATAGGGGAAACGGCGGTCAGTGAGGATAATTCCATCGCAAGCAACTCCTGAGATTGGTTTCAATAACAATTGGTTTCAAGAAAAATGAGTTTCAATAAGAACGATTAATTTCAATACAGACGATCGATTTTTTCGACGCTGGCGTTAGCCACACCAGCGTCAGCCATAGCGGCAAGAATACCATTAAACGGACGTGCAACGTGCCAATATCTGTTTTGCTTCTTTAACCAATTGACTGCGTGAAAACATCAACTGTAAGCGTCCGCCGCCAATCTGTTGCCAAAGCACGACAGAACGGATGCCAGCCAAGAGTGCGGCACGCACTTTAGCCTGCACCTGACTGTTTTGTAGCACCTCTGGTGAGCCGGTAACCTGAATACGTGGCCCCAGCGTACTGATGACATCCACGTAAATCGCAGCCAGTGCGCTAACAATCGTCTCGGAAAGCAGCTCGAAATGTTCCAGTTGCCGCTCCAACTGGCCGATACGCTTGCCCAATTCGTCCAGCGAGGCAGATTTCGCATTTAGCTTACGTTCTAACGCAATCAGGCTGAACGCATAACGCGAGAGTTCCGCTCCCGGGCCTTTCGTGCTGGTGTTGAGAATGCCAAGCAGCGTTTCCAGCCCAACTTTCAGGTTTTGCTCATCATTGCCATAAACGTCCAGCGTGGAGGCCGGATTGAGGTTCAACACGCTGTTCAGCGAGGTATGCAGAACATCGTTATTACAGTTACCCGTATGAGCCAACTGCTGGACTAAATGCGCCGATTGGCAAACGCCGGCTAACGCCAGCGTGATTTCATAATAATTCTTAGCCACAATTACTCCTGTAAGCGTTCTTCGATGATACCGCCACCAAGGCAAACGTCGTCCAGATAAAAAACGGCGGATTGACCAGGTGTCACGGCGGCGACGAGTTCATCAAAACGCACGGTAATGCGATCGTCGCCAAGCGGCGTGACGGTGCAGGGGATATCCGCCTGACGGTAACGGGTTTTGACTGTACAGCGTAGTTCCGCGGTGAGTGGCTGGCGGTCGACCCAGTGCAACTGCTGTGCGATTAAACCATACGACATCAGGCGAGGGTGTTCATGACCCTGCGCGACATACAGAATATTGTTGGCGACATCTTTATCCACCACGTACCAGGGATCTTCACCACCGTCTTTGACGCCGCCGATGCCTAATCCTTTGCGTTGCCCCAATGTGTGGTACATCAGCCCCTGATGTTGTCCCATCGGTTTGTTATCGTCGACGGACAGAATCGGGCCCGGTTGTGCAGGCAGATAGCGTGCCAGAAAATCGGTGAATTTGCGTTCGCCGATGAAGCAAATACCGGTAGAATCTTTCTTCTTCGCGGTTGCCAGCTCAAGTTCTTCGGCGATTTTGCGAACCTGTGGTTTTTCCAGCTCGCCGACCGGGAACAGGCTCTGTGCGATCTGTTCGTGGCCGAGCGTATAAAGAAAATAGCTCTGGTCTTTGTTACCGTCCATCCCTCGCAGCAAACGGCTTTTTCCGTCAACGTCGTGACGGCGGACATAGTGACCTGTCGCGATATAATCCGCCCCAAGATCCTCGGCAGCGAATTCCAGGAAGGCTTTAAATTTGATCTCTTTGTTGCACAGGATATCGGGATTGGGAGTACGACCCGCTTTATATTCTTCAAGGAAGAGTTCAAAAACGTTGTCCCAATACTCAGCGGCAAAATTGACGGTGTGTAATTCGATGCCTAGCTTGTCGCAAACGGCCTGCGCATCGGCAAGATCTGTGGCTGCTGAGCAATATTCGGTGTCGTCGTCCTCTTCCCAGTTCTTCATGAACAGGCCTTCAACATGATAGCCCTGTTGCTGCAACAGGTAAGCGGAAACGGAGGAATCAACACCGCCGGACATACCGACAATCACTTTTTTCTGGCTGTTATCTGACATGGGAGTCTCACGAACTGAATTTACTGACGCATTGATGCGAAAAACAAGCGGCATATTTTAGCATGTTGAACCGAGGGCTGCATCGCTATTCCTGCCGCGTGCTGGTCAGGCCATTCACGGCAGGTCTAAAAGGATGGATGCTTAAAAAGGCCAGTTGAACGCGCCCAATAAGGCTAGTGGGTAGCGCTCAGGCTGCTGATAGCAGCGAATACTTTCAGCCACCAGCGGTGAACGAAGCTGGCGAGAATGCAAAATTTCCTCGGCGGTCACCCAGCGGCAGCATTCGATATCGCTGTCGTGTGGCTGAGTGTCGACTCGCGTAGGCAGGTCGAGCGCGAAGCAAAAGCGTAAAAAGGGTGTGCTGTCGGGAGCGATCCATTGATGGAGACGCAAGAAACTCTGCGGCGTGGCCTGAATACCGGTTTCTTCCCACAGCTCGCGGCTCGCCGCCTGAATCAGCGTTTCATCGGCTTCCAAATGGCCCGCGGGTTGGTTCCACAATAATTTGTCGTTAATTAACTCTTCGACGACCAGAAAATGGTTTTCGGCCTGCACGACGCAGGCAACCGTGACATGGGGTTTAAACATCCGCTATCTCCTTCCATTCTCCGGGTAACAGGTTTTCTACGGTTTGATTGGCCATGCCGTATCGAACCAGACGCAGGGTAGGATACCCGATATTTGCCGTCATACGACGGACTTGCCGATTACGACCTTCATACAGCGTGATTTTCAGCCAGCAGTCAGGAATGCTTTTACGCTCGCGTATTGGCGGATTGCGCGGCCACAGCCAGTCAGGTTCTGGAACGATCTCCGCGCCTGCGGGCAGCGTTTTACCGTCATTCAGTTCCAGACCTGTGCGAAAGCGTGTTAGTGCAGCGTCGTCAGGAATACCTTCCACCTGAACATAGTAGATTTTTGCCGTTTTTTCCGTTGGTTGGGTTAGCCGAGCCTGAAGCTTGCCGTCATTGGTGAGAATCATCAGGCCTTCGCTATCGCGATCCAGACGCCCGGCGGCGTAAATACCGCCGATCGGAATGTAATCTTTCAGCGTCCGGCGTCCGGCTTCATCAGTGAATTGCGGCAAGACATCAAAGGGCTTATTGAACAAAACAATCCGGCGCGGCGTATTGTCAGGCTGCCTTTTTCTTGCTGGCTGTGAGCTGAATCGTTTAACTTTGTGATTTTTAACAGGGAATTTATTCATCATCTTTATAGTCGCGGGTAACAAAAGCATTATACTCGAAATGGTTTGCGATTGGCGCGGGCTAAATATTCAAGTAGTATTGACACGCATCTTACAAGTCATTAACAAAATTGCGCTCGAAGGAGAGGTTAATGGAAAGCAAAGTAGTTGTACCGACAGAAGGTCAGAAAATCACGGTTGATGCTCAAGGCAAACTGGTTGTTCCGAATAATCCAGTTATCCCGTTTATCGAAGGTGACGGCATTGGTATCGATGTAACGCCTGCCATGATCAACGTAGTAGACGCCGCTGTGAAGAAAGCCTATCAGGGCAAGCGCGCGATTTCCTGGATGGAAATCTATACGGGTGAGAAATCCACGCAAGTTTACGGTAAAGATGTTTGGTTGCCGGATGAAACACTGGATTTGATCCGTGAATATCGTGTGGCGATTAAGGGCCCGCTGACAACACCAGTTGGTGGTGGTATTCGTTCTCTGAACGTTGCGCTGCGCCAACAGTTGGATCTGTATGTTTGCCTGCGTCCGGTACGCTACTACGAAGGTACACCTAGCCCGGTTAAACAGCCTGAGCTGACTGACATGGTGATCTTCCGCGAAAACGCCGAAGACATTTATGCCGGTATCGAGTGGAAAGCGGGTTCTGCTGAAGCAGACAAAGTGATCAAATTCCTGCGTGAAGAAATGGGCGTTAGCAAAATCCGTTTCCCTGAGCAGTGTGGTATCGGCGTGAAGCCGTGCTCTGAAGAAGGGACCAAACGTCTGGTTCGCGCTGCGATCGAGTACGCGATCACCAACGATCGGGATTCCCTCACGCTGGTGCACAAAGGCAACATCATGAAATTCACCGAAGGCGCGTTTAAAGACTGGGGTTACCAGTTAGCGCGTGAAGAATTCGGCGGTGAGCTGATCGATGGCGGCCCGTGGGTGAAGATCAAGAATCCGAACACCGGCAAAGATATCGTGGTAAAAGACGTGATCGCTGACGCATTCCTGCAACAAATCCTGCTGCGTCCTGCTGAATATGATGTGATCGCCTGTATGAACCTGAACGGTGACTACATTTCTGATGCACTGGCGGCACAGGTTGGCGGTATCGGTATTGCTCCGGGCGCAAACATCGGTGACGAATGCGCACTGTTTGAAGCCACGCACGGTACGGCACCGAAATATGCTGGTCAGGATAAAGTGAACCCAGGTTCTGTTATTCTGTCTGCTGAAATGATGCTGCGTCACCTGCAATGGTTTGAAGCGGCTGACTTGATTGTTAAAGGCGTTGAAGGCGCGATCAAGAACAAGACCGTGACTTACGATTTCGAACGTCTGATGGAAGGCGCTACGCTGCGGAAATGTAGTGAGTTTGCTCAAGACATCATCGATAACATGTAATCTGCTCTTTAGCGCAGGTTATAATGACAGGGGCCGAGTTGGCCCCTTAATTTTTCCCTCAAGTTCCTTTCCCACAAACTATTCTGTTTTGTATTAAGCACCGTTGACCTTATCGGTCTTTATTAATGGCTAATATTCTGTGAATCGGGAATGAGCCGGAAGTACATATGTTCGGGAATCGGACTGTCCCAGCCGCCGGTATACATCGCAAAGCCGATCATGCCGAAGAGAATGCTGAGCACCAGTACGGTCATCGTAATACCGGACAACGCGGTTTGTCGCCATAGCGGTTTGGCTGTGGAACTGTCTTTTTTCTGCGATCCTGATGGTTTCATTAGTGAGAAGTGGAGCGTTGATGCCACTGGGCAGGATTCGACGCAGGTCATGCAGGCCGTGCATTCTGCGGTTCTCACCTGAATCAGTTTATCCACCGGGATGTTAGACGGGCAGGCCTTAGCACACTTGCCACAGTCAATACAGCTAGTGGTATTACGACGAATTTTGAAAGGCGACAGCAGCGAAAATACGCCTAAAAGTGCGCCGTAGGGACAGAGGTAACGGCACCAGAAATGGCGAATAAACAGGCTGGCAAGCATAAAGAGAAAGACACAGGTCAGTGTGATGGTGCCGATATTGCGGAAGAAGCCGAGCATTTTAACGTCAGCGATCAAACCGTAGGGCGACATCAGGAACATATAAATGCCCTGTGCTGGCATTGATAGCGCAATGTAGAGAAAAAAACTTAATAATAGATATTTCAGGCTACGCAACGGAATATCTAGCCACTTCGGAAGAATGAAGTGACGGCCAAACAGTTTTTTTCCCAATATACCGACCCACTCGGATAACGTACCGATAGGGCACAGCCAAGAGCAAAATGATTTCTTCAGTAACAGGCTGGTGAGAATAAAGGCGAGAAGTAACAGCATTGATGCAAGATGGATAGGGGGAAGATTGCCCGTTTCCCATGTGAACTTAACGTTCATTAATCCTGCAATCGGTAACCAGCCCTCAATACCGCCCGGCCTCGATATATAAAGGCTCGTGCCGCCAGTTTCAAAGTAGCGTACCCAAAAATAGAAGGTGACTCCGATATAGATGTTGATCGCCAGTAGCAGAAGTTGTGTTGCTCTGCGCCAGGTCAGGGCGTTGCGCCAGTCGTTCCAGGGGAGTTTACCGCCAGTTGTTCCGGGGCGACGCTGCCACCGTTTTCTTGCTTTCTCGCTCATTGCTCTCAATTGCCCCTATTTATTTTTTTCACTCGGTGCTTTCAACACACCGAAGGGATCGTGGGGCAACGTTATCACGCCCTCAGCGGTCAAAAATTGATTTATGCATTGTAAATGCATGTTTCTGGTTTTTTTAGCTGATTGATTTAAATAAGGAGATGGGAAATAGTGTGCTCGTTATAGCCTGACTGAATATCGTACTAAAAGGAGCGATTTCTGAGGTTAAACATTGGAGGTAATAGGATGAGTACAAAATGTACCCATCCTATTAATTACATTGCGGTATTATATTTGAATGTATATTTCATATTTCAAACAGCGTGTGTTGGCTAGTGCCAGCGCATAGGAATCTCTTGCTGCATGGCCTCAATTAAGATTGATTTGGTTATATTTTATTAAAATAAGAAGTTATTATTGTTATTAAATCATCTGTTTTTATTATCGCCCGAGTTTTCAATTTATGGCCTTTTGCATTACTCCTGATTTTTTTGTTTTGCCTGCAATTCATCTTTTCTCATCGTTCTGACAATTTTATAAATCCATTGCAGCGAGACATTATATTTCTTCGCCAGAGCACTATGATTGCGCCCATCAAATTCTTCATAGATTTGAAGATCGCGTTGAGAAGCACGCCAGGAAATTCCCATTGGGAAATAAACGTTTTGTCCGCCCCATACGCTCATCATATGTTTGGCAACGGCATTACCAACCAGTTCGGCGGTTTGTAGATCCAACTCTGTGACGTTTTTGACCGTATCGGCAACGTGCTGGGAAAGCTCGACCAGAAGCTCAGGACCTTTACTGCGAAATTGTGGCTCAGTCATAAATCCCCTTATCCTTAAAGAAAATAGTTACTGCTTATGCGAGAATTCGAGCATCGCTATCTTGTGAGATAACAACCGCGTTACGTGTCTATTTAAAACTATAGTTGTTATTGTGTCAACATCTTTAGTTTTAATTTGGGTTGTTTTTTGTTGTAAAACGAAATGGTCGTCTGCGGATCTATACGCAAAGAGATGCTCGATAAAGGGGTAAAAAAAATCCCGCCAGAGGGCGGGAAAGCAACACATAGACAGGAGGAATAACACAACATCAACAAGGGGTGATGAAACAATAGCACGGTGATTGTATAAAACTGTGACGTGTGAGTAAGGTTATCTGGGCGAGGGTAAACGTTTTTTAGTGGTAAAATTTTTACTGGTAGGGCTGTTTTTAATAAAACGGCTATGAATAAAGCAAGGCCGGTATCTGTATCAGTCAACCGGCTTTGGGGAGAGGAAAAGAACGTGCTATGGTGCGGGATACCGCCAGTATTGGGTTATAACAGGACCGAATACCAGAATACGCGGCCAATGATTTCGACCTCTGATTCGTCGGTCTCTTCATCGGTATCGCGATTAAAACTGTGGATGACGAGAAGGCCGCCTGGTTTGCGGTAAAGTTGTTTTATCCGCTTGAGCTTATCGTTCCCGCCCCCTTCCTGAGCGATGGCGTACAGTTTTCCATCAATGATGCGCTTGTTGTTGGTATCAACGGCGACGGTGGTGCCATCTGGGATGATGGGTTCCATGCTGTCACCCGCAGCCGGGAAACAAAGAACGCCTGAACCGTCGGTATTTGCACCGACTTTGCGCAGTGTAGCTTTGGAAAAACGGAGCTTAAAGCCGTTATAATCCTCGCTTTGAATGCGTCCATCGCCGCAGGCAAACTCAATATCTTTTAAAAAAGGCACTTCAACCTCGTCCTTTGATAGTTCTGTCGTGCTGTCCCAAGCTGATACGGTGCCCCATTCTGATGTTGGAGGAATGCTCGATTCCTGAAGCGATCGAACCACCCTGTCGCTACGCATCGGGCCTTCGCCATTTGCCAGCCATTCAGGGCGAATATGGAGGGCATTGGAAAGCTCAACAATTTTGGTTGTCTGTGACGCTTTTCCCCCCTCAATCTTCTGTATGGCGGCCTGAGAGACGCCAACCATGTCGCCAAGTGCTTTTTGACTAAGCCCTTGTGACGTTCTGACGGTTTTTAATCGTTCTGCAAGTGTCGTTTTCATTTGGTCAATGTACAACCTTAGTTGTCGGTTATCAAGCGAGTATTAATCTGTTTTAAAAAAAACCAAAGTAATGTGCATTGAGGCACGTGTGATGTGATTGTGAATACAACCATAGAACAATTAAAGTTGTTGTTTCACAAAAGGAGTCCGCGTGGATGTGTGGGATAACATCAAAATAAACGCTATCGTCTGACTATCAAAAATCCTAATAAATGTCAGGCGGTCATAGTATTGTCTTATTCTACCCTCTGATTTGACTTAAACATGTGTGTCATTTGATCTAAATCACAATCTGGCCGTAACCATTTTGCTCTTATGGAAATCCCGCTGTGGGAAATATAACCAATGAATTCGTTTTATTAAGCATGCGCATGACTGCGTGTCGCGGAGGATGTATGTCTGTAATTCGCACGTGTTTAAGTCTGTTTGGTGGTGATACGGTAATTGTCCGGTGTGCTAATACGTTTGAAGTAAAAATGAGCAATGGTGAGCAGGAAACCATGGCGGAAGAAAATAGCGATATGCAGGGTTCTATTTGCCGTTATGCTGAAGGTGAAGTGTATTTAACGGTCCCTTACACAGGGGTCTGGGATGTCGTTATTCGAGCAAAGAATGACACCCCTGAGCATTCAATAACCTATTTCCCCGCCTGATGATTCTTTGGTTGGTTATATTCTGTTAATAACTTGATACCATATTGTCGTTATTCGGTAATGAGTATTTGAATATGCCAACCTTTCTCTGCCTTTTTTATCTTCATCACTCTACGTTGTGAGTACATCGATATCTTTCTATTTCTCTTTTCATCTATCATCTTAATCGATGCTTCTACTTGTTATTATTAATGATTCGAAGGGATGATCGAATTCGGATCTTTTGCCATACTCAACACTCAGGCACTACTTGGCGAAAGAAAGAATCTTGGTTTACTCACGTTGGCCTGGTTGCTCTTATCGTGCTCATTGCTGCAACATTTTGGATTTACAGCTAACCTTTTTTCTAATCTGAACATGAATACGATGGGAGGGGGAACCCATGAGTCGTGCCCCAATAAGCAAAGATGAAGATAAACGTCTTGCTGCTCTTCGTGAGTATGGAATTAAGAACGCACTATTCGATCCGAGTCTGAGCAACCTGATTAGTCTGGCTGCCAACATTTTTAACGCCCCCATCGTTTTAGTCTCGTTGGTGGAAGCTGAGCGCCAATTGTTTGCCGCCAGCGTAGGGGTTCCTTTTTGCGAAACACCACGCGATATCTCTTTTTGCGCCCATACGATCTTGAAGAAAAAGATCATGGTGGTGCCTGATGCACTCAAGGATGTGCGATTCAAAAATAATCCGCTGGTTGTGGGAATTCCTTATCTCCGTTTTTATGCCGGGATACCCTTAATTACCCCGTCTGGGCATGCCATTGGCACGTTATGTATTATTGATTTGAAGCCCAGAGCAGCATTCACCAAGCGTGATGAGCACAATTTGCAGGATCTGGCGTCACTGGTCATGGACAAGCTGGAAATGCGGCGTTTGGAATTGGCGCGTAGGGCCAGTCAGGTGCGTTTTGAAAATATCGCCAATACCTCGCCTGATACGATTTTGTGCGTTAACGAGAAGGGAATGATTACCTTCTGGAATACAGCCGCAGAGAAGATGCTGGAATACAGCGACGATGAAATTATCGGCCAAAATATTAATCGCATCGTACCTGATGCTTTTATCGTGCAGCTTAACCATCTGGTCACTGACCGTGATTCCCTGATGAAAGGGGTGACGCTGGAGCTGAACGTACAAGCCAAAAGCGGTAGCCTGGTTCCGGTTGAATTGTCGGTTTCTATGTGGGAAGACAACGACAATGTTAGCTATGGCGCGATATTGCGTGACATTACCGAGCGCCGACGCAACGAAGAGCGGCTGTTTTTACTGGCGCATATGGACCCACTGACGGGACTGGCAAACCGGACATTATTAACATCAAATCTGGAAACCGCGCTCAAGAATGAACCTGCGGTCTGCATCATGATGGTCGATCTGGATGGGTTTAAGGATGTTAATGACAGCCTGGGGCACTCTAGCGGCGATGATATTTTGGTGCACGTTGCCAAAAAAATAAAAGCGGCGGTTCGTTCCGGTGATGTAGTCGCGAGAATGGGCGGAGATGAATTTGCGCTGCTGTTTCCGGGTCTGAATGATAAAAAGGTTGCAGGTAAAATTGCCGAGCAAATTATTCATGAAATTTCGCAGGCAATGATTATTGACGATCACCAAATCAATATTAGTGCCAGTATTGGTGCTGTGCTGTATCCAGAATATGGCGTCACCGTGCAGGATCTTTTGACCAGTGCAGATTTAGCACTGTATCAGGCGAAATCCGAAGGTCGGAACTGTTATCGTTTTTTCACGCGCGAACTACTTGAAGTCTTTCAGGCTAAGCATGCCTTCCAGTTAGAGTTTGTACGAGCTTATGAGCAGCATGAATTTGAAATGTTCTATCAACCACAGGTAAAACTGGCAACAAATGAGATTGTTGGTGCGGAGGCGTTGTTACGTTGGCGTCACCCAGAGAGAGGGTTACTTGGGCCCGCAGCATTTCTTACCGCACTGGAAAATGGCCCGTGGGCGGAACGAGTAGGGGATTGGATCGTAGAAACGGCCTGTCGGCAAGCGGCAGAGTGGTGTCAGGTTAGCAACAGCTATTTTCGTATCAGTATTAACCTTTTCAGCGCGCAGTTTCGTACAGGCATGTTGGCGAAAAAGATTATGGATGCCCTCGCTCGTACCGGGTTGCAACCAAGCTCGCTGGAGCTTGAGATCACGGAAAATATCATTCTGCGTTACGATGAAAATATGTTACAGCCATTGAAAACGCTGCGGGATGCGGGGATCGGGATTGCCTTTGACGACTATGGAACGGGTTATGCGTCACTCAGTATGCTGAAAAACTACCCGGTGACTCGGCTGAAGATCGATCAAACGTTTGTCAGAACCATGTGTGAGTCTCCGCCGGATGCGGCGATTGTCAGAGCGATCCTCTATCTTGGGAAAAGTTTCGGTCTTGGCGTGATTGCTGAGGGTGTGGAAACGTTGGAGCAGAGTGAACGGCTACGGGGCAAAGGGTGTGAAGAAGCACAGGGATATCTGTTCGGGCATCCGATGCCCGCAGAAGAGTTTACCCAGCTACTAAAATTGAATAAGCCAATAGATGTGTAAATTGTTGTGCTACAGCAATCTTTCCTAAAAGCCAGCGTTTGCTGGCTTTTATACGTTTACACACCGTCGAGTGGTTAACAGACTAAAAAGTGGAATATAGATCACATTTTTCCTATAGTGCAGGCTCGTAACCCAGTACCGGATGTCCCGTGCACGAAATATTTGAGATGCTCCTTGCGGTCTTTGACCGCGCCGCCTTGATGCTGATTTGCCTGTTTTTCCTGACAAGGACGCGCCAGTTTCGGCAATTGCTGCAAAAAGAGCAGCATTCACCGAGAGAACGGGTGACGGTGACGGCCATCTTTTCACTGTTTGCGTTGTTCGGTACCTATTCCGGCATTAATGTTGAAGGATCGCTCGTCAACGTGCGCGTGATTGCCGTGATGTCCGGCGGAATTCTCTTTGGCCCTTGGGTGGGTATCGCAACGGGTATCATTGCGGGAGCGCACCGTTATTTAATTGATATTGACGGCATCACCTCTGTGCCGTGTCTGATTACCAGCATCATCGCGGGTATCACTTCCGGCTACATCAATAAGAAAGTCAAAAAAGAGCAGCAGTGGAGCATCGGTATCCTGGGCGGAATGCTGTGTGAGTCGTTAACGATGCTGCTGGTTGTGGCGTGGGCGACGCCGATCGAGCTAGGGTTGGATATTGTTTCAAAAATTGCGGTGCCGATGATCCTTGGCTCAGTATGTATTGGCCTGATCGTGTTACTGGTGCAGAGTGTGGCGAATGAAAAAGAGGTGATTGCCGCCAGACAAGCCAAACTTGCGTTGGATATTGCACACAAGACACTGCCGTATTTCCGTAATATCAACAGTGATTCACTGACGGCCATTTGTAGAATCATTCGCACTGAAATTAATGCGGACGCGGTGGCAATAACGAACACGCAGCATATTCAGGCTTACGTGGGGATTGGGGAAGACAAATATAATATCGGTCACGACATTATCAGTCCGATGACGCAGCAGGCGATCCATGATGGGAAAATTATCATTAAAAATAATGATGAGCAGCATCTAACGCCGGAAATCCATTCGATGATTGTCATCCCGCTATGGGAGCACGGGCAGGTGACGGGCACATTGAAAATCTATTACCGCCACGCCCATAAAATTACCTATTCGTTACGCGTGATGGCCGTCGGTTTATCACAAATTATGTCAACGCAAATTGAAGTCTCCCGTACAGAGCAACTGCGTGATATGGCAAATAAAGCGGAGCTGAGAGCGCTGCAAAGTAAAATCAATCCGCACTTTCTTTTTAATGCGCTGAATGCGATCTCCTCATCTATTCGTATTAATCCCGATACGGCGCGCCAGTTGGTGATCAATCTGTCCCGCTATTTGCGCTATAACCTCGAACTCAACGACGATGCGCTGATCGATATAAAGAAAGAGCTATACCAAATTCAAGATTATATCGCGATTGAGCAGGCGCGATTTGGTGCCAAGTTAACAGTGATTTACGATATTGACGATGATTTAGCGTATAAAATTCCCAGCTTATTAATTCAGCCGCTGGTGGAAAACGCGATTGTTCATGGTATTCAGCCTTGCCGAGGCAAAGGAACTGTGGTGCTGTCTGTGAAGGAACAGGGCGACAAACTGCTCGTCGCGGTAAAAGATACCGGCCATGGCATTAGTCAGGAAACGATGGATCGCGTTGCGCGCAACGAGCTGCCGGGGAATAAGATTGGCCTGCTGAATGTCCATCATCGGGTGCGTTTGCTCTATGGTGATGGTCTGCGTATTCGTCGTTTGGAACCCGGAACCGAGATTTATTTCTACATCCCGCGAGAAGATAAAACACCGTCGGCATTGCCAGATACCGTTCAGGTGCCGGTCTCGACCTATTCTGCTGCTGAACAAACAGGAGGCAACCCATGAAAGCCATTATTGTTGAAGATGAGTTCCTCGCGCAGCAAGAACTGAGTTACCTCATCAAACAGCACAGTGATATGACGATTGAAGCGACATTCGATGATGGGCTGGATGTACTGAAATATCTGCAACATAACGACGTCGATGCGATCTTTTTGGATATCAATATTCCGTCGTTAGACGGCGTTTGGCTGGCGCAAAATATCAGCAAATTCGCACACAAGCCTTACATCATTTTTATTACGGCGTACAAAGAACATGCGGTCGAAGCTTTTGAAGTCGAGGCCTTCGATTACATTCTCAAGCCGTATCATGAATCTCGCATCATCACGATGTTGCGTAAGCTGGAAGCGACCTGGCAACAGCGGCAAATTGCACCCGCCGTCGAAACGGGCACGCATACGGGCGCACCCAGAGGCGCACAGCAAACGATTAATTTAATGAAAGACGAGCGGATTATCGTCACGGATATTAATAATATCTACTATGCCGCTGCACAGGAAAAGGTCACGCTGGTGTATACCCGGCGTGAGGAGTTCATCATGCCGATGAATATTACGGAGTTTTGTAGCCGCCTGCCGGAAGACTATTTCTTCCGCTGTCATCGCTCTTACTGCGTCAACCTGACGAAAATCCGTGAAATTGTGCCCTGGTTTAACAATACCTATATCCTGCGATTGAACGATCTGGATTTTGAAGTCCCGGTTAGCCGGAGCAAGATAAAGGATTTCAGGTCATTGATGCGCTTTTAAAGGCATTTCATTCCGCATTTCAGGCATCTCATTCCCCATTCGATCAACCACTGTCAGCCCGCTTGTATACTGGCTTCAGCCCATAAGCTGACAGTGTTTTTGATGGATCGTCTCTTCTCCACATCAGCTTATATTTTTTAGTGTGCCGAGTGAATCGGACCCATTTTTGATGTAGGGGAAAACCCATGAATACTAAACCTGTTAATCGCGGATTGATTGTCCTCGGTACGATTATTACCCAAATGGGACTTGGCACGATTTATACCTGGAGCCTATTCAACCAGCCGCTGGTGGATAAATTTGGCTGGGCATTGAGCTCCGTGGCGACGACGTTTTCAATCACCAGTTTCTGTCTGGCATTTGCAACGCTGTTTGCCGGTAAGTTTCAGGAGCGTATCGGCCTGCGCCGCTTAACCATGATCGCGGGCATTGCTCTGGGGGCGGGTCTGATGGCGAGTGCGGTGAGCCCATCGCTGACGCTGATTTATCTGCTAATGGGCGTTGTTGTCGGTTTTGCTGATGGTACAGCTTACATCACGACGCTATCCAATTTGATCAAATGGTTCCCTAACCGCAAAGGGCTGATCGCAGGCATTTCTGTTGGCGCATTTGGTACTGGAAGCCTGTTGTTTAAATACGTAAACAGCTTTTTGATTGCCGAGGTGGGCGTGTCAGAAGCCTTTTTCTACTGGGGAATTATCGTTATGGCGATGATTCTGGTTGGTAGTTCACTGCTGAAAGAACCTGCTGCGGTACCGGTACAACAGGCTGCGGTTCAGGGACAAACGCGTGACTTCTCGCTGGCCGAGATGTTGGCAACTAAAGAATCGTATTTGCTGTTTATTATCTTCTTCACCGCGTGCATGAGTGGCCTGTATTTGATCGGTATTGTGAAAGATATTGGTGTGCAAATGGCCGGAATGGATATGGCGACGGCGGCAAATGCGGTGTCTGCGATTGCGATTTTTAATACCGTTGGGCGTATTGTGCTTGGGGCGCTTTCCGATAATGTCGGACGTATGCGAGTGATTAGCTTTACGCTGTTTGTGACGATTTTGGCGGTGTCTGTGATGACCTTCCTGCCGCTTAGTCCAATTCTGTTCTTTATTTGTGTCAGCGCGATTGCCTTCTGCTTTGGTGGCAATATCACGGTATTCCCAGCGATTGTCGGCGACTTCTTTGGCCTGAAAAATCACAGCAAAAACTACGGCGTGATTTATCAGGGATTCGGTATCGGCGCGTTGTCTGGCTCATTTATCGCCGCACAACTCGGGGGCTTCCATGCCACATTTATGGCAATCATTATTATGTCTATCATCTCGCTGCTGATTACCCTGTGGGTCAAACCGCCTAAGCATCAGCCTGTTGCTGCCTCAATGCATGCAGACATGGCACACGCACAAAGTTAATAAAATACCACGCTAACAGCATTTCGCGCTGGGCATGCCACATGCTGCCCAGCGCGACGTTTTTCCTCTTTCCTGTCACAAAACACCTTCACTTCATCTGCTGAAATATCACGATACAGTTCGCCACTTTCACCGTCATCTACGTGTCACAGGCGAACCCTAGCGTCGTTATCGGTACGTCTTTTTCTGAAGCAGGCTTCCTTAAAAGCAACTGTTCTTAAAATAACTTTCCTTAAATACGATTTTCTTTAAAAACAATTTTCCTTAAAAACAAAGAGTAACCGGAGAAAATACCATGATGATTCGGTTTAGGTTCATATCTGTTTTTTTGATGCTGTTGAGTATGGTTTTACTTGTCCCTCTGTCTGCCAGAGCGGCGGTTGAACTGACATTCTGGCATGGCATGGATAGCAACCTGAACACGGAATTGATACGGCTGGTCAATCGGTTTAACGCCTCTCAGACGACGTATCATGTTGAACCTATCTATAAAGGCAGCTATGAGCAGACACTGGCTGCGGGTATTGCCGCTTATCGCACCGGTAACGCGCCGGATATTTTGCAAGTTTATGATGTCGGTACGCCGAATATGATACACAGCGGGGCGATTGTCCCGGTGTATGACCTGTTTAAGCAAGTCGGTATCGACAATGATGAAAAGGCCTTTCTGCCTGCGGTGGCGCTGTTTTATAGCGACAGCCAAACCGGACATCTGATTTCCCAGCCGTTCAACAGTTCAACCCCCGTTCTCTACTACAACAAAGATGCCTTTATCAAAGCGGGACTCGATCCCGATAAGCCCCCCGAACGTGGAATGAGCTTGAGTATGATGCGGCGCGACTGCGTCAGAGTGGGATGACATGTGGCTATACGAATGCGGGGCAGCAGGGCTGGATATTGCTGGAAGCGTTTAGCGTGTGGAACGGGCTGCCGATTGCGACCAAAAACAATGGCTTCGACGGTGTCGATACGCATTTGCTGGTTAACGGTCCGTTGCAGGTTGCACATATCAGCCAGCTTGCGGAGATGATGAAGAAGAAGGAATTCAGCTATTTCGGCCGCAATGACGAGGGGACGGCACGTTTTTATAACGGCGATTGCGGCATATTGACGACCTCATCGGGCGGGTTACGCAAGATTCAGAATTATGCCAAATTTCATTATGGTGTAGGCATGCTGCCTTACAGCGAAGAAGCTAAAGATGCGCCGCAGAATACGTTTATTGGAGGGGCGAGTCTCTGGGTTATGAAGGGGAAAGCGACATCGCATTATCAAGGGATCGCTAAATTCTTGCATTTCCTGACGCTGCCGGAAAATGCCGCCGAATGGCATCAGATGACGGGCTATTTGCCAGTGACGCAGTCCGCTTACGATCTGACGCGCGAGCAGGGGTTTTATGTCCGATACCCCGGCAGTGATGTTGCCATGAAACAGATAACCAATAAGCCACCGTTGCCTTATACGCGCGGGTTTCGATTAGGCAATATGCCGCAAATTCGCACCATCATGGATGAAGAGTTGGAGAAAGTCTGGGCTGAGCAGGAAACGCCACAGCAGGCGTTAGACAATGTGGTTTCGCGTGGCGATCTTCTGTTGCAGCATTTTGCGCAGTCGGTTTCTCGTCATCCCTGATATTTCTCGGCTATGTGGAGTTTTCGACTGATGACAAAGCAACGTAAAGGCCTGACTCAGGAATTGATTGCAGCGCAAAACACGACGGTCTTGACAGTAGCACATCGCGGCGTCTGGGCATCGGCACCGGAAAATTCGCTGGCGGCGCTGCGCGAAGCCATTCGATTGGGTGTTGATATCGTGGAGATAGATGCACAATTAACGGCTGATAGCCATGTTGTCGTGATTCATGATGACACTCTTGATCGTACAAGCAATATGAGGGGAGAGGTTGGCAAGATGATGCTGGCGGATATTCGCCAGGCTCGTCTACGGGGGAGTGACGGCAACTCGACATGGCCGTTAAGTAACGAAAAAGTCCCGCTATTGTACGAGGTTCTTGAAGAGGCACGTGGGCGCATTGTTATCAATGTGGATGTTAAACATGAGCGCGAATTTGGTGTTATTGCCCGCGATATTCGCGATAAAGGTCTCAGTGCGGGCGCGATCATGAAAAGTCCGGTTAATCTTGCTTCTGCCTGTTTTCCTCTTGTCTCGCCGTCGCCGGATTCCCAGATACCGTACATGCCGTTGATCCAACTTCAACGGGGAAAAACCGTCGAAATTCTGCGGCAGATTGACGACGTTGGCGTTGCCATAGTAGAGGCCAATTTTGATCATATTGATACATTGATTGAAGCGCATGTTGAATTTCAACGGCTTGGCGTGCGGATCTGGGTGAACACGCTAGATTGCGCGCATCCACTTGATTACAGCGATACGTGCGCCTTAGTCGATCCTGATGCCGTATGGGGAGCACTCATTCAGGCTGGCGTCGGTGCGATTCAGGTCGATCATGCCGCAGCATTTATCGATTTTCGGTCAACGCTATTGCGCTGATCTATCAGAGTTACCCGCAGGCAGGATGCCGCTTTCCTCTTGAAAAATGTAAAGTTATGTGGATTTAGTCACTGAAAAGTTAAGAATACTTGAAAATACCACGACAACCCATACGATGTATGGTGTTGCAACTTTATTTTTCTGCGAGAGGAAATCAGACCTTTATGATGCGTATTGCGCTTTTCCTGATCACCAACCTGGCGGTGATGTTGGTTTTCGGGCTGGTACTCAGCCTGACGGGAATTCAGTCCAGCAGTGTCCAGGGCTTAATGATTATGGCTGGGCTGTTTGGCTTTGGCGGTGCGTTTGTTTCACTGCTGATGTCTAAATGGATGGCGTTGCGGTCCGTTGGCGGTGAGGTCATTGAACAACCACGTAACGAAACTGAACGGTGGTTGGTTGAAACGGTTCGTTCACAGTCACAGCAGGCTGGGATCGCGATGCCACAGGTGGCCATTTACCATGCGCCAGATATCAATGCGTTCGCGACGGGAGCTCGTCGTGATGCGTCGCTGGTGGCGGTGAGCACTGGTTTGCTGCAAAACATGAGCCGTGACGAGGCCGAAGCGGTTATCGCGCATGAAATTAGCCATATCGCGAATGGTGACATGGTGACAATGACGCTGGTTCAGGGGGTAGTAAACACCTTCGTTATTTTTATCTCTCGCCTGATCGCTCAGGTCGTTTCTGGTTTCCTGTCCGGTAGCCGCGATGAAGGGGAAAGCAGCAGTGGCAACCTGCTGGTTTATTTTGCAGTCGCCACCGTGCTGGAATTGGTGTTTGGTATTCTTGCCAGTATTATCACCATGTGGTTCTCACGCTATCGTGAATTCCATGCGGATGCAGGCTCTGCCAAGCTGGTGGGGCGTGAAAAAATGATCGCTGCACTGCAACGCTTGAAGACCAGCTACGAACCGCAGGAAGAGGGCAGCATGATGGCTTTCTGCATTAACGGAAAATCGAAATCCTTCAGCGAACTGTTCATGTCACACCCACCGTTGGATAAGCGTATCGAAGCGTTGCGTTCCGGTGAGTACCTGAAGTAATTCACGATGTTTTCCTTCCAAAGGCCCATTCGGGCCTTTGTTATTTCTGCGTTTCTTGATTCATCGTTCCTGCGCTTTCTCTGTCTGAATATTTTCATTAGATCTGAAACAGGTGGTGAAAATAGGAAGAATGTTTTATAAAATAAAACCACGATCACGGAAAAATGAAACATTGTTTCTATAATGCCGATATAACAGGCGTCTCGCGTGAGATTGGTGGCCTGATTTTTGAACAACCGGTGTCGGAGTAATCGACTAGCTGGGCGAGCGGAATATCAGGTTATCGGAGAGTATGCGCGTGTGGCGTCAGATTCTTCATGATAAGTTCTAAGGATTTACGGATGGCCAAAGGTAACAAGATTCCCCTAACGTTCCATACCTATCAGGATTCAGCAACTGGCACCGAAGTTGTGCGTTTAACCCCGCCCGATGTCATCTGCCACCGCAACTATTTCTACCAGAAATGTTTCTTCAATGACGGCAGCAAACTGTTGTTTGGTGCGGCATTTGATGGTCCATGGAATTACTATCTGCTGGATTTAAAAGCGCAGAATGCCACGCAGTTGACGGAAGGCAAGGGCGACAACACGTTCGGTGGTTTCCTGTCCCCGAATGACGATGCGCTGTATTACGTTAAAAATACTCGCAACCTGATGCGTGTCGATCTGGCTACGCTGGAAGAGAAAACCATTTACCAAGTGCCTGACGATTGGGTCGGTTACGGTACGTGGGTTGCCAATTCCGATTGCACTAAAATGGTCGGTATTGAGATCAAAAAAGAAGACTGGAAACCACTGACCGATTGGAAAAAATTCCAGGAGTTCTATTTCACTAATCCTTGCTGCCGCCTGATTCGCGTCGATTTGGTAACCGGTGAAGCAGAAACGATCCTTCAGGAAAATCAGTGGCTGGGTCACCCAATCTACCGTCCGGGTGATGACAACACGGTCGCTTTCTGCCACGAAGGCCCACACGATCTGGTTGATGCCCGTATGTGGTTCATCAACGAAGACGGTACCAACATGCGTAAAGTGAAAGAGCATGCTGAAGGCGAAAGCTGTACCCACGAATTCTGGGTACCAGATGGTTCCGCGATGATTTACGTCTCTTACCTTAAAGACGATACCAACCGCTATATCCGCAGTATCGATCCCGTTACGCTAGAAGATCGTCAATTGCGCATCATGCCGCCGTGTTCTCACCTGATGAGTAACTATGATGGCACACTGTTGGTTGGTGACGGCTCTGATGCGCCGGTCGACGTGCAGGATGATGGTGGCTACAAGATTGAGAACGATCCGTTCCTGTATGTTTTCAACCTGAAAACTGGCAAGGAACACCGTATTGCACAGCACAATACATCTTGGGAAGTGTTGGAAGGCGACCGTCAGGTCACTCACCCACACCCTTCTTTCACGCCGGATAATAAACAAGTTCTGTTTACTTCTGACGTAGATGGAAAGCCTGCGCTGTATCTGGCGAAGGTTCCTGATTCAGTCTGGAACTAATAATACGAATAAGTCCGCGTCACATTGTATGGCGCGGATTATTTTAAAATATTTACTTACATATTATTTTATTAAGTCTCTGACGCGGTTATTTCTCAAACTTAACTTGATTATCGTTATTGCTCCATTGCCATAATCAAAGCGTTCCCTTTATACTAAAACCATTGTTCTATTTTTTTTAAAACAAAAAAACCTGAGTAGGGTAACCACAAAAATGGCTATTGCAGATTTAGATAAACAACCCGATTCCGTGTCGTCCGTTTTAAAGGTTTTTGGTATTTTGCAGGCATTAGGTGAAGAGAGAGAAATTGGTATTACCGAGCTTTCTCAGCGCGTGATGATGTCCAAGAGTACCGTTTACCGCTTCTTGCAGACGATGAAATCCCTGGGCTATGTTGCGCAGGAAGGTGAATCGGAGAAATATTCGCTGACGCTCAAGTTGTTTGAACTTGGTGCAAAAGCATTGCAGAACGTAGATTTAATCCGCAGTGCGGATATACAGATGCGAGAGTTGTCCGCGCTAACGAGGGAAACGATCCACCTCGGTGCGTTGGATGAAGACGGCATCGTTTATATCCACAAAATTGACTCGATGTATAACCTGCGCATGTATTCGCGTATCGGTCGCCGTAATCCGCTGCACAGCACTGCAATTGGTAAAGTGCTATTGGCATGGCGAGATCGCGGTGAAGTGGAGGAAGTTCTGTCGACTGTCGAATTTACTCGCAGTACACCACATACGTTGTGCTCTGCTGAAGCTCTTCTTAATCAATTGGATATCGTGCGCGAGCAAGGCTACGGTGAAGATAAAGAAGAACAGGAAGAAGGACTGCGTTGCATTGCCGTTCCGGTATTTGATCGCTTTGGTGTTGTAATTGCTGGCCTCAGTATTTCTTTCCCAACGATTCGTTTTTCAGAAGAAAACAAACACGAATATGTGGCCACGTTGCACACCGCAGCCAGAAATATTTCTGAGCAGATGGGCTACCACGATTATCCCTTCTGATATTCCTATCGCTTGCTAAGCCTGTCCTCGTCGACAGGCTTTTTTTTATGGCGTGCCATCCCTGGCCGCCACCCCGCGGTCCGTCGCAAGCGACGTTGAAAAGCGTTCCCCACGCTTTTTTATTTTTTTCGCTAATACGATAGCGATGTGCAGCAATATGCTGTGGAGAACGGATGGCGACGGGTATCGAATTTGGCTACGCCCTGATGTTAAGATAGCCGTAGATATCTGTCTAAGTAGTGATAAGTGGAGTCGTTGTGAACATATTAGAAGTGGTTTTTGTCTTGCTGGTCGTGCTACTGGCCGCGCTGGTCTGGTTTTTTGTCAATCGGGCGAGCGTCAGAGCGAATGAGCAAGTGAAATTGCTGCAAGAGATCGTGGAGCAGCAACGTCAGCAGTTAGCGTTATTGAAAAAATTATTGCCCCAGAATGTAGAGAAAAGTGAGCCTGAAACGCTTGTCACCGAGCTCGATCGTGATGATGTGGAGTTAACGTTTAAAAATGTCATTCCCGAACGTTGATAGCCTAATCACCGTGTAGCGCTTAAATACACTTCTTTTGCCTGTCTGCACCTGCTTTCATGCTGATGCTGCAAGCAGGCATAGTTATAAAAATGAAGAAGGCTTTACAGGAAACATAAAAACAATATGGCAAATGCTCAAAACAACATGGCAACCGATCACCAGGAACTGGTTTTAAAACGAGGGTTAAAAAATCGACATATTCAGTTGATAGCACTGGGTGGCGCTATTGGTACTGGGTTGTTTTTAGGGATATCGCAGACCATTCAAATGGCTGGTCCGTCCGTCTTATTGGGCTATGCGATCGCCGGCATGATTGCGTTTCTGATTATGCGGCAATTGGGTGAGATGGTCGTGGAAGAACCAGTAGCGGGTTCATTCAGCCATTTTGCCTTTAAATACTGGGGCGATTTTGCGGGTTTCCTCGCGGGTTGGAACTACTGGGCGATGTTTATTCTAGTAGGGATGGCAGAGTTGACCGCTGTGGGTATTTATATCCAATATTGGTGGCCTGAGACGCCAACCTGGCTGTCTGCGGCGATCTTCTTTGTGCTGATCAACCTGATTAATCTGGTTAATGTGCGGATGTTTGGGGAAACGGAATTTTGGTTCGCCATTATCAAAGTACTTGCCATTGTCGGGATGATTGTCTTTGGCAGTTGGCTGTTGCTGAGTGGCAATGGTGGCGAGACCGCGACGGTACGTAATTTATGGATCCATGGCGGATTCATGCCGAATGGCGCAAGTGGCTTGATCATGGCGATGGCGGTGATCATGTTTTCATTCGGTGGACTGGAATTGGTAGGCATTACGGCCGCAGAAGCCGCCGATCCGAAACGCTCGATCCCGCAGGCGACCAATCAGGTGGTATATCGCATCCTGATTTTCTATATTGGTTCGCTGTCTATTTTGTTATCGCTCTACCCGTGGGGGAATGTGGTTGGCGGCGGTAGTCCGTTTGTCCTGATTTTCCAGGCGCTTAACAGTCATATCGTGGCGAACGTGCTCAACGTCGTGGTTCTGACGGCAGCGCTATCCGTGTATAACAGCGGCGTATACTGCAATAGCCGGATGCTGTACGGTTTAGCAAAACAGGGAAATGCGCCGAAGTCTTTGGCGAAGGTTAACGCACGCGGTGTGCCCGTTCGGTCTATCGCACTGTCAGCGTTGGCGACATCACTTGGTGTAGCGATTAACTACCTGATGCCGGGTAAAGCCTTTGAGCTGCTGATGGCACTGGTGGTGTCCACGCTGGTGATTAATTGGATCATGATCTGTTTTGCCCACCTGCGTTTTCGTCAGGCGATGATAGAGAAGGGCGTTGTGCCCGCGTTTAAAGCGTTCTGGTATCCGTGGGGTAACTATCTGTGCCTGGCGTTTCTGGCGGGGATTCTGGTGATTATGCTGCTATCGCCGGAGATTCGCATATCGGTAGTGTTAATTCCGTTCTGGATCGCTGTTATTTGGCTGGGTTTCCGTTTCTCCCGCAAAAATAACGCAGCACTGAAATCGGCATAGATACAATAAATTTTTTGGCCTGCTTATTGCGATACAACGATGAGCAGGCTACCCATCCGGCTTTAACACACCCGTTATAAGGTGTATTATTGCCCTGACGTTATTCATGTCACGCTAATGCGTACCTGTCGTGTTCGCATCATGTGTATATATTTCACAGAGTACAGAGAAATAGCATGGGTAACACTTTTGATTTTCAATTGATATGCGATTTTTTGCATGTGAGCTTTCGTGTGGCTCACCACTGTAAATAAGGGAATTATAATGCCAGTTATCACCCTTCCTGATGGAAGTCAGCGTCATTACGACCACGCCGTTTCTCCCCTCGATGTTGCACTTGATATTGGTCCCGGTCTGGCAAAAGCCTGTATCGCCGGACGTGTCAATGGCGAGCTGGTTGATGCCAGCGATAAGATCGATACCGATGCGCAGTTAGCCATCATTACTGCCAAAGATGAAGCCGGTCTGGAGATTATTCGTCACTCCTGTGCGCACCTGCTGGGCCATGCGATCAAGCAACTGTGGCCAGATACCAAAATGGCGATTGGTCCGGTTATCGATAACGGTTTTTACTATGACGTTGACATCGACCGTACCCTGACTCAGGAAGACATTGAGCTGCTCGAAAAGCGTATGCATGAGCTCGCTGACACTGACTATGACGTAATCAAGAAAAAAGTCAGTTGGCAGGAAGCGCGTGACGCGTTTGCCGCGCGCGGTGAGACCTACAAAATTGCGATTCTGGATGAGAACATCAGCCACGACGATCGTCCGGGTCTATATCACCATGAAGAATACGTCGATATGTGCCGTGGCCCGCACGTACCGAATATGCGTTTCTGCCATCATTTCAAATTACAGAAAACCTCCGGTGCTTACTGGCGTGGCGACAGCAAAAACAAAATGCTGCAACGCATCTACGGCACTGCATGGGCGGATAAAAAGCAGTTGGCTTCTTACCTGCAACGTCTTGAAGAAGCGTCTAAGCGCGACCACCGTAAGATCGGTAAACAGCTTGACCTGTATCATATGCAGGAAGAAGCGCCAGGTATGGTGTTCTGGCACAACGACGGTTGGACGATCTTCCGTGAGTTGGAAGCGTTTGTACGGATGAAGCTGAAGTCATACCAGTATCAGGAAGTGAAAGGTCCATTTATGATGGATCGTGTGATGTGGGAAAAAACCGGCCACTGGGAAAACTACAAAGAAGCGATGTTCACGACGTCGTCAGAGAACCGTGAATATTGCATCAAGCCGATGAACTGCCCGGGTCACGTACAAATTTTCAATCAGGGATTGAAATCCTATCGCGATCTGCCGCTGCGTATGGCGGAGTTCGGCAGTTGCCACCGTAATGAACCGTCAGGCTCTCTGCATGGTTTAATGCGTGTGCGTGGCTTCACTCAGGATGATGCACACATCTTCTGTACGGAAGAGCAGGTTCGTGATGAAGTGAATAGCTGCATCAAGATGGTGTATGACATGTATAGCACCTTCGGTTTTGAAAAAATCGTGGTGAAACTGTCTACGCGTCCTGAAAAACGCATTGGTAGCGATGAGATGTGGGATCGTGCTGAAGCCGATTTGGCGGCGGCGCTGACTGAAAATAACATCGAATTCGCCTATCAGCCGGGTGAAGGGGCGTTCTACGGCCCAAAAATTGAATTTACCTTGCATGACTGTTTGGATCGTGCGTGGCAGTGTGGTACGGTGCAGCTCGACTTTTCATTGCCGGGTCGTCTGAACGCATCTTACGTTGGTGAAAGCAACGAGCGTCAGGTACCGGTTATGATTCACCGGGCTATTTTGGGATCAATGGAGCGTTTCATCGGTATTTTGACCGAAGAATTCGCAGGCTTTTTCCCAACCTGGTTAGCGCCGGTTCAAGTGGTGATTATGAATATCACTGATAGTCAGGCTGATTATGTCAACGAATTGACCCAAAAATTGCAAGAAGCGGGCATTCGTGTGAAAGCAGACTTGAGAAATGAGAAAATAGGCTTTAAAATCCGCGAACACACTTTACGACGCGTTCCCTATATGCTGGTTTGTGGCGACAAAGAGGTCGAGGCAGGAAAAGTTGCTGTCCGCACTCGTCGTGGTAAAGACCTGGGGAGCTTGGATGTCAGTGAAGTTATCAGCAAGCTGCTGCAAGAGATTCGCAGCCGTAGTCTTCATCAATTGGAGGTATAGGTATTAAAGGCGGAAAACGAGTTCAACCGGCGCGTCCTAATCGCATCAACAGAGAGATTCGCGCAAATGAGGTACGCCTGACAGGCGTCGAAGGCGAACAGCTTGGCATCGTAAGTCTAAATGAAGCGTTAGAAAAAGCCGAAGAAGCAGGTGTTGATTTAGTTGAAATCAGTCCGAACGCCGAGCCTCCGGTTTGCCGAATTATGGATTACGGCAAGTTCCTTTATGAGAAGAGTAAAGCTACAAAGGAACAGAAGAAAAAACAAAAAGTTATTCAGGTCAAGGAAATCAAATTCCGACCTGGTACCGATGATGGCGACTATCAGGTCAAACTACGCAACCTGATTCGCTTTCTTGAAGATGGTGACAAAGCTAAAATCACACTGCGTTTTCGCGGTCGTGAAATGGCACACCAACAGATTGGTATCGAAGTGCTTAACCGCGTTCGTGACGATCTGAGTGAACTGGCAGTTGTCGAATCCTTCCCATCGAAGATCGAAGGCCGTCAGATGATCATGGTGTTAGCACCGAAGAAGAAACAGTAAGGCATTCAAGTAGCGGAACCGCACTGCTTTTATTTTGCGCTAAGCGATAAATTCGTGTGGTTTTGTTCGCCTTATCTGATTCGTTTTATTAACAATGCGAAGTGGAAATAACAATGCCAAAGATTAAAACAGTACGTGGCGCCGCTAAACGCTTTAAAAAAACCGCCGGTGGTGGTTTCAAGCGTAAGCATGCTAACCTGCGTCATATTCTGACTAAAAAGTCGACTAAGCGTAAACGTCACCTGCGTCCAAAAGGTATGGTCTCCAAAGGAGATCTGGGCCTTGTTATCGCATGTCTGCCATACGCATAAGTAACCTTTTTTTAATTCAGAATAAGACTTTAGGAGAGAGCATATGGCTCGCGTAAAACGTGGTGTAGTTGCCCGTGCACGTCACAAGAAAATATTGAAACAAGCGAAAGGTTACTACGGTGCCCGTTCGCGCGTTTATCGTGTTGCCTTCCAGGCAGTAATCAAAGCTGGTCAGTACGCTTACCGCGACCGTCGTCAACGTAAACGTCAATTCCGCCAGTTGTGGATTGCACGTATCAATGCAGCAGCCCGTCAAAACGGTTTGTCTTACAGCAAATTCATCAACGGCTTGAAAAAAGCTTCTGTTGAAATTGACCGTAAGATTCTGGCCGATATCGCAGTATTCGATAAGTTAGCGTTTAGCGCGCTGGTCGAAAAAGCGAAAGCGGCACTGGCGTAAGTCAGTTGAGAGAGGGAGCTTTGGCTCCCTCTTTTCGTCGAGCACTAGGGTTTTTGTTATTTACAATGCGATTTGTTATTCACGCAGTTTTTGTGGTTCTCAAAACAAGGTAACGCAAGTATGAACGCTGCTATTTTCCGTTTCTTTTCTTACTTTAGCGCCTGAATTCAGGGGGCTTTGCGCGTAAGAAAAGAAACGAAAAGTAGCGCTTAAGCCTCCCTAAGGGAGGCTTTTTTATTTATAATTATCGGTTTTTACTATCGTTTTTAGTAAAACGACATTCTTCAATCATGACAGTTGGCCGCATAGGCAGAAAAAGAGGAACACAATGCCACATCTCGCAGAACTGGTTGCCAAAGCCAGAACAGCTATAGAAGAGGCCCAGGATGTTGCCGCACTGGAAAATGTGCGTGTCGAATATCTGGGTAAAAAAGGTCACTTAACCCTTCAGATGACCTCGCTGCGCGAGTTGCCGGCTGAAGAACGCCCTGCCGCTGGTGCCGTTATTAACCAGGCTAAGCAAGATGTTCAGGACGCGCTGAATGCCCGTAAGCAAGTGCTGGAGTCCGCTGAATTAAATGCGCGTCTGGCGCAAGAAACCATCGATGTGTCCTTACCGGGTCGCACTATTGAGAATGGTGGTTTGCACCCAGTGACGCGCACTATCGATCGCATCGAAACCTTTTTCGGCGAGCTGGGTTTTTCGGTGGTTACCGGGCCAGAAATTGAAGACGACTACCACAACTTTGATGCGTTGAATATTCCAGGGCATCATCCTGCACGTGCTGACCACGACACGTTCTGGTTCGATGCTACGCGTCTGCTGCGTACACAGACTTCAGGCGTTCAGATCCGTACCATGGAAAAGCAGCAACCGCCTATTCGTATCATCGCGCCGGGCCGCGTTTATCGTAACGATTACGATCAGACCCACACGCCGATGTTTCATCAGATGGAAGGGTTGATCGTCGATAAAGACATCAGCTTCACCAATCTGAAAGGCACGCTGCATGATTTCCTACGTAATTTCTTTGAGGAAGATTTGCAGGTTCGCTTCCGCCCGTCTTATTTCCCGTTTACCGAGCCGTCCGCAGAAGTGGATGTCATGGGTAAAAACGGAAAATGGCTGGAAGTGTTGGGTTGCGGCATGGTGCACCCGAACGTCCTGCGTAATGTTGGCATCGATCCCGAAGTCTATTCCGGTTTCGCATTTGGTATGGGCATGGAGCGTCTGACGATGCTGCGCTATGGCGTGACCGATCTGCGTGCATTCTTCGAAAACGATCTGCGTTTCCTCAAACAGTTTAAGTAAGGCGGGTATACATCATGAAATTCAGTGAACTCTGGTTACGCGAGTGGGTAAACCCGGCGGTCGACAGCGAAACGCTATCCGAACAAATCACGATGGCTGGCCTGGAAGTTGACGGCGTTGAGCCTGCTGCTGGCGCATTCCACGGTGTGGTTGTCGGCGAAGTGGTTGAATGTGGGCAGCACCCGAATGCAGATAAACTGCGGGTGACAAAAGTGAATGTTGGTGGCGATCGCCTGCTGGATATTGTTTGCGGTGCGCCGAACTGCCGTCAGGGTCTGAAAGTGGCGGTGGCGACGGTAGGTGCCGTGTTGCCAGGCGACTTCAAAATCAAAGCCGCCAAACTGCGTGGCGAACCGTCTGAAGGCATGCTGTGCTCATTTTCCGAATTAGGTATTTCCGACGATCACGATGGCATCATTGAACTGTCAGTAGATGCGCCGATCGGCACGGATATTCGTGACTATTTGAAGTTAGATGACAACGCGATTGAAATCAGTGTGACACCAAACCGTGCGGATTGCTTAGGCATCATCGGCGTGGCGCGTGACGTGGCTGTGTTGAATCAACTGGCGTTGAATGAACCGACTATTGCGCCGGTTGCCGCGACGATCCAGGATACCTTCCCGATTCAGGTTGATGCGCCGCAGGCATGTCCACGTTATTTAGGCCGTGTAGTGAAAGGTATCAACGTTAAGGCAGCAACGCCGCTGTGGATGCGTGAAAAACTGCGTCGTTGCGGTATTCGCTCTATCGATCCCGTGGTTGACGTGACCAATTACGTTTTGCTGGAACTCGGCCAGCCGATGCACGCATTCGATCTTGACCGACTCAACGGCGGTATTATCGTGCGTATGGCGGAGGAGGGCGAAACGCTGACGCTGTTGGATGGTAACGAAGCGAAGCTGAACGCCGATACGCTGGTTATTGCTGACCAACAGAATGCGCTGGCGATGGGTGGCATCTTTGGCGGTGAGCATTCTGGCGTTAACGAAGAAACGCAAAACGTTCTGCTGGAATGTGCCTATTTCAACCCGCTGTCGATTACCGGACGCGCACGACGTCACGGTTTGCACACTGATGCTTCTCACCGCTACGAGCGTGGTGTGGATCCAGCATTGCAACATAAAGCTATTGAGCGCGCGACACGCCTGTTGATTGACATTTGCGGCGGTGACGCTGGTCCGGTAGTGGATGTCACCAGCAAAGCTGATTTGCCGACACGCGCAACGATTACGCTGCGTCGTGAGAAGTTGGATCGTCTGATTGGTCATGTGATTGCCGATGAGCAGGTGAGCGATATCCTGCAACGTCTGGGCTGTAACGTAGCGAAAATCGACGCAGGCTGGCAGGCGACGGCACCGAGCTGGCGTTTCGATATGGAAATCGAAGAAGATCTGGTTGAAGAAGTCGCGCGTATTTACGGCTACAACAACATTCCGAATATTCCTACTCAGGCTCCGTTGATCATGACCGCGCATCGTGAAGCGTCATTGTCATTGAAGCGTGTAAAGACATTATTAGTCGATCACGGTTATCAGGAAGCAATTACTTACAGTTTTGTTGACCCGAAAATTCAAGGATTAATCCACCCTGATGAAGCCTCACTGAGCCTGCCGAGCCCGATTTCAGCAGAGATGTCAGTGATGCGTTTATCGCTGTGGAGCGGCTTGCTGAGCGCTGCGGTGTATAACCAAAACCGCCAGCAAAGCCGCCTGCGCCTGTTTGAAAGCGGTTTGCGTTTTGTACCGGACACCAGTGCTGACCTGGGCATTCGTCAGGATCTGATGCTGGCGGGTGTGATTACTGGCACGCGTTATGAAGAGCATTGGGATCTGGCGCGTCAGGCCGTTGACTTCTATGATTTAAAAGGTGATTTGGAAGCGGTACTGGCATTGACGGGCAAATTGTCTGAGGTTGAATTCAGGGCTGAAAATAATCCGGCATTGCATCCAGGGCAAAGTGCTGCTATTTATCTGTGCGGAGAACGCATTGGATTTATTGGCGTTATTCACCCAGAACTGGAGCGCAAGTTGGATCTTAACGGGCGCACCGTTGTGTTCGAATTGTTGTGGGATAAGGTCGCAGACCGCGTATTGCCTGATGCGAACGAAATTTCCCGTTTCCCAGCGAACCGTCGTGATATTGCCGTTGTGGTAGCCGAAAATGTCCCTGCGGGTGATATTTTGGCTGAGTGTAAGAAAGTTGGCGCAAATCAGTTAGTTGGCGTAAACTTATTCGATGTGTACCGAGGGAAGGGCGTAGCGGAAGGTTATAAGAGCCTGGCTATCAGCCTGACTCTGCAAGATACCACGCGTACACTGGCAGAAGAGGAAATTGCCGCTACCGTTGCTGAGTGCGTAGCAGCATTAAAACAGCGATTCCAAGCATCCTTGAGGGATTGAACCTATGGCGCTTACTAAAGCTGAAATGTCAGAATACCTGTTTGAGAAGCTCGGGCTGAGCAAACGGGATGCCAAAGACCTAGTCGAGCTATTTTTTGAAGAAGTTCGTCGCGCTTTGGAAAATGGCGAGCAGGTCAAGTTGTCGGGTTTTGGCAATTTTGATTTGCGAGACAAGAACCAACGTCCAGGACGTAACCCAAAAACTGGCGAAGATATTCCGATTACGGCGCGCCGTGTGGTCACGTTCCGTCCGGGGCAAAAGCTAAAAAGCAGGGTAGAGAACGCGTCTCCCAAAGAGTAACAGTATCAACCCAAAAGGCCGCGCAAGCGGCCTTTTCCTCTTTAAGCCTTGACTGATAACACGCTTTCTATTAGGACGTTAGGTATTCCATGTGAAGAATGGGAAAAGGCTTGCCATACGAATCTTGCTCCGAACGGTGCTTTACGATAAATCCCATTTTTTCGTAAAATTTTCTGGCTCTTTCATTTTGCTCGTTAACATCAACTTTTGTTATAGGAAAGTGTGTGAGCACGAATGTGACCAGTTCACTGCCAATGCCGTTACCGCTCCAATGAGGTGCTACAAATAGCATCTCAATAGTGTCACCTGAGAGGCCGATAAAGCCCTTTATTTCACTTTCATGTGCTCTTATAACCGACACATTCAATACGGGTAGATAATCGTTCAAAATGCGCGGACGAAAAAAATGAATGTCCTCTTCACCGAGGAAAGTATGTGTGGCGCGAACGGATGACTCCCAGAGTGCGGTTAATGCGGGAAAGTCTGCTGGTGTGGCCGGTTCAATCATGCTCATGGATAATAATGGCATTCTCTGTTGCTAAATTAATGCGACAAAATAGGTTATTTAGAGGCTTTTTTAATACTTTCCGCTGTTACGCTTTTTGGTCGTGGATGATCTGGCACTGGCCGGTGATCGTCAATCAAGTGACGTATTGCCAAAATAGGGTGACGTAGCAGCATGCGTGGCCCCGACCAGCGCATAATCGCTTTGATCGCTTCGCGCCTGGCTGGTTGATAGCAGTGAATAGGACAGTGCTTACATGCGGGTTTATCTTCACCGAACTGGCAACGTTCCAGACGCTTGATGGCGTAGTTAAATAAGTCTTTATACTGCGCACTGTCGTCGGCTTCTGGGTGGTGCTTATCATACAATTCGATCATCAATCCGACGGTACGGATCTCCCGCTGCCGGTATTTTCCCAGAGGTTTTCTCGCCATGTGCGTCGTGTCCTGATGAAATCATAATTGATGTATTTTAAATGCAATTTATCGCAAGGGGAACCTCTGAGGTCACATCTATGTGTAAAAGGAAGAGGAGAAAAGGCGAGGAGAACCCTCGCCGGAGAAAAGAAGGGATCAAGTTTGGCTGAATTGTGCCTGATGTAAAGTCGCATAAATGCCACTGTGTTCCAGCAACGCTTGATGGCTGCCTTGCTCAATGATGCTGCCATTATCCACCACCACAATACGTCCTGCGTTCTGTATGGTTGCCAGTCGATGTGCGATGACCAGCGTGGTGCGTCCTGTGGAGAGCTCGCTAAGTGATTGCTGTATCGCCTGTTCCGTCGCTGTATCCAGTGCGGATGTCGCTTCGTCAAGAATCAGGATCGGCGGATTTTTCAGGAAGATTCGCGCGATAGACAAACGCTGCTTTTGCCCACCCGACAGCTTAACGCCGCGTTCGCCGACCACGGTATCCAGCCCTTCAGGCAGATTTTCGATCAGTTCATCTAATCTGGCCCGTCGTGCAGCTTCCATGATTTCATCATCGCTGGCACCCAGTTTTCCGTAGGCGATGTTTTCTCGAATGGTGCCGCCGAACAGGAAAACATCCTGCTGTACGATGCCAATTTGGCTGCGTAACGACGCCTGCGTCATCTGGCGGATATCCATGCCGTCAATGGTGATGGCCCCGTGGGTTAAATCGTAGAAGCGGGGCAGGAGAGAACAAAGTGTGGTTTTTCCTGCGCCGGACGGGCCAACAAACGCTACGGTTTCCCCCGCGCGAATCGATAGATCGATATTGCGCAGAATCGGACGTTCGGTGGAATAACCAAAGCCTACCTGTTTGAACTCGATATTACCTTTCAGCGGCCCGACATCATGTGCATCAGGGGCATCGGCAATTTCGGGAACCGTATCGATCAGTTGAGTAAAGCGCTTGAATCCCGCGATGCCTTTGGGATAGCTCTCCAGCACTGAGGTAATTTTGGCAACAGGACGGAAGAAAACCTCGATCAGCAGCAGAAAACCGATAAAACCGCCGTAGGTGAGTTCGCCCTGAATGACATACCAGATGCCCGCCAGCATCACGATAAGCTGTATCAGGCGCGTGCTGAGGTAGCTGAGCGTCATGCTGGCAGTCATGATGCGGTAGGCCTGCAATTTGGTGCGGCGGTAGTTTTCGTTATCGTGAGAAAACAGTTTCTTCTCATGGGTTTCATTAGCAAAAGCTTTAACGACACGGATACCGCCCACGCTCTCTTCAATGCGGGCGTTGAAGTTGCCTACCTGACCAAAGAGCTGACGCCAGGTTTCCGTCATGCGTGCGCCATAGCGGCTGACGAGATATCCCATGAAAGGTACGATAACAATCGTTAGCAACGCCAGATTCAGGTGAACCGTCGCCATCAGAATAAATGCGCCAATAAACGTCATGATAGCGAGGAACAGGTCTTCCGGGCCGTGGTGGGCGATTTCACCCACTTCTTCCAGATCTTTGGTGACGTGGGTGATGATATGCCCGGTCTTCATATTGTCGTAGTAACGGAAAGGCAAATTTTGCAGGTGTTCAAATGCCTGCCGGCGCATATCAGTTTCAATCCCCACGCCCAGCGCGTGTCCCCAATAGTTGACGATGGCCATCAGCGCCGTATTCAACAGGTATACAGCTAATAGCGCCACCGACGCTAACAGGATCAGTGACCAGTCTTGAGCGGGTAACAGTTTGTCGATGAACGCCTTAATCGCCATCGGAAAACCGAGTTCAAGCAGGCCAGCGATAATAGCGCAGCCAAAATCGAGGACGAATAACCCTTTGTAGGGAGAATAGTACGAAAAGAAACGGCTTAACATGTGTGGCTTTTTAGGTAACGAAATGTGGCCGATACTATAACAGGTTATCGCGGCAGGGGCGCGTTGCGTACCAGCAGAGCAGCGAGCCTATTGTGACCATTGCGACGCCTTGCCAGAATGAAATAGCGGGCGTGATGTTAAGCCAGATTGCCGCCAGCAATGTGGAAAGCACGGGCGTAAAGTAAGAGGCGGTTGCCAGCAACGTCAGGTTGCCATACTGAATACCGGCATTCCATGCTGAATAGGCCAATGCGGCTGAGGCACCCATAAACAGCAATTCCAGTAAACTCGGCAACGTTAATGAAATCGGCCCTTCGGCACTGAAGAAATACTGAATCCATAGCACCAGCGATGTGATGAAAAAGAACAGAGATACGCCACTTTTTCCCTGCCCGTAACGCTTGGTGACATTGCAATATAGCGCCCAGGTCAAGGCTGCGGAAAACGCCAGGCTGTAGGCCAGCGGGTTAGCAAGAATGTTGTTCCACAGTAGCTCTGGCGTCCAGTCGCTTTCCCCTTTCATAATCCACACGATGCCGCCTAGCGAGAGCGTGAGACCGGGCCAGAGCAGCAAACGGCTTTTCTGCTGATTGATAAAAAGAGAAAAAAGTATGGTCAAACTGGGCCACAGATAGTTAATCATCCCGATCTCCATCGCTTGCATGCGGCTATCGGCTAATCCGATGGAAAGCGACAAAAATATTTCATAACTGACAAACAGCGCACCGCCCGCGAACAAATAGATTCTGGGTAGCGTTTTAATGCGTGGCAGGCCATAAAAGGCCAGCAGGCATAGCGTGCTGGTGGAATAAATCATTGCCGCGCCCCCGATGGGGCCGAGCGCTTCTGTCAGGCTACGGATAAGCCCAACGGATGTACTCCATAGAATGATGGCCAGTAAGCCCGTGAGCGTGGCGCGCTGTGGCGTCATATTTATTCCTGTTATTCTGCCAATTGTCTGTGCGTTAGTTGCATTACCCGCTCCTTGCATGTTCATCGTCCTGATGGACAAACGCTTCAGGTTGTTAAAAACATTAACGTTTTGTCCTGGCACTCGAATGAGTGAGGATGCCGTAAAGCGCGAGCCGAAAGCATCAGGAGCGAACCGGACGTCGTTGTCCGCGTCCGGTGATGTTCATAGCGAGAGTTTACTGCCAGAAGTCATCAAATACGGTAATGGGGGGACGACGTTTGTGCTCCGTTTTACGATACCAGTTCTCGATTGTGGCCGCGTCGTCCGCCTCGATCTGCTTGCCTTCCAGATAATCGTCAATCTTTTCATAGGTCACGCCCAGCGCGACTTCATCGGGAAGGGACGGACGGTCTTCTTCCAGATCGGCCGTTGGAGCTTTCGTATACAGATGAGAAGGGCAGCCTAGTTCGCGCAACAGCGCTTTGCCCTGACGCTTATTCAGTCGGAAAATGGGGTTGATATCGGTACCGCCATCTCCGTATTTGGTGAAAAAGCCCGTTACCGCCTCTGCCGCATGATCGGTACCAACGACAAGGCCTGCGTTCATACCCGCGATGCTGTACTGTGCTTTCATGCGTTCCCGGGCTTTTTCATTGCCTTTGACAAAATCAGAAAGCTCTATGCCAATAGCACGTAAGGTGGCTTCACTGGCTTCGATAGCAGATTTGATATTTACGGTGAGTACGCGATCGGGTTGGATAAAGGCGATGGCATCCTGACAGTCTGCTTCATCAGCCTGTACGCCGTAAGGTAACCGGACAGCGATGAACTGATAGCGAGAATTTCCCGTCTCATTGCGCAATTCCGTGATAGCCGTCTGGCACAGTTTGCCTGTCAGCGTAGAATCCTGGCCACCGCTGATGCCCAGCACTAACGACGTAACGAACGGGTGGGCATTCAGATAATTCTTTAAAAAATCAACGCTAACACGGATTTCCTGTGCTGGATCGATGCTGCTTTTCACGCCCAACGCAGTGATAATGTCGTTTTGTAATGACATGCCATCTCCCTCCTGAACCTATTGATACTGCAAAAGAATTATTACGATTACCTGAGTGTAAAACGAATTGGCGTGAAGAAAAAGAGCAAGCTGTCAGGTAGTCATTTTCCCTATAGCTAACCGATTTTTAACTATCGGCCAATAGGTTACATCCCTACATTGTGATTTGAAAAAGTGGTCGCCGCCGACTAGCCTTAGGGTGACCCATTAATAATGAGGTGATGAGATGAAGAATAACAGATTACTGGTATGTATTGCGGCAGCGGGTGCTGTCATGTTGGCGGGATGTTCGGCTTACAACAAAGCAGAAAGCTATGTTAATGAGCCTGTGGTGAAAGATGTGAAGGTGGGTATGACGAAGCAGCAGGTCCATCAGATTGCGGGGAGTGGAGGCACCGAAAAACGGCTGGTTAATGCCAAGGGCACCTGTAGTGATTATCTGCTGAAAAACCGCGATGGTACCGCGCAGAACTATTTTGTGAGCTATAGCGATACGGGGCATGTTCTCAATAAAGGTTTCCAGAGTTGCCAGGCTTATGACACAAATCCACAGCGCTAAGTAACCTGATTGCACGACATTGTTATAAAAAAACGCCGATAGCTTCAGCCGTCGGCGTTTTTTTATGCAGCAGCATGGCTTAGCGGTGTGTTAACTCCGCGTCATCCTGTGCGTTGAAAACCGCTTTATCCGTCTGCTTCATCAACTGGCTGGTGACGGTTCCTGCCGTCATCGATCCGCTAACGTTGAGCGCAGTACGTCCCATATCGATAAGCGGTTCAATAGAGATCAGCAGAGCAACGAGCGTCACTGGCAATCCCATAGCGGGCAGGACGATGAGTGCGGCAAAGGTGGCCCCGCCGCCTACACCCGCGACACCCGCAGAGCTGATGGTGACAATGCCGACCAACGTTGCGATCCAGACCGGGTCCAGAGGATTAATTCCCACCGTTGGTGCGACCATCACGGCCAGCATTGCTGGATAAAGCCCCGCACAGCCGTTCTGACCGATTGTCGTACCGAAAGACGCCGCGAAGCTGGCGATAGATTGCGGAACGCCAATGCGGCGCGTTTGCGCTTCGATGCTGAGCGGAATAGTTGCCGCACTGGAGCGACTGGTAAACGCGAATGTCAGTACCGGCCAGACTTTGCGATAAAAACGGGCTGGATTGATGCCAGTGAAAGACAAAATCAGCGCATGTACGCCGAACATTATTGCCAGCCCCAGATAGGATGCAACAACGAAGCTACCCAGCTTGAGGATGTCTTGCAGGTTAGAGCTAGCAACCATTTTGGTCATCAGCGCCATGACGCCGTAAGGGGTTAGCTTCATCACCAGACGAACGAGTTTCATTACCCAGGATTGCAGCGTGTCAATAGCGGTTAACACACGTTCACCTTTCACGGCGTCATCTTTCAGCAGTTGTAACGCGGCAACGCCAAGGAAAGCCGCGAAGACGACGACGCTGATGATGGACGTTGGGTTAGCGCCGGTTAGTTCAGCAAACGGGTTTTTAGGAATGAATGACAGGATAAGTTGAGGAACGTTAAGGTCAGCGACTTTGCCTGCGTAGTTGCTTTCAATTGCCGTTAATCGTGCGGTTTCTTGCGCACCCTGTACCAGTCCAGTTGCCGTCAGGCCAAACAGATTGGTGACAAACACGCCGACCAACGCAGAAATCAGCGTAGTGATCAACAACGTGGAAAGCGTCAAGACGCTGATTTTCCCTAATGATGAAGCATTATGCAGTTTGGCGACGGAATTGAGGATGGAGATAAATACCAGCGGCATTACGATCATTTGTAACAACTGCACATAGCCATTACCGACGATGTTAAACCATGTGATGGACTGCTTAACGATCGGGTTGTCGCCGCCATAAATAAGATGTAGTGCCAGACCAAATAGCACCCCGACAACCAAACCCAGCAACACTTTCTTTGCCAGACTCCAGGATGGATTGCGGCTGGTGTAACCTAATCCGAGCAGCAATGCGACAAATAGCAGAATATTTATAAGTAGCGGAAAATTCATCCGGCCTTTCTCCCTATCAGTGAATCGCGTTATATCACACGGCCCACAAACTCACCCAATCGTTGGGCAGTTTGATGGAGAAGTCTGATTTTTCGCGATAAGAAATAATAAACGCGCACAGGATAGCAGGTCTTTTGCCATCGTGTTACCCAGACAAAGCCGTAGCAGACAACACCGCTATTTTACGTATTGAAAAAGGTAGGTCTGCGCGGACTGCAAAAAGCGAAATGACTGTTCGTAGGTACAGCAATCCAAATTTTTTTGCGGTTGATACAGCGAGAAACCGATACAGGCAAGGCATAGGAAGCGTTCTAGTTGATTGCCTTTTTGGCTGTTTAAAATCGGTAAGCGGAAACGCCAGCGGCAGGGCCAGAGCAGGGGAACACCGGAGGGGGTCAGCATATCAGCGAGAATGTGGCTCAGATAACCGACGATCATGGCATGATAGGCATCAGTCGGAATCGGCCAACTCGGTGGCAAGCGCGTCTGAATAAAGAAAATACCTGTAGCGATAGCCAGGAGGCTGTGAGTAAATCCTCGATGACCAAAAAGCCGCGCAATAGGCGTAGAAAGCCATTTAAGGCGTTGTCCAAGAACAGATTTTGGGTGATCGATATCGGGCAGCAGCGCGGTAAGGAGTGCTCCTGGGATAATGTGCCACCAATCTCCAGTAGCCAGCGCTGGCGATAGCTCAACTTTTTTAGCCAGAATCACGCAGGCAACAGAAAAAAGTAGGTGTCCTTCCGCAGTCATGAAACTTCTCAAATAAAACTGTTATTTTATACAGTATAAGAGATTATCTCTGTCTGCGGAAGCGGTGACAGCGTAACGATTTATTACGCTATGTCTCTATTATTGCGTGGCTTTAGGCTGTTCTATGGGCAACGTTTGCAGCCAATTGTCTAACAGTTGAGGCCATGCCGCTGCGGGAAGCCCCTTGGTACCGCGCAGACCGAAGCCATGCTTACCTTTCTCAAAGAGATGCATTTCAACCGGAATTTTTTCCCCTCGCAGTGCGTTAAACATCACCAGACTGTTATCAACCGATACTGACGGATCGTCAACGGCATGTACCAGAAACGTAGGGGGCGTTTGAGCCGTAACCTGTTTCTCTGGAGAATAACGGATCACCTGCGCTTCCGTTGGCTGTTCGCCGATTAATTGTTTACGCGAGCCTGCATGCGCAATATCGGCTTGCATAGAAATAACGGGGTACATCAACACCATAAAGTCAGGGCGTGCGCTTACGCTGTCAATGGCATCCATTGCGGGATAAACGGATTGTGCGAATCGGGTTCCGAGGCTAGCGGCAACGTGACCACCGGCAGAGAACCCCATAATACCGATGCGCTGTGGGTTAATGTGCCACTTATCAGCATTGGCTCTCAGTGTTCTTATTGCTCGTTGGGCATCGGCCAGTGGGGCATCAGCGCCTTCTTTATGGCCTTCACCGGGCATGCGATAGGTCATTACGAACAGGGTGTAGCCCTGCTGATTAAAGAATGGGGCCAGATCGCTGCCTTCTTTATCCAGCACGACGCGCTGATAAGAACCACCTGGCGTAATGAGCAATGCCATACCATTGGGTTTCTCTGCCTGATAAACGGTAATTTCGGGGCTGCGAATACCCATCGCTGCTCGGTCGGGGAGAGCAGCATCTTTACTTCGTTCGACTAGTTGCGGCTGCACCGTTGAGGAAGAAGCTCCCGGTGCATCACCGTGTGGCCAGACAGGGAAAACAGGTTGGGCGTAACTTAATCCATTTACAGACATCATAATGGCCCCGACAAGCAGAGAACGAACAATCATGATAGATCACCTGACAAAGGGAAAGGGGGTGAGCGATGATAAAAAATAGGGTAGCCATTACATCGGAGAAAAAATGACTACCCTGAACCGCAAAATATAAGAAAGAAGTAACATTCATACACGAAGAGGGTAAATCAGACACAGCAATTTCAACAGCTAAAACGCATGCAGCTAAATCGTATTTAACGGCACCACATGTAACAACGAAACGTAACTTGCTTAACCTACGACGGACATCATAATAAAGGGACGTTAATGATAGAACTGAGTGAATCAATTAACAATAACATCCCTTTCGCTAACTAATAACGCTTATTTAAATAACCAGGTCATTATTAGAAGCTGTATTGCACACCAACACGGTAACGAGTTTGACGATGATCGTTGGTGCCAGAATCGGCAACGTTACCTACCGCCATATAAGGCTTCCAGTTTTTATCCAGTTTATAAGACATTTTCACATCATGACTGAAATCGTATGTTTCATTGTCGTATTGATATGCGCCAGCTTTATTTGCTTTTTTGTAGTCCAGCTCGTAATCAACCTGGAAGTCTTTCAGGAATTTATAGCTAACAACAGCGGTCAAGTTATAACCGTTTTCTTGATTGTTTTTATTATTATTCAAATTGCCACTTATACGTTTGTAGTAAGGGCGATAGCGTAACGAGGTTGATAAATCATCGGTTAAATTGACTTTACCACGTAAATAAGGACGGTAGTTATTAGAGTCTGAGGCAGAATCTAAAGAGAATCCAGGCTCTAAGGAAAATGTTTTATTGAAGTTGTAAACATAGCTGGCTACCACTTCAGTACCGTTGCTGACGGTTTCATTAAAGGGTTTATTAGGCGTTGTATCTTCTTTAGACTGTCTCCATTTTGCTTCGACAGATAAGCCAAAACCATTGGCAAAACGGTGTGATACTGATAAACGATCGCGGTGATCGTTTTTCGGGGTGTCTTTCATTTCATGACGGTAATCGATGGTTACGGCCATTGCATTTACACTGATTAATGAAGTAACTGCCAGAGCTAGTAATTTAAATTTCATTGTTATATTCCCTATTGGTTAGGATGTCGCTTAATACTTTATTTCGAAAGGCGCATTATGCTTTTTGGGACAAGTTCTATTCTATTTATTATTAAATTACGTTCTGTGATCGAGATCGTCTTGGGTAACAAAAAGTAAAATGGGGTTTCAAATTGTGAGGAAGATCGAATTGAATATAAGGGTTGTTTTAATTTAAATGAAAAATCCCTGCCGTCGGTGCGGCAGGGATAAATTACTGGGTAAATCGCGTACTACATTATTTCATTGCGCGTTTCAGAATACGTTCAGATTGACGCTGGAAGTATTTCGCTGCGTCTTCAACAGATTTCTGACCGTAATCGATAGACTGGATGGTATCACCAAACAGAGAAACGATTTGTGGATCGTCGAAATAAGGAGAAACAGCAACGTCATGCGGCAGAGACAGCGCCAGTTTCAACCCAGCAACGGCTGGTGCATCATCTTTGATGACGCCATCAGCAGTCAACTGAGCCACAGCGGCTTTACTCAACGGTACACCACGCTCCAGACCCAGTGCTTGAGCGCCTTCCTTGCTGTTCAGCAGGAAGTTGATCAACTGAGCAGACTCTTTAGGATGCTTGGTTGATTTACCGATAGACAGCATCTGTGCAGGTTTGAAGAACAAACCGGAGTCTTTCGCATTAGGCAGCATTGGATAGTTACCCAACGCCAGTTTTGCTGGTGGTTGCAGGTTGTCAGAGTACTTGGTGATGGTGGAGTTCCACATGTAAGTACCAGACCACTCGCCATTGATCCATGGCTTCATCTCATACATGTTGCTCTTACCGAAAGAAGCATAGTATTTCGCATCAGGCATGACATGGCTGTCGATCAATTTCTTATACATGCCAAAGAATTCAACCCATTGTGCATCGGTATAGGCGAATTTCTGACTTTTTACATCAATAGCAGGAATGTTGTATTTCTGAACCATGTAAGAGTTCAGCAGTGCCAGAGAATCCTGGTGTTCCAACACGATAGGGTAGTATTGGTCGCCCAGTTTTTCTTTGAACACTTTACCGGCATTCAGCAGTTCGTCCCACGTTTTCGGGTATTCCAGACCTGCTTTTGCCCAGCTTTCGGTATTGAAGTAGAACACGCGAGCGGTAACAGAGATTGGAATACCGTTCAGCTTGCCGTTGACCGTGGTGTTTTGCAGTTCTTTTGCATCGAACTGTGTCAGATCCAGAGAATCTTTCACTTTGTTCAGATCATAAAAACCATCGCCGTTTTTGGAGAAAATCGGCAGCCAGTTCCAGTTGGTCTGCATCACATCTGGCTCAGTGTTACCGGCAATCTGTGTTGTCAGACGAGACAGGTGACCATCCCACCCGGTGTATTCCGCTTTCACGGTGATGTCTGGGTGCTGTTTATGGAACTCTTCAATGGCCTTGAGCGTCTGCTGGTGACGGCTGTTGCCGCCCCACCAGGACATTCTCAACTCAACCTGATCGGCTGCCAGAGATGGCATTGCAACTAATGCCAGAGATGAAGCTATTAACGTGTGTAGGATCGCTTTTTTCATCGGTTACTACTCCTGTTAAAGAGAGATATTTTTTTCTGTTTTTGCATCAAAAATATGGCATTTTTCCATGTCGAACTGGAAATATACCGGACGATGCAGTCCCTTCTCGATAATCAGCCGACCTTCGTCGTAAGGAATGCGGCTGGTTAATTCAAAGCCATCGACTTTAATGTACATAAAGAATTCGTGACCCATGTTTTCTACGCGAACCAGTTCACCCTGTGAATGGCTGCCTTCAAATGGCGTATCTGACACGGAAACATAGTCTGGGCGAACACCGAAGAATACGTCCTGTCCTACGTAGCTGCGCACTTTATCTTGTTTTTCAGCATTTAACACCAGCGCGTTATTACCCACAACAACGCCAATCTGACCGTCTTTCTCGACCAGTTTGCACGGCTTAATGTTCATTTCTGGTGAGCCAATGAAGCCAGCAACGAACATGTTGACAGGGAAATGATACAGGTTATCTGGCGTATCGACCTGCATGATGTGACCGAGTTTCATCACGCAGATACGGTCACCCATGGTCATGGCTTCGGTCTGGTCGTGGGTAACATATACCGTCGTTGCCGCTTTACCGCTTTTCTTCAACTGCTTATGCAGGTCAGAAATACGGATACGCATGGAAGCGCGCAGTTTGGCATCCAGGTTAGATAACGGTTCGTCAAACAGGAACACATCCGGCTTTTTAACGATGGCGCGTCCTACGGCCACACGCTGTGCCTGACCACCAGACAGTTGGCGCGGCAGACGATCCATTAGGTCTTCCAGTTCCAGAATTTTGGACGCTTCAGCGACCTGCGCTTCAATTTGCTCTTTAGGCATTTTGCTCAGTTTCAGACCAAACGCCAGGTTCTCTTTTACCGTCATGTGAGGGTAGAGGGCGTAGTTCTGGAACACCATGGCAATCCCGCGATCTTTCGGCGCCAGATTGTTAACAACGCGTTCACCGATGCGTACTTCACCGCCGCTGATGGTTTCCAGACCCGCCAGCATACGCAGCGTAGTGGATTTCGCACAGCCAGACGGGCCGACGATAACCATGAATTCACCGTCTTTAATCGTCAGGTCGATGCCGTGAACAGCTTTGAAACCGTTGGAGTATACTTTGTCCAGTTTATTGAAAATAACTTCAGCCATGATAAATCCTCTATTAACCTTTAATTCCGCTGCTGGTCACGCCTTGTACGAAGTAGCGCTGTGCCAGGAAGAAAACAATAATGGATGGCAGAATGGAGATGCTGGACATGGCCAGGATTTCATTCCACGGAGCGCCTTCAGTAACGTCGATAGACATTTTCAGCGCCAGCGCAATCGGATATTTATCCACGCTATAGACATAAATCAGCGGACCGATGAAGTCGTTCATTGACCACATGAACTGGAACAGCGCAACAGAGATGATGGCTGGTTTCAAAATCGGTACGACCACATACCACAGAACCTGGAAGGAGTTACAGCCATCGATCTGAGCGGCTTCTTCCATATCACGCGGTACACCACGCAGGAACTGGATCAGCATGAACACAAAGAACCCTTGTGTTGCAAACGCCAGCGGTAAGTACAGTGGCAGATAGCTGTTCAGCATGCCCATTTCGCGGAACATGAGGTACTGCGGAATCAACAGTACGGTGCTTGGCAATAGCATGGTGGTGATCAGTGTCGCGAACCAGAAGCCCTTCCACGGAATGTCAAAGCGAGCGAAGCCATAAGCCACAATCACCGAGGAAATAACGGTCAGAGCCACTTTCGGAATCACGTACTGGAAAGTGTTAATCATGTAGTGACCGAAATTGTATTCCGTACCGGTTTTCCAACCGTTAACGAAACCGTCCCATGTGGCGTGTTCTGGCCACAGGCCCAGCGTCGTGAAGATCTCATGGTTCGGTTTGAACGAGGCTGAGAACATCCACGCCAGTGGGTAAAGCATCAGTAAACCAACGAACAGCAGTATCACGTAACGGATAACGGCACTGAGTTTTTCTTTACGCAGCGTGCGGCGTACTTCTGCAGCAGCAATTTCTTGTGCTGTAGTCAGGTTTGAATGCATGTCAGCCATTTTTTCCTCCTTTATCAGCGGAGTAGAACACCCAGTATTTCGACGACTTAAAGGAGATCGACGCAAATACTGCAACAACCAGGAACAGAACCCATGCTAACGCAGCACCATAGCCCATATCGAAATACTTGAATGCCGTATCATAGATATAGAGCGAGAACAGGTAAGTGTAGTGCGTTGGACCGCCGCCGGTAATGACGTAAGGTGCCGTGAACTCCTGGAATGCCTGAGTGGTCTGCATGATAAAGTTAAAGAAAATAACGGGTGTAATTAGCGGTACTGTTACTTTCAGGAACATTTGCCATTTGGATGCACCGTCAATCATGGCGGCTTCATACTGTGATTGCGGAACGTTCTGCAATGCAGCCAAGAAGATAACCATCGCGGAACCGAACTGCCATACGCGCAGCAGGGTTACCGACATCAGTGCCAGTGAAGGTTCGCCCAGCCAGTTGATGGCGTCAAAGCCAAACACGCCGAGGAAGCTGTTTAACAAACCATCGATGGCGAATAGTGCACGCCACAAAACGGCGATTGCCACGCTGCTGCCCAGAATAGAAGGCACATAGTAAGCAGTACGGAAGAAACCGATACCACGTAATTTGAAATTAAGCACAAACGCAATCAACAGCGCGAAGATTAATTTCAGTGGAATGGTCAGAAATACATAGGCAAAGGTGACGCCCATTGATTTCCAAAAGAGATCATCCTCCAGGAACATGCGGTGATAGTTTTCTAGCCCCGTAAATTCAGGCGGATTTATCAAATCATACTCAGTAAAACTGAGGATAAATGACGAAACAAAGGGGAAAGCGGTAAAAACTATCAGCCCTATAATATAGGGGGAGATATAGGCTAACCCCAGCATTCTGTTTTCATTCATAATGCTTACCTATTTGTAATTGTGAATCATTAAAAAAATATAAAATTAAGCCGTTAATAACTCTGGATAAATTAACTCCACGTCATAAACAATTCTATTTTCCCCGTTAACGCAAAAATCACCGTGAACATATCCACCTTGCGTCAAGAACGGTGGAATAGCGTTTAATTTGTTGCGACAAGCGGCAACGAAAGTCAGTAGAGCCAGCGGATAAGTATCATCCAGACGAACATAACGATGCTGTGCAGAGCGAACAAACAAGCCATGATGGAAGTGTTGTTCAAACAGAACGCTCGCCAGTTGTGCGGCGTAATGTGCCCAGGATTCTGATTGCTTGTGATCGGCCAGTTCAATAACGGTCAACAGAAGCATTGGGCTGGCGATGTCCTGAATATTTTCTTTGTTCAACCGCGTCAGCATTGTGTTAACCAGTGCATACAGATCCTCATCGGCGCTCAGGCGATAAGCACGAACCAGCGGTAATAAATAATCGCCTTCTAATGCAAACGGTTTTAATTCTGTTCCCGCTTTGCCGTAATACCCATCGCGTTGAAAACGGTAGCCTGTCATGTCTTGACCGTTATTCCACATCGGCCGCAGCGTATTGCTGGTGACATCGTAGGCATACTGATAATAATTTTTTAACCCAGAAATCACCCAATCCAGCATTTCAGCATCAGGCTGAGTGCGGAGGATATCCAGCATGGCCAGTGGGTTATCAATCAGTAGTGGGCGCATATCGCGGAACAGCACATTGGCTTCACGCGCAATTTCGCCGAACTCTGGGCCAAACTGGCGTTGAGCACGATCGCCAAACCAGGACTGCGTCTGGTTATCATCTTCCGGTACAGGTTGGCGCTGCTGTGGTGAGCTGAACTGATACACCGGCATGCCAGTTTCTGGGTTGCGAGCCAGAACATATTGGCGATAAAGGTGCTTACCCCAGGCCGCTGCATGGCTATCACCCGTGTATTCTGCATATTTGAATGCGGCGTAAATCAGATCCGTGCCAGCATTAACAAACGTCAATCCTTTCGTTAATGGCAGAGTAGGCCACTGTGCTGGATCGACGACATCATGACGGTTATGCAGGAACACATTGGGATCGCGTTTTTTGCTGTAATCGCCATGGCGACCTAAGTCCAATGACTCCCAGTTTTCAACGTGCGCGTTCCAGAAACCCTGAAAGAAATTCAGCGTCTTTTCCGCATTAACGCGATGTAACAGCGAATAATAAGGCAGGTGATGCTTTAATTCATGCACCTGCGCTTTGGACTCTGGGCCTTCGCCTTCTAATGTATCCAGATTAATAAAGCGGTGTCCGCCCCAGTAGAACAGGCCGCTATTATTATCAACAAAGTGTTCCAGAAAATATTCGCTTTGTGCGATAGCGTATTGTTGATAACTATCATCATCGGTAACGGCGCTCATGGCGCACAGTGTTCTTAGCCAATTTTGCTGGCTGGCAAAATTAGAAATAGGTGCGCTATGCCCATCAGGGAATTGCCATACTACAGGCGCATAATTTTCTACATCAAAGCCATCTGCCAGTAATGGCGTAGGCTGGCTCTGACTGCGACCTTTATCCTGTACGCAAGCGATGTGGCTATCAAGCGCTGCAACCCATTCGTCGAGCTGCGATTTCCTGCTGGTGTATAAGTTTTCAAAAATACTCATGGAGTACCTTCTTATGGAACCGTGGAACAGTTCCTTATAAATAGAAACACTGTTTTGATTGATTATATTGCGCTATTAACCTTGTCGTCATGCACGCAATCTCGAAAGTGTGATCAAAGTCGGAACGTTGTTTTGATTTTTTTTAAGAAAGGATTTTGGCAGGAGAAAGAATGATGAGGAACGAAATAACAAATTGAAAAATAAATAAAAAGCACAACCGGAATTGTGCTTTTTATCGCAGATTGGCGAAATGCCGCTAAGAAAAATTACGCTTAGCGAGCCAACCAGCCGCCGTCAACGGCAATGGTGTAGCCATTGATGTAGTCAGATGCGCTGGATGCCAGGAAGACGGATGGGCCCATCAGATCCTGTGGTAAACCCCAGCGGCCAGCGGGGATACGATCCAGAATTTCTTTGCTACGGTCTTCATCAGCGCGCAGTTGCTGGGTATTGTTGGTTGCCATGTACCCTGGAGCAATCGCGTTGACGTTGATGCCGTGTTTTGCCCACTCGTTAGCCAACAGACGGGTCACACCCATAACGGCGCTTTTTGATGCGGTGTAAGAAGGCACGCGGATACCGCCCTGGAAGGACAGCATAGAAGCGATGTTGATGATCTTGCCGCCTTTACCTTGTTTGATGAACTGGCGCGCAACGGTCTGAGACATAAAGAAAACGCTCTTAATGTTCAGATTCATGACGTCGTCCCAGTTTTTCTCACTGAACTCGATAGCATCTTCGCGACGAATGATGCCGGCGTTGTTGACCAGAATGTCAACGTGGCCAAATTCAGCAACGGCTTTTTCTACCAGTTCGGCATGACCAGATACATTGCTCATGTCAGCGGTCAGACTGAGGAAACGGCGTCCCAGTGCGGTGACTTTTTCGATGGTGTCTTTTGGCTCAACGATGTTGACGCCGACGATATCACAGCCGGCTTGCGCCAGACCGATAGCCATACCCTGACCCAAACCGGTATCACAACCGGTGATAAGAGCAACTTTACCTTGTAAATCAAAAGAATTTAAAATCATAGCTGTAATCTCTCTGTAAGCGACAATACTTAGTCGTTAGCTGTTACTGTAGGGAACACCGGTAATTCCGGTTGAAAGCGATTAACGTAACTCGCTAACCTTGACGTGATCCATGTCACCGAAAACTTGATTCTCGCCAACCATGCCCCAGATAAAGGTGTAGCGTCTGGTGCCAACACCGGAATACATTAACCAGATCGGTGAAATCACCGCCTGCTCGTTTTTTATTACGCTATGACGGGCTTCCTGCTGCTTACCCATCATGTGGAAAACGGCCGTTTCATTACTCACTGTTCCTGGCGAAAGCGCCGGGCGAAACAGATGATGTCGCGTGGCAGTGACAACGTCACCTATTCCTCAACGTGCCCGGTTCTTTCTTGTTATGCGGGATGATAGTTTGGATGGGATGCGAATTCAATAAAAATGAAATAATGTTTTATTTATTTCTTGAGGGCCGTCATGGTTTTGCTTATTTTATGTTTCTTCTGGTACTGATGTGGCTAAAATGTCGTAATCCATAATCATACACTCGTTGTCGTGCACAGTTTGTTGACGCAATAGAAGGTATGGGCAATAAAAGCGTTAGAGGAGAGATGATAATGAGAAGATACTTTATTGATGATGAAACGCCATGGGAAGAACTGGGCGGTGGCATTAAACGTAAAATCATGACGTGGAGCGATGAGCTGATGATGGTTTACGTGCACTTTGATAAAGGTGCGATTGGTACGCCGCACTTCCATGAGATTCACGATCAGATTGCTTATGTTGCCGCTGGTAGTTTCGAAGTGGAGATCGAAGGTGATAAACGTATCCTGAAAGCAGGCGACGCCTATCTGGCGGTGAAACCCGAGATGCATGGCGTGGTTGCGCTGGAAGATGGCAGCGTTCTGATCGATGCTTTCTCGCCTAAGCGAGCTGATTTCCTGTAATGCCTCAAAGCGTGGTCGACATATCGTCGGCCACGCTTTCGCAATACCCTGCGGTGTCTGTTTTTTTCTCCTTCCGCTTCTTTATTCTTATACCAAATGCTCAGCAGTCAGTTGATTCAGTGAGTCCAACTTATAGTCGGCCAGCGCCCAGCGTGCGTCAGCACGAAATTCAGTCTGTGGAATAACGATGGAACGCATACGCGCCGCTTTGGTTGCAATCATGCCATTTACCGAATCTTCCAGCGTAACGCACTGTGCAGGAGAAACACCGAGTCCGTTTGCGGCATTTAAATACACTTCGGGATGAGGTTTGCTATACGGCAATGTTTCGGCTGACATCAGGACATCAAAGTAGCGATCCAGCTTAAACATGCGCAGCACCTGCTGCTGCATGTGGAGTGGTGAAGCGGAAGCCAGTCCAATTTTAAGGTTCTGCTCACGACACAGTTGCAGAGCATATTCTACGCCGGGTAGGAGAGGACGTTGCTTGGCAACGAGTTCGATGGCGCGATCGATAATGCGGTGGACGACCTCGTCTCGTGCTGGTGCCACCCAGGGCGAACGTTGATACCAGAGTTCGACCACCATATCGATGCGTAAACCCAGTGTATCTTGCATGGATTCCCGCAGTGAAATATCAACGCCTAGCGAAGCGATCACTTCCAGCTCGGCCTTATCCCACAGGGGTTCGGAATCAATCAGCAGCCCATCCATATCAAAAATTGCCGCTCGTATAGAGGAATCAAAGGACATACCACGGGCTCCGTCAGCAAAGGAAAAGAATGTTTAGTGGTAAACTATACCTTAAATAAGTCAGGGGGCAGGATAAAACGCTAGCATTTTGAGCAATACGTGGTCCATGCAAGGGCTAAGTCATAGCCAGCACACAGGCAGCTCGAAGCAGGATGGTGGCAAGTGGTTATTGTGGCTTATCAGGCGGTGCGGGAGATAAAGTGTTGACTGCACGTAAACTTACAGTAGGCTACCCGTCGTACTAAAACGATATATTATCGATGTTGCGTCGCTAAGAAGGGGTTCTCATGACGTATCAACAGGCTGGCCGTATTGCCGTGGTTAAACGCCTTGCTGGATGGATACTTTTTATCCCCGCGCTGCTTTCAACCTTCGTCTCGCTGGCTAACTATCTTTACGCCTACACCCAGAAAAAACAGGGCATTGATGCTGTTCTTCTGGATTTTCTGCATCTGATGGTCGACATGGTGCGCTTTAATACGCCTTTCCTGAACGTTTTTTGGTACAACTCACCCGTACCGGATTTTACGCGTTTTTTCAGTGCGGCGACGCTGATGTTTTGGCTGATCTACATCCTGATTTTTATTGGCCTCGCGTTGCAGGTTTCGGGTGCCCGGATGTCTCGTCAGGCGAAAGTAATTAAGGAAGGTATTGAAGATCAAGTCATTCTGGAAAAGATGAAAGGTGAGGGCGGGAGCACGCGTGAGACGCTGGAATCGCGTGTCATTGTCCCGGCACATACGATCTTTGTGCAATTCTTTCCGCTGTATATTCTGCCGGTAATTATCGCGGGTATTGGCTACCTGGTGTTGCACTTATTAGGGCTACCAGTCTGAGTGACGGTCTGGCGCAGAGGTTGCGCCAGACGCTGAAACATCTTTCTTACCTGAAATAAAACGCCTCGCATTAGACCAAAAACTGCTGCTCGATCAGTTGGTGCGCCTCAACAATATGCTTGCCACCGAAAAGATTGGCGCGGTTAAGCAGATAGTAAATCTGATAAATAGGTTGGCGATCGATAAAGCCTTTATCCAGCGGCCATACACTCTGATAGCCATCATAAATCTGTGCGGGTAGGGCCGGATAGCGAGGCAGCATGGCTAAATCGCATTCTCTGTCCCCCCAATAGCAGGCCGGGTCGAACAAATAACTGCCATCCTGACTATTTGCACAATTATCTGGCCACAGGTCACCGTGTAAGAGTGACGGTTGCGGCTGATGCCCGGCGAGACGTTCCTCAACGCGCGCGATCAGCGTTTCAATATGGCCAAAGTGCATCCCTTTTTCCGCCGCTAGCTGTAGCTGCCACCCAATACGCTGTTCGGCAAAAAAGGTCGCCCAACGCCGCTGCCAGCTATTGGGTTGTGGCGTTGTCGAGAGGTCGTTATCAAAATCCAACCCAAATTGTGGCTGATCGCTCCACTGGTGTAGGCGTGCGAGTTGTTCGCCCAGACACCACGCGCTGTGGGCATCCAACGGTTTGACGGGCAAGTATTGGAGAAGCAGGAAACTGTGATCGCGTGAACTGCCGACACCATAGACCTTAGGTACTCGTACTGTATTACTGCGGCTCAGTAAGTGAAGCTGATCGGCTTCAGCAGTGAACTTGGCTAGCATTTCACGGCGATCGCATTTTACGAAGATGTCATGCTCGCCGTAGCGGATGTACCAGGCCGGATGTATTTCACCGCCGGACAATTCGCGGTGTTCCTGAATGTCCGCAGTACCGTGATGCTCTTCCAAAAGTCGGCTGATAGCTTGCCACATAAGGTCATCCTCCCGTTGATGTTGCCGATACCCTGCTGTTCACTGGGGTGATTCGTTTACGGTAACCCATTGAGCATAATAAAAATGGAATCTATACCTCAAATAATTCGAGTTGCATGAAGGCGGCAAGCGAGAGTCAAATTCGTCGGGAACGAATTTGACCAGCCAACGGCTGGCCTTCGGTGAGAGACAGGATGTCTCTCATTTCATCCCGATGAGCTTACTCAGGTAAGTGATTCGGGTGAGTGAACGCAGCCAACGCATATGCAGCTTGAAATATTACAGGTATACAGCACAGTGATAACCGATAGGTAGAGATAGCGAGAAACAAGTATAGTCGCAATTAAAAATAACGGCGTTAGGATGCCGCTCAATCCGTTAGATCATGACGTAACCGGCAATGATGTTCCGGTTACGTCATGCTGAGGCAAAGAGGCGAGGTACTACAGCGCGTCGCTGACAATCTGAGATGCCGCTTGACGACGCAGTTTGAGCTGGTGGTAAGCTAGGGCTAACGTGAAGAACAGCGCCTGAACAATGACGATACAAGGGCCCGTCGCACCATCGATGTAAAAACTGATTAGGGTGCCAGCAATACAAGAAATGACGGAAACCAGCGTGGCGACAAGCACCATATAGTCGAAGCGTTTGCAGACCATAAAAGCAATGATCCCCGGTGCAATCAGCATCGCAATCACCAAGATAACGCCGACGGCCTGTAATGATGCCACGATGGTCATTGCCAGTAGACTCAGTAATCCGTAATGCAGTAGCTTAACGGGCAGACCAATGACACGGGCATGATTGGGATCGAAGCAGTACAACATGAAATCTCGCCGTTTTAACAAAATGACGGCCAATGTCACTCCCGCAATCACTAATATTTGCGTCAGTTCTTGCGGAGTGATACCTAGCACATTACCAAATAGAATATGGTTCAGGTGCTGATCGGTATCGATGCGTGCAAACATGACGAGTCCCAGCGCAAACATGCCGGAAAAGATGATCCCCATTACCGTATCTTCTTTGACCCGGCTGTGCTCTTTCACATATCCCGTCGCTATCGCACAAAAAATACCGGAAACAAAAGCGCCAATGACCAGCGGAATTCCCAGTAGAAACGCGACAACGATACCGGGCAATACGGCATGAGAAATGGCATCGCCCATTAGCGACCAGCCTTTCAGCACCAGATAGCAGGACAGTACCGCGCAAACCGTACCCGTGACGACGGCGGCGAGTAATGCTCGCTGCATGAATGGATAAGACAGGGGATCGGTTAGCCAGCTAATTAGCATCATAAAGCATCTCCTGATTGATCGCGCAATCGCAGCCGGCGTGATGCCAGTAATCCATGTTTGGGAGCGAAGACAAACGCCAACAGGAAAACAACGGTTTGTAACGTGACAATCACGCCGCCAGTCGCACCATCGAGGAAAAAGCTCAGATAGGCTCCTACCGCACTGGTTAGCGCGCCGAGCGCAATAGAAATCACAACCAGGCGACCAAACCGGTCGGTAAGCAGGTAAGCTGTGGCTCCCGGTGTAATCACCATCGCGATCACCAAAATCGCGCCGACGGTTTGCAATGCCGCGACAGTACAGGCGCTAAGTAGCGTAAAGAAGAGAATTTTCAGTTTCAGCGGAGAAAGGCCAATCGAACGGGCATGGTTCTCATCAAAGAACACAGCCAGCAGATCCTTCCACAGCAGACAGAGGATCACGAACGTCACGCCGATGATGATCTCAACTTGCAGGATATCTTCGTCGGCGATACCCAAAATATTGCCGAAAATGATGGACTGCACATTAACCGATGTCGGGTTGAGCGAAATAATCAGCAGACCGACGGCAAAAAACGTTGAGAAAATAAAACCGATAATCGCATCTTCGCGCAATCGGGTAATGTGACGGATAAGGGTCATCGCCAGCGCAGCGAGCATACCAGTAAAAAATGCGCCGGCAGCGTAGGGCAGGCCCAATGCATAGGCCCCCGCAACGCCGGGAACAACGGAGTGTGAGAGCGCATCACCCATCAGCGACCAGCCTTTCAGCATCAGGTACGCTGAAAGAAAAGCGCATACGCCACCGACAATCGCGCTGACCCAGATCGCCTTGACCATGTAGTTATAGTTGAATGGCTGCAGCAGGATATCGATCATCAGGGCTTCTTCTCCTCCGGTATTGTGCGTGACGCAGGAGGGTCGCTTTTAGTCGAACCATAGAACACCGCAGGACGCTCATCGTCGGTTAATACCGTCACCGAGCGAACGTCGTCGTCGTCGTGAAGATGCGCCCCCCCGAGGTTGATGTGCCGCAGGACGCCCCCGAACGTTTTCTCCAAATTACTTTGGGTAAAGGTGCTGTGTGTCGGCCCTGCGGCTAACACGGTGCGATTGACCAAAATAACATTGTCACAAAACTCGGGGACGCTACCGAGGTTATGGGTTGCTACCAGAATCAAATGCCCTTCGTCGCGCAAGGTACGAAGTAGCTCGATGATGGCATTCTCCGTTTTGACGTCGACTCCCGTAAAAGGCTCATCCAACAGCAGAACGCTGCCTTGTTGCGCCAGCGCCCGGGCCAGAAAAACGCGTTTTTTCTGGCCGCCGGACAGTTCCCCGATTTGGCGATGCTGCAGCGTCGACAGCCCGACGCGCTCCAATGATTCGGCCACAATCGCACGGTCTTGTTTACTGGGGATGCGCAGGAAATTCATCCGCCCGTAGCGCCCCATCATGACCACGTCGGCAACCAGAACGGGAAAATTCCAGTCCACATCCTCTGTTTGTGGAACATAGGCAACCAGATTCTGTTTCAACGCCTGGTAGATGGGTTGCTGATTGAGCAGTACCTGCCCTGAGGTTGGCTTGACTAACCCCATGATACTTTTGAATAACGTGGATTTTCCGCTACCATTTACGCCGACCAAAGCGCAAATCGTACCGCCAGTCAGAGAAAAAGAGGCGTGGCGAATCGCTTGATGTCCGTTGCTGTAAGTAACCGAAACATCATTGACTTCTAGTGACTGCTCTGTTCGATCACGACTCATTGATTAAATCCTTTCGCGATGGTTTCCACCGTCACTTGTAACAGGTCGATATAGGTTGGTACGGGGCCTTTTTCCGTAGACAGCGAATCAACATACAGCACGCCACCATATTTCGCCCCCGTTTCTTTGCTGACCTGTTTTGCGGGCTTATCGGAAATGGTGCTTTCACTAAACACCACAGGGATCGCCTTTTCACGCACGGTATCAATAACCCGACGTACCTGCTGCGGCGAACCTTGTTCATCGGCATTGATTGGCCAGAGATAGACTTCATTGAATTGATAATCCTTCGCCAGATAGCTAAATGCGCCTTCACTGGTGACCAACCAACGCTGCTGCTCTGGAATGCGGGATAGGCGTTCACGCAGTGGTGCATCAAGCGCCTTAATTTTTTCCGCATAGGCCTTGGCGTTACGGTTATAGGTTTCTGCATTGGCAGGATCGGCTTGAACCAAACCTTTGCGAATGTTTTCAATATAGATTAACGCATTGGAAGGGGACATCCAGGCATGCGGATTCGGATTGCCATTATAGGCACCCTCGCGAATAGGGAGGGGCGTAATGCCTTCCGTCACCACGACGGCGGGCACATTTTTGACATTTTCGAAAAAGCGCGTAAACCAGCGCTCAAGGTTCATACCGTTCCACAGCACCAGTTGTGCAGATTGTGTTTTAACGATATCGCGCGGTGTTGGTTGATAATCATGAATCTCTGCACCCGGTTTGGTTATGGACTCAACCGTTGCAGCATCGCCAGCTATGTTTTGGGCGATATCCTGAATAATGGTAAAGGTGGTGATAACTTTTAGTTTTTCAGTTGCCTGAACGGATGTGCTGGCTAAAAGCAGCAAGGCGCACGAGAGCGCAATACGGCGGAACAAGGCAGATAAAAGGGTGTGAAAACCAATCATGCGGATATCCTTACAAACCGTGAAATATCATTTGAGAATAATTATCAATATCATTTAAGTCAATAGGCAGAAAAACGCAGGGGGTCGTTATTGGAGGGTGTTTAATGACACAAGCAATCACTGTTCGCAGGCTTGCTGTACGCACTTGCATGGCTAAGGAACGCATCATGCTCCTTTCGTAACAAAAATATTGCTTTAATGTAATGAATCGTACTTAAGGTTACAACGAAAGTCTAACGGTAACGAAGGTGAACTGTCGTGCGATTTCTACATCGCTATACGCATGGTGAAATTTACACCAAAAAAAAGGAAAAATCGGAGGTAACCTTAAAAAAATTCTGGTGATTGCCGATAAACCATAAAGTATGTGAGAGATGTCTCTATTTTATACAAAAGGATTGTAAGTGATATGAGCACAAAATCAGAACGACGCTGGAAGCTGGCAAGTGTAGTTTTATTGACTTTCTTGGTGGCATTATTAGCCCTGCTGGTTAAAACCAGTTAATTTCCCGCGTAACGAAAGGTTAGATTATAAATAATTTCTATTATGTAATGTATTAATGCAAGAGATAGAGATAGCATAAAAGTGATAATCGTTTTTAAATATTGATATAAGCGTGGTCGTTGTCGACACGCTTCCATTAATGCTCAATATCTCGTGATAGTAGAACGCTAATTATAGCTTTTTGTTATGATTGCAAGTGTAGCGGTGTCAGAAATGCGACATTTGTCGCGTATTTGTTTGCATAATAAAATCTGAAATGCACTTATTGTGTAATGTCAGAAACGGCTTGTGAATATAGGCGTCAGCGTGCGCTATCGTGTATTAATGAATCAGTGATGATGTGAATTTGTGCGGCGTGTCCATGACTGATAAAAAAGGCCTTGCCATCGTTTGCATAGTGTGTAATAACGCTTCTGGGTAAAACGAGGTACAGTTCTGTATATGAATGGCATTTTCAGTAAAGAAGACTTAGGTACAACCTTTAGCGTTGCATGCTGCTTCTCTGCCGATCCTTATCTTAGTGCCTCAAGCAGTAACGACTTTGGTTTGTCTGTATAACGCCTTTTGGGCGGTTTAAACAATTAAAGGAAATATTTGAAATGGCAAAGATTAAAGGTCAGGTTAAGTGGTTCAACGAGTCTAAAGGCTTTGGTTTCATCACTCCTGCTGACGGCAGCAAAGATGTATTCGTACACTTCTCTGCAATTCAAGGCAACGGCTTCAAAACTCTGGCTGAAGGCCAGAACGTAGAATTCGAAATTCAGGATGGCCAGAAAGGTCCTTCTGCAGTAAACGTCACTGCGCTGTAATTTTACAGTTCTGTTGCAAAACCCGCCATGGTGCGGGTTTTTTGTTGTCTGCGTTTTATCTGCACCCGTGATGCTTGTATCTACACCCGTAATGCAGTGAAGGCGTGCTTAATGAGGAAAATGTGCCGATGAGTTATCAGTGTCCGCTATGCCAGTTACCTCTGGAGCGACACCCGCGGCAATGGACGTGTGGTAAACATAGCTTTGATTGTGCGAAAGAAGGGTACGTCAACCTGTTGCCGGTACAGTTTAAGCGCTCAAAGCAGCCCGGCGATAGTGCTGAAATGATGCAGGCTCGGCGCAACTTTCTTGAAGCTGGCCATTATCAACCGCTACGCGACGCTGTGGCGCAGCATATTGATAATATCGTGGCGGATGACGCAACCGCACTGCTGGATATCGGCTGTGGTGAAGGATACTACACCGCAGAATTTGCGCATCGCCTTACATTGCGCAGGTCGATGACGATATATGGACTGGATGTTTCCAAAGCTGCGATTCAACGTGCTGCAAAACGGTATGACCGCGTTGAGTTTTGTGTCGCATCCAGCCAGAGGCTGCCGTTTCCTGACCAATCTCTTGATGCTGTGGTAAAAATCTATGCGCCATGTAATGACGCAGAATTACTTCGCACGGTTAAGGTTGGCGGTTGGGTCGTGACGGTGTCCCCGGGGCCACGCCACCTGTTTCAATTGAAGGCAGAAGTCTACGATGAGGTGCTATTACACCCGAGTAAAGACGAGGTGCTTGCCGGCTTTCAGCTTATGGATCAGCAGGTGCTCGCGTATCCCATGCAGTTATCTGGTAACGAAGCGGCGGCTCTATTGCAAATGACCCCCTTTGCCTGGCGGGCAACGCCAGAGGTCAGCGAGCGATTGTGGGGGACTGCTGCATTTAGTTGTGAAACGGATTTTATTATTCGCTTGCATCAGCGTGTTGATATTGATGCGATAGATTGATCGAGAAGAATGAAAACGGGCAGCGTGAGAATCGAGCTGCCCGTTGATATAGATGTGTTTTATACCCTAAATAATTCGAGTTGCGTGACAAAACGCTAGCGTTTTGAACAACGCCAATGCGTCGGCCCTTTAGGGCGAGGCCCTCGATGGGCCGAGTATTTAAGGGCAGCCAACGCACAAGCAACGTGAAGTATGACGGGCATATCAGGCGGCGTAGCCGAGATGTTCATACAGGATATTACAGCCGATGCCAATAAGTACCAGCCCACCCATAATCTCCGCTTTTTTACCGAAAATCGGGCCGATATAGCGGCCAATCATCATCCCAAGCGTGACCATAATCATGGTGGCACAGCCAATAACCATCGCAGTATGGAGAATATTGACTTGGAGGAAAGCCAAACCAACACCAATCGCCATGGCGTCCAGGCTGGTGGCAATCGCGGTGCAGATTAACAGTGCCAGACTATGATTTTTGACTTTTTCGCAGCGGCAGTCTGAAGAGCCCTTGAATCCTTCAATGACCATGCGGCCACCGAGAATCAATAACAGCGTAAAGGCAACCCAATGATCCCATTCGAGAATATATTGGCTGGCAAAAAAACCAAGTGCCCAACCGATGAGTGGGGTAATTGCTTCGATAACGCCAAAAATGAGACCTGTCCAGATCGCATCGCGGAAGCGGGGATTATGCAGGACGGCACCTTTACCGATTGACGCGGCGAAGGCATCCATTGACATACCAAATGCTAGGATAAGTGTTGCTGACATATTCATTGTAAAATAGCCTCGGCTGGACGATTAACCATATACACGCAGATCATCCCCAACCCGAACGACGATGCTACGTGTCTATGGTCTCGCCTGCCAATCATGCTTGGCCGCCCGCACCACGTTTTATACCCCGATAATACGGAGATAGAACGAGTATGTTGATACGAGCATTTTTGAAAAGTGACTATAGTGACTAATCAAAAATTGGCTACTCCCCAATGACGGCGCAACCTTACCATATTATTTATGGTGCAAACAACACTAAAAGTTTTAAGTGTTAACAATGCAATTGATAATTATTTTCATTTGGATGTTAACGACAAAATATTGCGTAAAATAACACCAATATTATTGAGGTTAAAATACCATCGAAATGGAGGGTGTATATCTCAGGCTATTTTAAATAATTTGAATGGAAAACCGAATTCATTGGTTATCAATCATAAATTTATATATTTTTTCTAAATCGTCGAGCTGAGTAACCTGTATCAATAAACGACGTTTCTCAAGATCGATAACTAATACGCCATCCTCAGATAAATTCATATTCTTAATTCTGGTATAAGGAATGAATAAATTTGCATAAAAGAAACCGGTTGATTTAAAAATCAGTTTGGGGCGACGAATATAAGCCAGATAGCACGCCATGAAGGCCAGAGAAATCAAAAGATAAGTTGTGATAATGGCACCATTACTCATCACATTTTGATAAATAAGAATACCCACTAAGCCGATGAAAATCAGGGTGTCGAGTCGATTAATCCGCTTCAGGGGAATGAGCAGTCGTGTTTTCCCTTTGAGTTTATCCATGATGAATTCGTCATAGAGGGCATAAACCAGTGCTAAAGCAATCAACCCCACCAGCGTGATGTCTGTCATCGTCATCGGTATTATCCTTATCCGTTACATCTCAGAGAATAAAGCATAGCCAGGCACATTTGTGCCTGGCTAGTAGACATTACACGCCGAGCAGGCCGATCCAATATCCGAAGATACCAATGGCGAAGAAGCCCATAATCAACCACAGCGCGTTCACCTTGCGCCGTAATAGCCACATACAGCCGAACGTCAGCAGTAGGGGAACGAGCCCCGGCATGAGCTGGTCAAGGATGGATTGAACCGTGGTTACGGTGGTTTCTCCATTCTGATTCGTCACCGTCGACACCACCATCGGAATGTTGACGTGAGTCCATTTATTGACCAATGCCCCCATGACGAATAAACCGAGGATAGACGCTGCTTCGGTCATTTTTTGCAGGAAACCACCGCCCATATCACTGACGATATCGATCCCTTTACGGTAGCCGTAGGCGACGCCATAGTAACGCACTAACAGGCGAACCAGATTAAACAAGACGAAGAAGAGGACGGGTCCCAATAAGCTGCCGCTCATGGCAATCCCCGCGCCTAGCGCTGCGAATACTGGGCGCGCGGTGCCCCAGAATATCGGATCGCCAACGCCCGCCAATGGCCCCATCAACCCGACTTTCAGGCCGTTTATCGCCGCGTCGTCAATCGGTGCGCCGTTTGCGCGTTGCTCTTCCATCGCCATCGTTACGCCGAGTACCGGCGCAGCAACAAAAGGCTGCGTATTGAAGAACTCAAGATGGCGTTTAATCGCTTGTTTACGCTCTTCCGAATGTTCAGGATAAAGACGGCGGATCACTGGCACCATGGAAAAACAGAAGCCGAGTGCCTGCATACGTTCAAAGTTCCAGGAGCCTTGAAACAGGTTGGAACGGATAAACACCGCGCGGATGTCGCTGTCAGTGAGTTTTTTGACATTCGTATTTTCGACCATTTTTCTCACTCCTGTTAATCCAGTTCATTATCAAGACCGTTATTGCCTGATGTAACAGACTGGCCTTGAACCTTGTTATATTTCGGGCTGAGCTGGATATATAGCACCGCCATCACAATACCGATTACGCCCAGCGCCACCAGGTTGAACTCTGTGAACGCAGCGGTAACGAAGCCAAGATAGAAGAACGGCATCAGGTAGCCCGCGCGCATCATGTTGATCACCATCGCGTAACCGACGACAACAATCATCCCACCCGCGATATTCAGACCGTTGGTGACAACGTCCGGGATGGAATTCAACAACTCGTGAACGGCGTCAGTGCCGACAGAGACTGCGACAATAACCGCAGGGATTGCGATACGCATGGCTTGAAGCAGCAGGGCGGAGACGTGAATCCAACTGATGGCCGTCAGGTTGCCTCGTTCTGCCGCGCTGTCTGCCGCATGCTGGAATGCCACCGTGATGGTACGAACAATAATGGTTAAGACCTGGCCAGCAGCGGCAAGCGGAATCGCCAGAGCAATCCCGGCACCGATTCCCTGACCACCGGCAATAACCAGAATAGTTGATATAATGGAAGCCAGCGCCGCATCAGGTGCTACTGCCGCCCCGATATTCATCCAGCCTAATGCGATCATTTCCAGCGTACCGCCAATAATGATCCCGGTTTTTAAATCACCTAATACTGCACCAATTAGCGTACAAGCGACGAGTGGACGGTGGAACTGGAATTCATCGAGAATTGAACCCATCCCCGAAACACATGCGACGAGAAATATCAGCACAATTTGAAGTGTGGTAATCTCCATCGTACTTCTCCTATAAAATGTGTCTGAGTAAAATAAATCGCCATCCCCATTGATTTTCTATGTCGATATAAGGTTTTTCAATATTGACATAAAGGCATATCTTGAAAATCGTCAGGTCTATAAAGCTATTATTGATGGTGATGTTAGCGTTAATAACCTTCACATCGTGGCGGGTATCAACGCGGCATTTTGTTAATCAAGTCCATCATTTTAATTCGGGAGTCGGTTGATACTTTCCGAACTTCCAGTTCAATCCCGCGTTTATCTAATTCACGGAATGCTACAATATCCTTTTCATCGATAGAGACAGCATTATTTACCTGCGTTTTCCCCTGTTTGAATGCCATCCCGCCAATATTGACCGAGGGAATTTTTACGCCATTTTCGATCAGCGTTAATACATCCGTCGGATTGGTGAACAGCAACATTACGCGATCGGCGGCATATTTCGGGTTGTCATAAACACGAACGGCTTTTGCCACATCCACGACGTGTGCGGTAACGCCCGGTGGCGCAACTTGAGTCAGCAACGTTTTACGCACGTGATCGGCAGCGACTTCATCGCTGACAACAATAATGCGCGAAACATTGGTTTCTTTCGTCCAGCGGGTGGCGACTTGACCATGAATCAGACGGTCATCAATACGTGCCAACCCGATCTTCATATGTTCACCGGGTCCTATCGGTGTGGGTACGGCGTTGGTTTTGGGGGAGGAGAAGGGGGAGCTGCTTTGGGTTTTTCCTGGTGCTTCAGCGCTTTTACGCCATCCCTGCCAGCTTCCAGAGCGATAGCAACCAAATTGGAGAAGGACGGATTATCATCCCGAGCCATAAAGGTTTCCGCCAGCATGGGAATATTTACGCCAGCGATAACATCATGGTTTTCTTTGTCGGTGACGAGGCGACTGGCGGCATTGAACGGGCTGCCGCCCCAGGTATCAACGAGAAACAGCACGCCCTGCGATGTGTCTAACTGCGTGAGTTTTTCCTGATATTTTTCTATCAAAGTTTCGGCGTTTTCTCCGGGGACGAAATCGATCCAAGCGACATTACTTTGTTCGCCAAGAATCATTTCTGCTGTCTTTAACAGCGGTCCCGCAGTGGCGCCGTGAGTGCATAACATAATGGCAATACTCACTTGCTACCTCCTCACGTTCACGATCAAAAGAGTCAATGTGTCAGGAAACAGGGTTAGCGTTCCGGTAGTGAAAGCGTTAACCGTCGCGGTATTAGTATGGCTGCAAGAAAAACTTTACCGTGGATTCATGACATTTCACCGTGTTCCTCCAGGCTGTCAGGCGAGAAATCGTGACTGACAGATTTATTTTAGTTATCGAAAAAATAAATAGTGTGATGATGCTCTAATGCTGACTAGTTAAGCAGGGGGCTAAAAGGGGACGGAATGCGAAAATTTGAGCGGGTTATCAATGCGAAGCCAGTCTAAGAAATTCTTTGTGAAAAATGGTAACAACCTGTTAGAGTAAACGTCCCTTAAATTGCTTAGGAGCACCGGGCATCAGCCCTTCCCATGGACTGTCACCGACAAAACGTTCTCTGTTTCCCCGCTAATGCTGGCGGTTTTCTGTACTCAGTTGGTCACTCAGACCACATTCAGAATCTCTCTGATTCACACCAACTCTTTTTATTACCATTCAATGCGGCCCATGCATTGATGTCATCTGCTCGTTCATTTTCTGGAGTCTGACATGGAATTTTTGCTAGATCCTTCAATCTGGGCAGGCCTATTGACGCTGGTGGTACTGGAAATTGTTCTGGGTATCGACAATTTGGTGTTTATCGCCATTTTGGCGGATAAATTACCCCCCAAGCAGCGAGATAAAGCCCGCATTATTGGTTTAAGCCTGGCGTTGTTCATGCGTCTGGGTCTGTTGTCTTTGATTTCCTGGATGGTCACACTGACCCGTCCATTGTTTAGCGTTGGTGACTTCAGCTTCTCGGGTCGTGACCTGATTTTGCTGTTCGGTGGTGTATTCCTGCTGTTTAAAGCCACTATGGAGTTGCATGAACGGCTAGAGAATAAGACGCACGAAGGCAATGGCAATCGCGCTCATGCTAATTTCTGGGCCGTCGTTGCGCAGATCGTCGTGTTGGATGCCGTGTTCTCGCTGGATGCCGTGATTACCGCAGTAGGGATGGTGAATCACCTTGGCGTCATGATGACGGCGGTGATTATAGCGATGGGCGTTATGCTGGTAGCGTCTAAGCCGCTGACCAACTTCGTCAATGCGCACCCCACGGTGGTGGTTCTGTGTCTCAGCTTCTTGTTGATGATTGGTCTGAGCCTGATGGCGGAAGGTTTTGGTTTCCACATTCCGAAAGGTTACCTGTATGCCGCGATTGGTTTCTCTATCTTGATCGAACTGTTTAACCAAATTGCCCGTCATAACTTTATGAAGCATCAGTCGCATCGCCCTTTGCGTGAACGTACCGCAGAGGCCATTCTGCGCCTGATGGGTTCACGGAAAAATACCGACGATGTGGAGGCGGGTGAACCACAGAAAAAACTCACGAAAGAGGAATTCGCTGAAGAAGAGCGCAATATGATCAGCGGCGTGTTGACGTTAGCCTCACGTTCGCTGCGTAGCGTAATGACACCACGCACCGAAATTTCCTGGGTGGATAGCGCCAGTTCGGTCGAACAGATCCGTATGCAATTGTTGGATACGCCTCACAGCCTGTTCCCAATATGTCGCGGTTCTCTGGATGAAATTATCGGCGTCGTCCGTGCCAAAGATCTGCTGGTGGCGCTGGAAACACAAACCGATGTGGAAAATTTTGCCGCCGCTAATCCGCCGATTGTCGTACCGGAGACGCTGGATGTGATTAACTTACTACCGGTTCTGCGTCGCGCGAAAGGTAGTCTGGTCATCATTGCCAACGAATTTGGCGTGGTGCAAGGATTGGTTACACCGCTGGACGTGCTGGAAGCCATCGCAGGTGAGTTCCCGGATGAAGACGAAACGCTGGATATTATCCCAGACGGCGAAGGCTGGTTAGTGAAAGGCGGAACGGATCTGCACGCGTTACAACAAGTGGTGGATAGCAGCGATTTGGTTGATCCGAAGGAAGAGTATGCGTCACTGGCCGGGATGCTGCTGGCGCACAGTGATGAATTCCCGAAAGTCGGCGAGATCATCGAGTTGTACCACTTGCGTTTCCATATCATCGACGTTTCCGAATATCGTATTGAACTGGTGCGTGTAGAACGTATCGTCGATCGGGAAGGCGCTGAAGAAGTGTAATGAGCACCTCGTCAGTCGATTGCAAAATGAAGCCCCGCCAAATTGGTGGGGCTTTTTGTGATGAGAGTAAAAGCAAATATGTGGTGAAAGCGAGTTAATCACACCGTACTTTTAATCACACCGTACTTTTAATCACACTGTACTTTGATCGCCAGCCCACCTCGGGAGGTTTCGCGGTATTTGGCGTTCATGTCTTTCCCCGTTTCGTACATGGTTTCAATTACCTTATCCAACGAGACGCGTGGTTCGCTGGTGCGGCGGGTGGCCATGCGGGCGGCGTTAATCGCCTTAACGGAAGCAATGGCGTTACGTTCGATGCAGGGAACCTGTACCTGGCCCGCAACAGGGTCGCAGGTTAAGCCCAAATTGTGTTCCATACCGATCTCGGCAGCGATGCAAACCTGTTCCGGGCTGGCACCCATCAGTTCTGCCAGTCCAGCCGCTGCCATGGAGCAGGCCACGCCCACTTCACCCTGACAGCCCACTTCGGCACCGGAGATGGAGGCGTTCATTTTGTACAGAATGCCGACCGCGCCAGCCGCGAGGAAATAACGAATATAAATGGTCGGGCTAACCGGCTCGATGAAGTGGTCGTAATAGGCAAGGACTGCGGGGACAATGCCGCATGCGCCGTTTGTTGGTGCAGTCACCACACGGCCACCTGCGGCGTTTTCTTCGTTCACCGCCAGCGCGAACATATTAACCCAGTCCACCACGTTCATCGGGTCGTTGGACAACTTATCGGAAGACACCAGCATACGACGCAACGGGGATGCACGGCGTGGTACGCGCAGTGGTCCAGGCAACACGCCTTCGGTGTTCATGCCGCGATCGATACAAGCACGCATCGTTTGCCAGATATCGGCAAAGTACGCCTCAATCTCCTGCTGACTGTGCAACGCGAGTTCGTTACGCATCACCATTCCGGAAAGTGATAGGCCACTCTGTTTGCAGTGAGCCAACATCTCTTTGGCAGAATGGAAGGTATAGGGAACGGATACGTCGGTGGTGACGTCTTTGCCAAAATGCTCTGCATCAACGATGAAGCCTCCACCAATGGAGTAGTAAGTTTTGCTATAAATTTCTTTATTGCTGGCAAACGCGGTAATCGTCATGCCGTTTTCGTGCAGCGGCAGATTTTCACTGCGGAAAACCATACCGCCTTCACGGGGGAAATCCACCTCATGCTGCCCATTAGCCAGCAGCAGGCGTTCGCGTTGTTCAACATCGCGGATAAAGCCAGGGATGGCATCAATATCGACGGTATCCGGCATGTTGCCCGCCAGGCCCATGATGATGGCGATATCCGTATGGTGGCCTTTACCCGTCAGCGATAGCGAGCCATAAACATCGACGGCAACACGCGTGATCGCGGTTAGTAAATTCTGGTTGATCAATTCATCGACAAATTGCTTGCCGGCTTTCATCGGTCCAACCGTATGAGAGCTAGAGGGGCCAATACCGATCTTAAACATGTCGAAAACACTTATCACACCAAATTCCTCAGAGACTCAGAGCCGTACCCGCTATTTTCTGGTCGCCAGTTTTCGGTTCTGGCGATACATGACCTGAATTGTAGTGGAGATATGCCCAAATATTAGAATAAAACTCGTTAAATCGCGCTATTGTAGTGTGGAATATGTTGTGTGGCTTTCTTTTTCGCATGAAATAAACTTATGCCACTGCATAATTTAACTTATCTCAAACACGATCTAAGCCATTGTAAATAATAGAGGTGGCTGTTTTTTGTTCGTAAAATCCATTTTTAAAGTAGGGATAATTAGTGAGGGAAAAGAAGTGTTGCGCTAAAAGCCGCGGGGCGGCCTTGAACTTAGGGCCTGTCGGAAATCTGTAAAGCAAGCTGATGGATGATAGCGGCGGTCAGTCCCCAGACAAACTGCTGCTGATACCAGGAGAGATAAATCCGGTGCCGTTGCTGCTTGCGCTCAATATCCAGCGGGTAGTAGCGTGTCAGCGCGAAAGCGTCATCCAGCGGAATTTCGAACAGCTCAGCGACTTCATCTTCATTGGGGTGGAAGCGGGTCTGTGCGGCGATCAGTCCGACGACCGGTGTGACCTGAAAGCCGCTGACGCTATCCAGCGGCGGTAGGATGCCCAACACCTGTACATTTTTCGGCGGAATAGCCACTTCTTCCTGTGCTTCACGTAGTGCCGTTTCGATGATTGAACGATCCGTTTTGTCTGCCGCGCCGCCGGGAAACGCCACCTGCCCGGCATGCTTACGGAGATCGGCAGAACGCCGGGTCAATAACAGCGTGGGCGTAGGGTGACAGATAATCGGTACCAGAACCGCAGCCTGCCGTTGTTGATGAACAGGTTGTAGCGGCGGTGGAAGCTGTAGCTGAAAACGCGTAATAAAGTCGTCCAGCGTGAAGGCCGTTGTCGGAAAGGCAATTTCACTCATTCACTCAGTACCTGAATTGTTGGCCTGGGAGTTATCCAGCAGTGGAAGAATACGGCCCACTTTATCAAACGTTTCCTGATATTCCGCCTGTTCCTCACTGTCGGCGACGATGCCACCACCTGCCCAACAGTAGATTCTGCCGCGTTCGGTTAATAACGTCCTGATGGTGATGTTGGTGTCCATGGTTCCGCACAGACTAATGTAGCCGACGCTGCCGCAGTAGGCATTACGACGCTGAGGTTCCAACTCTTCAATAATCTGCATGGCACGGATTTTCGGTGCGCCAGTGATCGACCCGCCGGGGAAACAGGCGCGTAGCAGCGTGGTCGCGGGACAATTTTCTGGTAGCTGCGCTTCAATCGTGCTGACCAGATGGTGCACTGCGGGGAAAGGCTCAACGGCAAACAGCTCCGGTACGCGAACGCTGCCCGGAACCGCGACGCGACCAATATCGTTACGCAGAAGATCGACAATCATCAGGTTTTCTGCGCGATCTTTCTCTGAACGGGCGAGCCGGTTCGCCTGTTGCTTATCCGCATCTGGGTCTGCGAGTCGCGGTAATGTACCTTTAATCGGACGCGTTTGAATGTGGTTATTTTCCAGCCAGAGGAAGCGTTCCGGCGACACGCTGATCACGGTATTTTCCGGCAGGCGCAGGAAAGCAGAAAAAGGCGCTTTATTGCCTGCGGACAATCGTAAAAACGCCTGCCATTCATCACCAGCGTAAGTCGCAGAGAAACGCTGTGCCAGATTGACCTGATAGCAATCGCCCGCCAGAAGATAGCCCTGTATTTTGCGGAATTTTTCGCCGTACACGGCGCGTGACATATTCGGCTGCCAGTCGCTGGTCAGGCTGAAATCGACTTTTATCGCGTTGACAGGCGGGGTCGCTAACCAGTCGAGCCGTGCCTGAAGGGAATGATGTACGATCAGCGTTAAGGTTTGTCGGTGGTGGTCGGCAACCAGCACCCAGTCATATAAACCCACAGCCATATCCGGCAGGTCGATATCCTGTTCGGCCTGTGCGGGCAACGTTTCAATCTGGCGTCCCAAATCATAGCCGAACAGACCTAATGCGCCGCCCTGAAAAGGAAAGTCAGGATGTGTTTCGACAGGTAACGACAGCGCATCAAGCTGCTGTTGCAGCAGGATAAACGGATCACCTTCTAGGGTGTTCGTTACGCCGTCACTTATTATTTCCGTTTTGCCTTCGCGCGTACACAATGTGACGCGTGGGTCAGCGACCATGATGTCAAAGCGATTGTGCGAATGATCGGCAAACCCAGAATGCAGTAATATTGCCCACGGCTGTTGGGAAAAAGGGGCAAAGCGATCGAGCAGCACATTCGGGTAATATGGCAGCGCGTGATAGACAACGGCAGAGCCTGAATCGCTGGTATTGATCTCGTGAATCGTGTTGGCGGCGGTCATGTTTTCGTGTGGTATCTATAGGTATCGTGTCGATTTTACTGGCTACAGCGTACCACAAAGCAGAAATACTGGTGTATCTCAAAGCGGGCGTGCGATGATACGCGGGAATTTATCAACTAGGAAATTATCATGATTGCAGGTATGCCCGCGCTGACACATAAACAGCAGCAAGATGCCGTAGAGCGCATTCAGGAACTGATGTCTGAAGGCATGAGCAGCGGACAGGCGATCGCGCTCGTCGCGGCAGAAATTCGCGAAAACCATAAGGGCGGCAACGTCGCGGTGATGTTTGACGAAGACGATGATGACATGGTTAATGATAGCGATGAAGAACATCATTTTGACGATGGTGAAGAGGAGGACGAGCAGTAACTGCCATCCTCTTCGTAGGTATTGTATATAAGGGGCTATGGTTTATACCGCCGCGATTGCTTTTATTTCGACTTTAAATTTCGGATGCATCAACTTCGCCTGCACAGTGCAGCGTACTGGTGCGCTGCCAGCTACGACCCAGGTATCCCATGCGGCGTTCATCGCGGCAAAATCATCGGCGTCGGCGAGAAAAATCGTCACGTCCAGTAGCTTGCTCTTATCCGTTCCAGCCTGTTTTAGGACCGCATCTATCGCGCCCAGCGCGTTTTCCGTCTGTGACTGCGCGTCGTCATCCAGATTCTCTGGCACGCTGGTGTAATAGAGCGTGTTGTTATAGATAACGGCGTCTGACCAGCGTGCTTCGGGATTAATACGTGTGATCGCCATGGGTGAAGTTCCTCCTAAGGTAATAAAAGCGAATCGCCAAGCCTACCACAGTGGGCATTGGCCTGCTTTCCTGATTTAAGGTGGTAGCGCCGAGTGACTCTTGGCATAATCAGCGCGATATTTTTGCCGCAGCCTGAAACGGTTAGAGGCTTATAGCATTACTCTACATAATTCCTTTGAAAAGAGAGCTGGCGTGACGAACGATCGGGTAATCGATGATTTTGCTAATGACGGTGCGCTGGCGAAGGCGATCACGGGCTTCAAGCCTCGTGAGCCACAGCGGCAGATGGCGCAAGCCGTCATGCGGGCCATCGACGATAAAACGGCGCTAGTGGTAGAAGCGGGAACCGGAACCGGTAAAACCTATGCTTACCTTGCGCCAGCCTTGCGTTCGGATAAAAAAGTCATCATCTCGACCGGTTCGAAAGCGCTACAGGACCAGCTCTATAGTCGCGATTTACCGACGGTCGCGCAGGCGCTGAAGTACAAAGGCAAGTTAGCGCTGCTGAAAGGCCGTTCTAACTATCTCTGCCTGGAACGGCTTGAACAGCAATCGCTGGGTGGCGGTGATTTACCCGGCGAAACGCTGAGCGAACTGGTCAGGCTGCGCGGCTGGTCGTCGGAAACCACAGAAGGCGATGTCACGACCTGTGCAGGTGTGGCGGAAGACAGTACGATCTGGCCACTCGTGACCAGCACTAACGATAACTGTCTGGGCAGTGACTGCCCGCATTATAAAGAGTGCTTCGTGGTGAAGGCGCGGCGCAAAGCGATGGATGCCGATATCGTGGTGGTTAACCATCATCTCTATCTGGCGGACATGGTAGTGAAGGAAACGGGTTTTGCGGAACTGATCCCGGAAAGCGACGTCGTGATTTTCGATGAGGCCCACCAGATTCCCGATATCGCCAGTCAATATTTCGGCCAGCAGCTTTCCAGCCGCCAACTGCTGGATCTGGCAAAAGACATCATCATTGCTTACCGCACAGAAGTGCGTGATGCCTCTCAGCTACAGAAAAGTGCCGATCGCCTGACGCAAAGTACGCAGGATTTTCGGTTGGCGCTGGGCGATCCGGGGTTTCGCGGTAACTTACGCGATGTGCTCGAACAGCCGTCGCTTCAGCGTGCGCTGCTGTTGCTGGATGACGCACTGGAGCTGTGTTACGACGTTGCGAAACTGTCGCTGGGGCGTTCAGCATTGCTGGATGTCGCCTTTGAACGCGCCACACTTTACCGCAACCGATTGAAACGGCTGAAAGACGTCCAGTTGCCGGGTTACAGCTACTGGTATGAATGCAATTCGCGTCATTTTGTGTTGGCGCTGACACCGTTGTCCGTCGCCGATCGCTTTCGTGAACTGATAAAAGAGAAGCCTGCGGCCTGGGTGTTTACCTCCGCGACGCTGTCCGTTAACGATCAACTTTTCCACTTCACCGATAGGCTGGGGTTGGATAACGCGAATACGCTCCTGTTACCCAGCCCGTTTGATTATGCCAATCAGGCGCTGCTCTGCGTCCCGCGTAACCTGCCGGAAACCAATCGCCCGGGGGCGGCGAAAAGGTTGGCGGCGATGCTACGACCGTTGATTGAAGCGAATCAGGGGCGTTGTTTTATGCTGTGTACCTCGCATCAGATGATGCGCGATTTGGCTGCTGAGTTCCGTGCGACGTTGACGTTACCAGTGCTGTTGCAGGGGGAAACGGGCAAGGCGCAATTGCTGTCGCAGTTTGTGTCAGCGGGTAATGCTTTGCTGGTGGCGACCAGCAGCTTCTGGGAAGGCGTGGATGTGCGCGGTGATACGCTTTCCTGTGTCATTATCGATAAATTGCCGTTTACCTCGCCGGACGATCCGCTGCTGAAAGCGCGTATAGAGGATTGTCGCCTGCGCGGCGGTGAGCCGTTCGACGATGTGCAGGTCCCCGATGCGGTAATTACCCTGAAACAAGGCGTAGGACGCCTCATCCGTGATGTTGAGGATCGCGGAGTGATTGTGATTTGCGATAATCGACTGGTGATGCGGCCGTATGGTGCGGTGTTTCTTAATAGTTTGCCACCGACACCGCGTACCCGTGATATTCAGCAAGCGATTACCTTCCTGACGCGTAGCTCATAATCCCAATTGGCGATTGCCGTATGGCCTGACCGATGGCGGGAAGGGCTACGGCACGACAGGGGGCTTATGCTATGATACGGCTTATTAAGATTTATTTATCCTGCCTGAGGTTGGCATGTCTACGCGAATTCTAGCGCTTGATACTGCAACGGAAGCCTGTTCCGTCGCGCTTTGGAATGAAGGCGAAATTCATTCCCTGTTTGAAATTTGTCCCCGTGAACACACACAACGTATCTTACCGATGGTCCAGCAGGTGCTGGCCGACAGCGGCCTGACGCTTAACGATCTTGATGCGCTTGCCTTTGGCCAGGGACCGGGAAGTTTTACCGGCGTGCGGATTGGTATCGGCATTGCGCAGGGGCTGGCGCTGGGGGCGGATTTACCGCTGCTTGGTATATCGTCGCTGGCAACCATGGCGCAGGGGGCTTTCCGCCAGACGCAGGCGATGCAAGTGCTGGCGGCCATTGATGCGCGGATGGGAGAAGTGTACTGGGGCTGCTATCAGCGTGATGCTGACGGCGGCTGGCAGGGGGAATCCGAAGAAGCGGTATTGAAACCTGAACAGGTGCAGGCGTTAACCGTCGCGCTGTCAGGCGAGTGGGCCACGGTAGGTACCGGGTGGGAAACCTATCCTGAGCTGGTCAACCATTCCGCACTGGTGTTGACGAAGGGCGACATACTGCTGCCGCAGGCACAGGACATGTTACCGCTGGCCTGTCGGCTCTGGCAGGCAGGAAAAGCGGTCAGCGTCGAGAATGCGCAACCGTGCTACCTGCGTAATGAAGTGACCTGGAAAAAATTGCCCGGCCGCGCGTAGTAGAACGCAGATTCGGCGTGACGTATAGCGGGAATAAACAGCAACTTATTCGATGCTGAGCAGTCTAACTGTCAGATACCTGAGAGGAGGTTGTGCCATGCTCGTAGAAATAAAAAGCGTACAAATAAAAAGTATGCGCATGAAAAGAATGCATCTGAATCGGAAAAGCGCACGCCTTTCTATGATGGCTGCGGCAGCGCTGTTGCTTTCAGGTTGCGTCACGGTGCCGGATGCCATCAAAGGCACCTCGCCAACGCCACAAGACGACTTGGTGCGAGTGATGAATGCGCCGCAGATTTATGTCGGTCAGGAGTCACGTTTTGGCGGGCGGGTGGTCAGCATCCGCAATGAAGCGAATAAAACCCGTCTGGAAATTGCCAGTATGCCGCTGGATAGCGGGGCGAAACCGCTGTTGGATATGCCGTCAGAAGGGCGCTTTATCGCCTATGTAAATCGCTTTCTGGAACCAGTCGATTTTAAAGACCAACTGGTGACCGTTGTTGGACCGATTGTCGGCACCGAACAGGGCGCTATCGGTGATAAACCTTATCGCTATGTCGTGATCGATGCGCAAGGCTACAAACGCTGGAATGTCGTGCAGCGTCTGATGGTGCCGCCCGGCGGTTACGGCTATGGTCCGTGGGGATGGCGCGCAGGTTATGGTTATGGCTGGGGCCCCGGATGGGGATTCGACGGCGGTTGGCCGGGTCCGGCACGGATTGAGAATATCGTGACAGAATAAGAATCTACCCATTAGGACTATTTCATTTGTCATTTTGAACTTGGGCAGTGTTCAAAATCTTCACGTACTACGTATGTAAAAAGATCAGGCGACGCAGGTTGCCTGATTTTTTTTGAAAAAAATAGACCGTAAATAATTCGGCGCGCATGACAAAACGTTAACGTTTTGAGTAATACACAGGCAGCTTGATGTATGGCGGGGATAAATAAGTGATCGTCCTCGCAACCTTAACATTGTTTGTTAGCTAACTGGTAGGCTGAGTTAAAATAATGTTAATAACTATATGCCTATGAGGGCGACGACGATGCCACTAAAAAAATATCTCGGGAGTGACGTCTTGGAAAAAATTTGGTTATCACGTTATCCGGCAGACGTTCCGGCGGAAATCGATCCCGATCGCTATTCGTCGTTGATTGACATGTTTGAGAATGCCGTGAGGCGTTACGCCGATCGGCCTGCTTTCGTCAATATGGGTGAAGTGATGACGTTTCGTAAGTTGGAAGAGCGGAGTCGGGCGTTTGCGGCCTATCTGCAAAACCAGCTTAAATTGCAAAAAGGCGACCGCGTAGCGTTGATGATGCCAAATCTGCTGCAATATCCCGTTGCGTTATTTGGTGTGTTACGTGCAGGTATGGTTGTCGTCAATGTTAACCCGCTGTATACGCCGCGTGAACTAGAACACCAGCTAAAAGACAGCGGTGCTAGCACGATTGTGATCGTATCTAATTTTGCGCATACGCTGGAAAAAATCGTCCATAACACGGCGGTGAAGCACGTCATCCTGACCCGTATGGGCGATCAGCTCTCTACGGCAAAAGGTACATTAGTAAATTTCGTGGTGAAATACATTAAGCGACTGGTGCCCAAATATCATTTGCCGGATGCCATCTCGTTTCGGCGTGTTTTGCAAGAGGGGCGGCGTCAGCAATATATTCGCCCCGATATCATCAGTAGTGAACTGGCGTTTCTGCAATATACCGGCGGCACCACGGGCGTCGCTAAAGGCGCGATGCTTACGCACCGCAATATGTTGGCGAACCTTGAACAGTGTAAGGCAGCTTACGGTTCCGTGTTGCGTGAAGAACGTGAATTGGTAGTGACGGCTCTTCCGTTGTATCACATCTATGCATTGATGGTGAATGGTCTGCTGTTCTTTGAACTGGGTGGAAAGAACCTCTTGATCACCAATCCTCGCGATATTCCAGCGGTGGTGAAGGAGTTGAAGCAATACCCCTTTACGGCGATTACTGGCGTAAATACCTTATTTAATGCATTGCTCAATAATAAAGAGTTTCATGAACTAGATTTTTCGACATTGCGACTCTCTGCAGGCGGAGGTGCCTCGGTACAGCAATCGGTGGCGGAGCGTTGGGAAAAATTGACGGGCAAGCATCTGCTCGAAGGGTACGGATTGACAGAGAGTTCACCCGTGGTATCGGGCAATCCTTACGACCTTAAGCATTACAGTGGCAGCATTGGGCTGCCCGTGCCGTCAACCGATGTCAGAATTATCGACGATAACGGCAACGATGCCGGGCCGGGCGAGTCCGGTGAGTTGTGGGTGCGTGGGCCACAGATAATGTTAGGGTACTGGCAGCAGCCTGCCGCGACGGATGAGGTGCTGAAAGACGGTTGGTTGGCAACGGGTGACATTGTCACGTCTGATGATGAAGGATTCCTGCGGGTAATCGATCGTAAGAAAGACATGATTCTGGTTTCTGGTTTTAACGTCTATCCGACGGAAATTGAAGATGTGATCAGTCGTCATCCCAAAGTGTCTGAATCGGCGGTGGTTGGGGTAGAAAGTGAGGTCTCCGGCGAGGCAGTAAAAGCCTTTGTGGTAAGGCGTGATAACTCGTTAACGAAAGATGAACTCATTACCCACTGTCGCCGCAATCTTACCAGCTATAAAGTGCCGAAAGCGATCGAGTTCTGTGACGATCTGCCGAAATCCAACGTCGGGAAAATCTTGCGCCGCGAACTGCGTGACGAGAAGAAGGCGAAGAAAGACGCTGCCGCCTGACTATTTTCCACGAAAACGACTGCCAGAGAGAGGCAGGACGCGATATGATGTTTTCACGCCGGTTTATCCGGCGTTCTTTTTTATGACGGATGAACCGCCGTCACCCTATGGGCCGTCGCTTGCGACGTTAAAAATTTCCGCCGGGAATTTTTTACGGCGATACGGATTTGACCCAGAACCGTAAAGTAAAAACAACCAAGAGAATGACGTTTTGAATTATCAGTTGATCACTTCCGACATCGGGTTACAACAGATCTGCGCTCAGGCGCAACGCTTTCCGCAGGTGGCATTGGACACGGAGTTTGTCAGAACCCGCACGTATTACCCGCAATTAGGGTTGATTCAATTGTATGACGGCGAACAGCTTTCGCTTATCGACCCGTTAACGATTACCGACTGGGCTCCTTTTCAGGCGTTGCTGCGTGACGAGCAGGTCACTAAATTCCTGCATGCAGGCAGCGAGGATCTGGAGGTGTTTCTCAATACGTTTGGAACACTGCCGACGCCTTTCGTTGATACACAGATTCTGGCCGCATTTTTAGGCAAGCCGCTTTCTTATGGCTTTGCTGCGCTGGTGGCCGACTACATGGGCGTGACGCTGGATAAAAGCGAGTCGAGAACGGACTGGCTCGCCCGTCCGCTGAGCGAAAAACAGTGTGATTACGCGGCCGCCGATGTGTTCTACCTGTTGCCGATGGCCATTCAACTGGTGACGGATACCGAAGCCGCGGGGTGGATGAACGCCGCGTTGGACGAGTGTCTCCTGCTTTGTCAGCGTAAACAGGATATTTTAGCCCCGGCATTGGCCTATCGTGAATTTGGCAACGCCTGGCAGCTACGTGGTCGGAGTCTGGCTTGCCTTCAGCGTCTGGCTGAGTGGCGCTTGCGTAAGGCGCGTGAGCGGGACAGCGCGGTGAATTTTGTGGTGCGTGAAGAGAACCTTTTGCAAGTGGCGCGTTGTCTGCCGTCTTCGCTGGGAGAACTGAGTTCTCTGGGGCTAAGCGGCCCAGAGATCCGCTACCACGGAAAAACGCTGCTGGATTGTGTCGCGCAAACGGACGGCATTGCTGACGTGGATTGCCCACCGCCAGTGATTAATTTGATCGACCATCCCGGTTATAAAAAAGCGTTTAAAGATATCAAGGCGTTGGTACAGCGCGCGAGTGAACAGAGTGGCTTGTCCGCCGAATTATTAGCTTCACGCCGCCAAATTAATCGCCTGCTGAACTGGCACTGGAAATTAACCGGGCAAGATGCGAGTACGCCGGAAATGTTGTCTGGCTGGCGCGGCCAGTTATATGGTGATGAACTGCGTGAAATTGTGCAGGGCTATTAATCATCGGTAGATGTGCATTCTCAATATGCCTTATTTGTTGCGATGCTTCAATTATGGAAAAGCAGCAAATAGGGCGAAAAGAATGCGGTGAAAAAACAGAATGAGAAATAAAGACTGGGTAAATATACAGTTTATTTTAAACGATTCGAGTTTTAGAAAGGTGATAAAAGAAAAAATCCTGATGGTTTACTCAGGTAAGTGATTCAGATGTATGACGGGAATAGATATCCCCTGCATGAAAGCAGGGGACATTAAAGCAGAAAAATCATTTAGGTGTTTCTTCCGCTTCCGGTAAGGTCACGTTCAACTCAAGTACGGAAATATCATCTCCTTTTTGCTCAAGTTGAACCGTTACCATCTCAGGATCAATCTGCACGTATCTACAGATAACCTCAAGAATGTCTCGCTTTAATTGCGGCAGATAATGGGGTTCGCTATCACCCCGGCGTCGCTCCGCGACAATAATTTGCAGCCGTTCCTTGGCAATATTGGCTGTCGTTTTTTTGCGGGACAGAAAGAAGTCCAGTAAAGCCATAATTTATCCCCCAAAAAGTCGTTTAAGGAAACCCTTCTTCTCTTCTTCAATAAAACGGAAAGGACGCTCTTCGCCCAGTAAACGTTCAACGGTATCCGCGTAGGCTTTACCTGCATCGGCTTCCGCATCCAGAATGACGGGTTCACCCTGGTTAGAGGCGCGGAGTACGGATTGATCTTCAGGGATCACGCCAACCAGCGGGATCCGCAGGATTTCAAGGACGTCTTCCATACTCAGCATGTCGCCACGGCTTACCCGGCCTGGGTTGTAGCGCGTCAGCAACAGGTGTTCTTTGATCGGCTCTTCAGAACGTTCCGCACGACGTGATTTTGAGGACAAAATGCCCAAAATACGGTCGGAATCGCGGACGGAAGAGACTTCCGGGTTGGTGGTGATAATCGCTTCATCAGCAAAATAGAGCGCCATCAACGCACCGGTTTCAATCCCGGCTGGCGAATCACATACGATAAAATCGAACTCCATATCGCCCAGGTCGTTGAGTATTTTTTCCACGCCCTCATGCGTTAACGCATCCTTATCGCGCGTTTGTGATGCAGGCAGAATATAGAGGTTGTCCGTTCTCTTATCTTTGATCAGCGCCTGATTCAGTGTGGCATCACCCTGAATCACGTTCACGAAGTCATACACCACGCGACGCTCACATCCCATGATTAGGTCGAGGTTACGCAGACCGATGTCAAAATCGATGACAACCGTCTTTTTTCCTTTCTGGGCTAAACCGGTAGCAATGGCCGCGCTTGATGTGGTCTTGCCAACGCCCCCTTTACCCGATGTAACAACAATGATGCGTGCCATAAATGTTTCCTTGGGAGATTCTAGTCTAGAGGTTTTATCGTTAACACATTGTCCAGCAGGTTCAGGTTGATCCGTGCTGGCTGCCCAAAATACGCTTCAGGTATCTGGTCGCTCAGCCAGTAACGTCCGGCGATAGAGACCAGTTCTGCGGCCAGATGCGTACAGAATATCTGGCTTTGAACATCGCCAGAAACGCCCGCGAGGGCCCGGCCGCGCATCATGCCGTAAATATGAATATTGCCATCAGCAATCACCTCTGCCCCTGCGCTGACGCTGCTCATGACGATTAAGTCACTGTTCCGAGCATAAATCTGTTGGCCGGAGCGAACAGGGGTGTTGATGATTTTTGTCTTCACTACAGCAGGAACGGCAGCAACGGGTTCAACGGCCCGACGTTGTGCTTTGCCTTCACTCAAAAGAGGAAGCCCCGCCTGCGCAATGGCTTGTTTTAATACGTCGTCGGTGCATCCGCTGACGCCGACGACATGCAGACCAGTTGATGAAATGGCCTGCTGCAATTTTATCCAGTCGGTTTCCGCAGTTAATGCAGCAACATTAATGACAACGGGGGCATTTTTCAGGAAAGCAGGCGCTTGCTCTATTTTTTCCTGTAGTGCCTGGTAAATTACCTCGGGTTGGGGATCATGCAAATGAACAACCGATAAGGTAAAGCTGCTGCCTTTTAGCTCTATTGGCGTTTGTGACATCTATCCTGACTCAGTTTCAGCATCTTTTAATCCCTAGAGTAACATTTAAGGCATGATATTCCAGAGCGCTGTAAGCATGTTATAGTTACAATTATATACAGGCAAGATGGCATTCCCATCAAATAGAGTAAAAAAAATGTTTTGTGTGATCTATCGAAGTGCGAAACGCGATCAGACCTATCTTTATGTTGAAAAAAAAGACGATTTCTCACGCGTGCCTGAAGAATTAATGAAAAGTTTCGGCGCACCGCAGTTAGCCATGGTTTTACCACTGGATAAGCGTAAAAAACTGGCGAATGCCGATATAGAAAAAGTGAAACTTGCGCTACAGGAACAGGGTTTTTATCTACAGGTTCCGCCACCGGTTGAAAGCTTATTAACCACTCCAGTGTAAGTGTAAAAAAATAATACCAAGCCGTACTTTCAGATAAAGCCGCACACATAATTTGGCGTGGAATATTTTGATTGTTTGCATGATATTCCGCGCGATAAATATTCACATTTTGAGTTTTACCCCCGTCATCATTTAATTGTTTCTATTTTTGATAGGTTATGACGCCGTCTTCAAACTGCGCGATCTTCGGTCTCACTCTCTTGAAATCTGTTGGGGTAACCCCGTTGCGATGATATAACGATGGTTTTGCACCATCGTGTTCTTATATAGCTGTTTTCCTTTTGGGCGAGTTCTAACGTCATGAAAGCAGTGATAATCCAACAGACAGGGCAGGAGAATACCCATGTATCAACACAGAGACTGGCAGGGCGCGCTGCTTGATTTTCCGGTAAATAAAGTGGTTTGTGTCGGGAGCAACTACTCAGAACACATCAAAGAAATGGGAAGTGCGACCCCGAGCGAGCCGGTTTTATTCATCAAACCTGAAACCGCACTGTGTGATTTACGTCAGCCCGTCGCCATTCCGAAAAACCTGGGCTCGGTTCACCATGAAGTCGAACTGGCAGTGCTGATCGGCACACCATTAAAGCAGGCGAATGAAGAACGCGTTGCTCGGGCGATTGCGGGTTATGGTGTGGCGCTTGACTTGACGCTGCGTGATTTGCAATCTGAATTCAAAAAAGCGGGTCAGCCGTGGGAAAAAGCCAAAGCCTTTGACGGCTCTTGCCCGATCTCTGGTTTTATTCCGGTTGCCGAGTTTGGCGATCCGCAGCAAACCGATCTGGGTGTAAAAGTGAACGATGAAGTGCGCCAGCAGGGCAACACGCGTGATATGATTACGCCGATTCTGCCGCTGATTGCCTATATGAGCCGTTTCTTTACGCTACGCGCGGGCGATATTATTTTAACGGGTACGCCAAAAGGGGTCGGTCCGATCCTGTCTGGCGATATGCTGACGATTACGGTAAATGACCGGACGCTGAGCACGCGTATTATTTAACGCTCTGGCTGCCCGTGTCGAACGACGGGCAGCAAAACTTCCCCGCAGTGCCTGCCAGAATCACGCATCTTTATTTACAACGCTATCGATTTACAACAGGAAGAAACATGACTGAACGCCCTTTTTGGCAGCAAAAAACGTTGTCTGAGATGTCTGACGATGAATGGGAGTCGCTGTGCGATGGCTGCGGTCAGTGCTGTTTGCATAAACTGATTGATGAGGATACGGAGGAGATCTACTTTACCAACGTCGCCTGTAATCAACTGAATATTAAAAGCTGCCAGTGTCGTAACTATGAAAAACGTTTCGAGTACGAACCAGACTGCATCAAGTTGACGCGAGAAAACCTGCTGACGTTTAACTGGCTACCAGCGACCTGTGCTTATCGTTTGGTTCATGAGCGTGAAGATTTACCGCAGTGGCACCCGCTGGTCTGTGGCACCAAGACAGCAATGCACCGCGAACGTATCTCCGTCCGTCATATTGCCGTGCGCGAAAGTGAGGTGGTGGAGTGGCAGGACCATATACTGAACAAACCTGAGTGGGCGCGGTAGTTTTCGTTCTATGCGGGTTGTTGCATGCCTAAAACAAGAAGCCCCTCAATCTGAATCTCTCAGAAGAGGGGCTTTTTATCGGGGGGAGAGTCAGCGCTCATTAGTCATCCCATTTGGGGCTCAGGTACGCCGCCAGAAAGCTAAGAAAAAGTATGCCGCCCAATACGGCGATGAAAATATTGATATTGCCTAACATGGTTGTTTCTCCTGAATAAATTAATTGCGATAGAAATACCTCATAGGTGATAAGTCGTCGTCGACCTGCGGTATGTACTATAGGCATAAGGAGAGTGTTAATGAAGAAAAAATGCTCAAAAGGGGCGAGTGGTTTATATATCGTTGAGGTAAGAACGTCACATCTCACTGTTGGCGTTGAAACGCTCATCCGCTTTTTGTTCACCACTTCACATTTTTCTTTTTCCTTGTGCGAATCATGCTGTCGTCTCCGGCATAAATCGTGGCGTGTTGTATAATTTTAGAGCAGCATAATCAGCAGAGGGGGAGAGCATGTGATTAACTTTGAGAAAATCATTCTTGAGTACAGCGAGCAGTACACCGACTTTGCTGCCTCCACGATTGCTTTCATGGAAAGTCAGGAAAAAAAGATCGACGCGGATGAAATATCACGCAGAATTCCGCTGGAAAAAAGACCTTTTTTCAACGAGCGATTAGGCCATTATCGCGATATCTACAGACCACAGCAGTGACGGTTGGCACAAGCCTGTGAAGTGTAGAAACGGTTACCAGAAGCCCGACTATTGTCGGGCTTTTCGGTTTATACCCGTCATACTTCAAGTTGCATGTGCGTTGGCTGCGCTACTCGGCCCACTTATGTTGGCCTCACCCCGTTGGGGCCGCTGCAAGCAGCGTTCAAACCTGCCTCTGGCAGACTTGTCAGTCACCCGAATCACTTACTTGAGTAAGTTCATCGGGATTCCTTCGCTTGCCGCCTTCCTGAAACTCGAATTATTTAGGGTATATATAATTAGCGGCTGAAGAGGTCGCGGCGTTTGGGACGGAAAGGTTGAGCGATCAGCACCAGCACGGCAATCAACAGATAAGCGGCGAAGATGCCAAGCAGCCATTGTGGCATTTCCATCGAGAGGAATGACCACTGACGCTCTGAACAATCACCTGTTGCGTTGAAAATGGCGGGAAGCCATTTGTCTAAAGGCAGCCATGATGGGAAGCTGACAAAGAAATCACAGGTGTTAAACGGCGACGGATTTAACAAAATATCGGTGTGTTTCCACGCCAATCGAACCCCTTCATATGAACTGTATATCCATAGCGCGATGGCTGGATAACGCAATAGACTTGACGGCGCGATGGCACCGACAATACCTGCTGCGAACACACCCCATAGCGCACTGCGCTGATAGATACACAGTACACACGGTTTTAATAGCATAACGTGTTGAAAATAGAGCGCAGTCAACTCCAATGCTAAAGCGGTAAACGCCAGCAGCAACCACGCACCGCGCCCGCGTGAGCAACGATTAAGAAATCGCAACATAAAAATATTCCATGCTAAACATGATTGAAGCAGCAGTGTAAACCGTTCTGGCTTCACTGCCATCATTTCACTGTGCAAAACGTAACGATATGTTTGTTTAATGCTTTTCTGTCATTTTTGTGGCGACGCAGACCCTGTTGATAACGTCATCAAGAGGAAAATGGTCGCCACCGTGATGACTATACACGATCGTGATTATGAGTGGCTGCCCGATATGGTCAAATCTGGCAAAGAAATCCAGTGATTATTCATCAAAAAGTCAGTGAACGGCACCAGCGTAAACTCAACGCAAAGCAACCCGACCAACGTCATCACAATGGTATAGGGCAGCGCCATGATCACCATGCGTCCGTAAGAGAGGCGGATAAGCGGAGCCAGCGCGGACGTCAGCAAAAACAGAAACGCAGCTTGCCCATTCGGTGTGGCGACGGAAGGCAGGTTAGTGCCGGTATTAATCGCCACGGCGAGCAGTTCGAACTGGGGTAAGGCGATTTTGCCGCTCTCAAGCGCGTTACGTGCTTCGTTAATGTAAACCGATCCTACAAAAACATTATCGGATATCGATGATAGCAGGCCATTGAACAGATAAAACTGCGTCAGTTGGGCGCTGTCAGAAGATTGCAAGACGTAATGGATAATTGGCGAGAACAGTTGCTGATCGATAATGACGGCGACGATGGCAAAGAAGACGGTCAGCAGCGCGGTAAACGGCATGGCATCCTGAAACGCTTTACCGATAGCGTGTTCTTCGGTCACGCCGCAAAACGTTGTGGCCATAATAATCACGGAAAGGCCAATCAGCCCGACTTCAGCCAGATGAAACGCCAGCGCGATGATGAGCCAGACGCCAATCACCGCTTGCACGAGTAAACGCACATTATCCTGCGGGGTGCGCTTTGCTGTCATATCCCTATCGTAGTCTTCAAGCACGCGGCGCACGTTGTCTGGCAGGTTTACCCCATAGCCGAACAGTTTAAAACGTTCGACCAGCACGCACGTCAGGATGCCGCAAATAAACACGGGGACGGTCACGGGTGACATGCGCAGGAAAAAGCTGACGAAATCCCAGCCAGCGCTTTTCGCAATAATCAGGTTCTGGGGTTCGCCGACCATCGTCATTACACCGCCGAGCGCCGTACCGACGCCAGCGTGCATGAGCAGGCTGCGCAAAAATGCCCGGAATTGCTCCAACGTATAACGATGTTCCTCGCTGCTCAATGCGCTGTCATCGCTGATGTCGGCCTCGTCTTCACCCTGTTGGGAAGCGAAGCGGTGGTAAATACCATAAAATCCGATGGCGACGCTGATGACGACGGCAATCACAGTCAGCGCGTCTAAAAAGGCGGAGAGAAACGCAGCCGCCACACAGAAGGCGAGTGAAAGCAGAGTTTTGGAATGGATGCGCAGCAGCAACTTAGTAAACACAAATAACAGCAATTGCTTCATGAAGTAGATGCCTGCCACCATAAACACCAGCAGCATGAGAACTTCAATATTCCCCGTGACTTCATGCCACACCTGCTGCGGGCTGGTCATACCGACGATGATTGCCTGTAGCGCCAGCAGGCCACCGGGCTGTAACGGGTAGCATTTTAGCGCCATGCCGAGCGTAAAAATAAACTCCACGACCAATAACCAACCGGCCCAGAACGGGCTGACAAAATAGAACAGCAGCGGATTAATTAGCAGGAAGCAGGCAATCGTCAGTTTGTACCAGTTTGGTGACTGCCCAAGAAAATTGTTTAACAGCGCACGGTGGGGGGGCATGCCAATCATAATGGGGAGAGGATCCTTATTCGTTAGAATAGCTTGATGGGTTTTATCATATCGCAAAAACTTTACAAACAGCCATAAGTCTACCGTTCTACGCGGTAAGAGGACGGTTTGCAGTCACAATTTTTCATTGAAATGGTTCGAGGCCTGAGTGCGGCGCTATATCATGATTCTTTCGTCTGGTATTATGATTCGGCTTTTTCGGCAATCACCGCTACGGATTATCAAACACATGGTTATAAAGGCGCAAAGTCCGGCTGGATTCGCGGAAGAATACATTATCGAGAGTATATGGAATAACCGCTTTCCTCCTGGCTCTATTCTGCCCGCAGAACGAGAGCTTTCCGAGCTGATCGGCGTGACCCGTACTACCTTGCGTGAGGTGCTTCAGCGCTTAGCCCGCGATGGCTGGCTGACGATACAACACGGGAAGCCAACAAAGATTAACAATTTTTGGGAAACCTCTGGGCTCAACATTCTGGAGACGTTGGCTCGGCTCGATCACGATAGCGTACCGCAATTGATCGATAACCTGCTGGCGGTGCGCACCAACATCGCGGCAATCTTTATTCGGACGGCGTTACGACATAATCCGGAAAAAGTGCGTGATGTGTTGACCCAGTCAAGCGCGGTGGACGATAGCGCAGAAGCCTTTGCGCAACTTGACTACAACGTTTTCCGTGGTTTGGCTTTTGCTTCCGGCAATCCGATTTATGGCCTGATCCTGAATGGTCTGAAAGGGCTATATATTCGCGTAGGGCGATATTATTTCTCCAACCCTGAAGCCCGCAAACTGGCGGTGAATTTTTACGGTCGGTTGGACGCGTTGCGCAGCGAAGAGTTGTACGATCAGGTTATGGACGTCGTCAGACATTACGGTAAAGAAAGTGGGGCGATTTGGCACAGTATGCAGAGCGCCATTCCGCGTGATATCGCGGAAGTGCGCCGCTAGGGCGTCATACACGTCATGATGAAAAGGGGATTCAGGTTGCTGCCTGAATCCCCTTTGTCTTTGTCGCCTGTCTTTTACCTATGTAACCGTATTTCGCTATGTGGATGCCGTTCCGTTACGCGGCGGGCAGCGTTCAATCAGCTCAATGCTGCCATCCGAGTTAACCTGTTCCAGATAAACGTCAAATCCCCACAGGCGATGGACGTGTTTCAATACTTCCTGACTGCTTTTATCCAACGGTGCGCGGTTATGCGGGACATAGCGCAGCGTCAGTGCTCGATTGCCGCGTAAATCCACATTCCAGACCTGAATATTCGGTTCCAGATGGCTTAGATTGTACTGTGCGGACAACTCCTGTCGGATCAAACGATAGCCTTCTTCGTCGTGGATCGCGGCAATTTCCAGATAGTTGTTTCGGTCATCGTCCAACACCGTAAATAGCCGGAAGTCGCGCATCAATTTAGGCGATAAGAACTGGCTAATGAAGCTTTCATCCTTGAAATTCTGCATCGCAAAATGCAGCGTATCAAGCCAGTCTTTACCCGCAATATCGGGGAACCAGTAGCGATCTTCCTCTGTCGGTGACTGACAAATACGCTTAATGTCCTGAAACATCGCGAAGCCCAGCGCATAGGGATTAATTCCGCTGTAATACGGGCTGTTATACGGCGGCTGATAAATCACGTTGGTGTGGCTATGCAGGAATTCCAGCATAAAGCGCTCAGATACTCGCCCCTCATCATAGAGGTGGTTCAGAATGGTGTAATGCCAGAAGGTAGCCCAGCCTTCATTCATCACCTGAGTCTGCTTCTGCGGATAGAAATACTGGCTGACTTTCCGCACGATGCGCAATACCTCGCGCTGCCAGGGTTCCAGCAGCGGCGCATTTTTTTCCATAAAGTAGAGTAGGTTTTCCTGCGGTTCTTGCGGAAAGCGTCTTGCTTGTTCTGGTGCTGCACCCTGTTCGCGACGCGGTAAGGTTTTCCAGAGATCGTTGACCTGGCTTTGCAGATAGGCCTCACGGCTTTTCTGGCGAGATTTTTCCTCTTCGAGCGATATTTTCTGCGGACGCTTATAGCGGTCAACGCCGTAATTCATGAGTGCATGGCAGGAGTCTAACAGGTGCTCTACCTCATCCACGCCATAACGTTCTTCGCATTGCGCAATATACTGCCGGGCAAAGAGCAGATAATCGACGATGGAGCTGGCGTCGGTCCAACTGCGGAACAGATAGTTGCCTTTGAAGAATGAATTGTGCCCGTAACAGGCATGTGCCATGACGAGCGCCTGCATTGGCAGCGTATTTTCTTCCATCAGGTAGGCGATACAGGGATCGGAGTTAATGACGATTTCGTATGCCAGCCCCTGTTGCCCATGTTTGTAACGCTGTTCGGTTTCGATAAATTTTTTCCCGAACGACCAGTGGGCATAGTTGATCGGCATACCTATGCTGGAATAGGCATCCATCATTTGTTCCGAAGTGATGACTTCGATCTGATGAGGATAGGTTGCCAGACGATACAGCTTGGCTACCCGGTCAATTTCATCAAGATAAACCTGCAATAACTCAAACGTCCAGTCCGGTCCATCACTCAGGCGAAGTGTTTTTTTTACCTGATTATCCGTCGATATAGCCATCAGCGCGCCCCTCCGTGATCAACCTGCACGCAATCGCACAGGCATAATTAATCGTAGCTCAATCTGATAAAAGTGATGAGAAAACGGTGGCTTGGCGCAGCAATTTAGCAGATAGAAGCAATAGAGAAATGTTATCACGGTGGTGGATGACAATTTCTTGCCAACTGGTAGAGTAACTCTGACTTTTATCTTTTAACTCGTGTATTACCCCACTAAATACGTATTTTCCCAGCAAATTGACCTTTAAATAATGTGAGTTGCAGGAAAGGAAACGCACACGTAGCTTAAAATAGGCTGGGGTGGGGCAAACGATCGATAACGGCGAAAAGGGAGCGTAGTCGCATGCGGATTGTGATTCTGGGGAGTGGCGTGGTTGGCGTCAGTACCGCCTGGTATCTTGCACAGGCAGGGCATGATGTCACCGTTATCGACAGGCAACCGGAGCCCGCGTTGGAAACCAGCGCGGCGAATGCAGGACAGATCTCACCCGGTTATGCCGCTCCGTGGGCTGCACCGGGAATACCGCTGAAAGCGATAAAATGGATGTTTCGGCGGCATGCCCCGCTGGCTATTCGGCCGGATTTCACGGCGACACAGCTTTGCTGGATGTGGCAAATGTTACTCAACTGTGATGCACGCCACTATAAAACCAATAAAGCGCGGATGGTTCGTCTGGCGGAATACAGCCGTGACTGTCTGCAACAACTGCGGCGAGATACGGATATTCAGTACGAGGGCCGGCAGGGGGGAACGTTGCAACTGTTCCGTACCGAACAGCAATATGACAATGCGACACGAGATATCGCTGTGCTGGAAGAGGCTGGTGTGCCGTATCAACTGTTGACCCGCAATGAGCTGGCCTCGGTTGAACCTGCGTTGGCGAGCGTGGCAGAGACGCTCACCGGCGGGCTGCGTTTACCGCATGATGAGACGGGCGACTGCCAACTGTTCACTCGCCAACTGGCGGCGATGGCTGCCGATGCAGGTGTCACCTTTAAGCTGGGGCGTAACGTTCGCCAGTTGCGGGTGGAAGGGCAAAGCGTCACGGGCGTCCAGTGCGACGATGAAATGATCGTGGCAGATGCCTATGTGATGGCCTGCGGCTCCTATTCCACCGGATTACTGCGTCAGTGGTTCGATATTCCGGTTTATCCGCTGAAAGGCTATTCACTGACGATTCCGCTGGCGGATGACGCTTTTGCACCGGTTTCTACCGTGCTTGATGAAACGTACAAAGTTGCTATTACACGTTTTGACAACCGCATCCGCGTTGGTGGCATGGCGGAAGTGGTCGGTTTCAACACCGATCTGAACCTTAAACGGCGTCAGACGCTGGAAATGGTGGTGCGCGATCTCTATCCCCATTGCGGCCCAATCGAGCAAGCAACATTCTGGACAGGGCTGCGCCCGATGACGCCAGACGGTACGCCGCTGGTGGGGCGATCGCCGCTGAAGAATTTATATCTGAATACCGGACATGGTACGTTGGGCTGGACGATGGCCTGCGGGTCAGGAAAGCTGCTGGCGGATATTCTGTCGGATAAATCACCGGAGATTGAAGCCGATGATTTATCCGTGTCTCGCTATACGCGTTAGAGTATCTGTCTTCTGTATTCGGTGTTTTGCACTAGGCACGGGGCAGCGACGTAATGCTGCTCTTGTGGTGACGCGTGAGCAAGCGGGCGCGTATCGCCAACAGGGCAGCACAGAGCATCACCAGCGCCAGTGATATTTTTGATGGCAGAGGAATTGCCATCGCAATCAGCCCCAGGGCCGCCCCGCCAGCCATCTGCACAAATCCTACCATCGCCGATGCAATACCCGCTTCATTGGAATAAGGTTCCAGAGCATAGCTGGTGGACGGCCCGATCAAAAATGCCAGACCCGCACAGGCCAGTGCGACGGGCAACATGTAGGTTGGCCAGGTATCTTGCATGGCTTCGGGTAAGAAAACGACACCGCCGAGTAGCGAAAGAAAACCTGCCCCCATCAGCAGGCTACCGATAGCCAAACAGCGCGGCCGACCGACTTTGCGGATAATGCGATTCGCAAAGAAGCTGACCAACATGATCCAAAAACCGTTCGCGCCGAAGGCAATCGAAAACTCAAGCGGCGTGAGTTGCGCCTGATTCATCAACACTACGGGGGAAAAGGTGACATAGGTTAACGCCATCCCCATTGCGCCTGCATTGACTGACGCGAAACCCAGAAAGTGGCGATCGGATAACAGGCGGGCATATTGGCGCAGCGGCAAACCGTGTACCGGTAAGGTTGAGTCTGGGCGTGTTTCGGGCAGGAAACGGATGATGAGTGCCAGTACCAGAATGCTGTAACCGGCAAGGAACCAAAAGGGGGCACGCCAGCCGAAGGCCTCAGCTAAAAGCCCACCTAATAGTGGTGCTAGCGCCGGTACAATGTTCAGCGTGCCGTTAAGAAAACCATAGGTTCTGGCGGCATCATCGCCGTTTAGTTTGTCACGCACGCTGCTGAAAATGGCAACGGCGGTACAACAGACGGCCATGCCCTGAAAAAGGCGTGAGAGTATGAATAGTGTGGCGCTGGTGGCCAGTGCCGCCATGATCGCACCGATGATGTAGATAACCACGCCTGCCAGCGCCATTGGACGCCGACCATATTTATCAACCAGCGGTCCAGCCAAAAGCTGGCCTAATCCCATTACCAGAATAAAGAGGGCAACGGTGGACTGAATCAGCGATTCTGGGGTGTTCAGCGCCACGGCGATGGCGGGAATAAGCGGTAAATAAATGTCGATGCCCAGAGGGCCGAGTAGAACCAGAGTCAGTAAAATCAGAACAAATCGTTGCATAACAAAACAGAAATCTATGTTTTATGGGGCTGACAGGGTAATGCGCACGCTAGCGGAAAGGAAGTGTTATATTTGTGACGGCGTCACAAATATGTGGCGGAAAATGAGTTTATATGTTCGGACGCGGGCGGTCATTAACAGGGCGGAGCGTCATGTGTCAGATATTCTCCCCCCTTTAGTCAGGCGTCCTTAATGTGCCTAGGCTGTTTCAATACGGGGGTAAAAATCGTGATTCTCTCGCTGCATACGCTCATAGACTTTACGCAAGACGTGGTTAGCGTCCGCCCGGAAATCCCTATCATGCCCCACTAACTGTGAAGCTGTATTCCAGCGGCGGGAAAAGGCATCGTAATCCGCGGCAATGGTTTGCATTTCATCCTGATAATGCTGACTCATTTTCGTTAATTGTTCATCACCGCTGCGTTGCAGAGAAGGGTAAAGCACGCGATCTTCCGCAGAAAGATGCAGTTTGATAGTCGAACTCATGGCGACAATGGCGCGGGCGATGTCAGTGGCGTTCTCTGTCACGCCTTCCCGCGACAGCCGGCGCAGGGTGTCAATGCTTGCGAGTATTTCGGTGTGCTGGTGTTTGAATTTATCAATATTCATGAGCGATTCTCTGTGCAGGTATAATGCCATTTATAATACATGTATTTTAAATGCATGTTTATAAAAAAATGCCCAGAGAGATAAAATCAGCCAGCTAACTGTTAACAGATAACTGGCCGAGTGAGATGTGATTAATGCCCTACGGTTTGTTTACGGAAGAGCTCACGGAAGACAGGGTAAATATCATTCTGATCGCGGATATGCTGCATGGCGAAATTGTCGAACGTATCGCGCAGCGTTTCATATTCGCGCCAGAGCGTCTGGTGTGAACGTCGGGTGATTTCAATATAACTGTAGTAGCGCACCATCGGCAGAAGCTGATTCGCCAGGATCTGGTGACACAACGGCGAATCATCTGCCCAGTTATCGCCATCCGATGCCTGTGCGGCGTAGATATTCCACTGTGACGGATCGTAACGCTCACGCACCACTTCCTCCATCAGCTTTAACGCACTGGAGACAATGGTGCCGCCGGTTTCCTGAGAGTAGAAGAACTCCTGTTCATCGACCTCTTTCGCCTGCGTGTGGTGGCGAATATAGACAACGTCGACGTTTTTGTAATTTCTGCTGAGGAATAGATAGAGCAGAATATAAAAGCGCTTCGCCATGTCTTTCGTCGACTGATCCATAGAACCAGACACGTCCATCAAACAGAACATCACGGCCTGGCTCGATGGCTCAGCCCGGCGCTCGTAGTTCTTGTAGCGCAGGTCAAACGTATCGATAAAAGGCACGCGCGCAATTTTCTGGCGTAGTTCGGCGATATCCTGCCGTAACCGTTCCTCTTCCAGCAACTGTGCCGGTTCGGTGTGCGCCAACTGCTCCAACGACTCTTCCAGCTCATGCAACGTGCGGCGTTTACCCGCCGTCATCGCCATACGGCGTGCCAGCGAGTTTTGCAGCGAGCGTACCACGCTAATATTGGCAGGAACGCCGTTAGCGGTGTACCCGGCACGATGCGTTTTGTACTCGTTCATCTGCCGATGCTGGGTCTTCTTCAGATTCGGCAGCGCCAGATCTTCAAACAGCAGGTCCAGATATTCATCTTTGGAAATTTGAAAGACAAACCCATCCTCACCTTCGCCGTCTTTGCTGGCATCCCCCTGGCCGGAACCACCGCCGCCGCCTCCTTGTGGCCGCTCGATTTTGTCATTTTGTACGAAGTGATCGTTGCCCGGGTGGACGCGGTGGCGGCGTCCTCCACGGCCCTGATGGAACATCGGTTCGTTGATGTCTGCATTGGGGATCGACACCGACTCCCCGCTTTCGATGTCGGTCACCGAACGCTTATTAATGGCCTCGGAAATCGACTGTTTTATTTGCGACTTATAGCGGCGCAGAAAGCGTTGGCGGTTCACCGTGCTTTTGTTTTTGCCGTTCAGTCGCCTGTCAATAAAATAGGCCATGTTTCCCCCAAACGCTGTTGCCAGCATCGTGCGTCATTATGATGATTTCCTCACCCGCAGATACCATTCGCACAGCAAACGCACCTGTTTCCGGGTATAGCCTTTCTCCATCATGCGATCGACGAAGTCATCATGTTTTTTCTGTTCATCCGTTGAGGTTTTGGTATTAAACGAAATCACAGGCAATAGCTCTTCCGTGTTGGAGAACATCTTCTTCTCGATAACCGTGCGCAGTTTCTCGTAACTGGTCCAGTTTGGGTTCCTGCCGCTATTGCTGGCGCGGGCGCGCAGGACGAAGTTGACGATCTCGTTACGGAAGTCTTTGGGGTTACTGATGCCCGCAGGCTTCTCGATCTTTTCCAACTCGGCGTTCAACGATTCACGGTCAAACAACTGGCCAGTATCGGGGTCACGGTACTCCTGATCCTGGATCCAGAAATCCGCATAGGTAACATAACGGTCAAAAATATTCTGTCCATATTCGGAATAGGATTCGAGATAGGCGGTCTGGATCTCTTTGCCGATAAATTCAGCGTACTTCGGCGTCAGATAGCCTTTCAGGTGCTCCAGATATTTCTCTGCCAATTCCTGCGGGAATTGCTCACGTTCGATCTGCTGTTCCAGTACGTAGAACAGGTGTACCGGGTTGGCGGCGACTTCGCTGTGATCGAAGTTAAAGACGCGTGACAGGATCTTGAACGCGAAGCGGGTCGACAGACCGTTCATCCCTTCGTCCACGCCCGCGTAGTCGCGATATTCCTGATAGGATTTCGCCTTCGGATCGGTATCTTTCAGGCTTTCTCCGTCATAAACCCGCATCTTGGAGTAAATGCTGGAGTTTTCGGGATCTTTCAGGCGCGACAGAATGGAGAAACGGGCTAGCGTTTCCAACGTGCCGGGGGCGCAAGGCGCATGCGTCAGCTCGCTGTGATCCAGCAGTTTATCGTAAATTTTGACCTCTTCGGACACGCGCAGGCAGTACGGTACTTTCACGATATATACGCGGTCGAGGAACGCTTCATTGTTCTTGTTGTTACGGAACTGCACCCACTCGGATTCGTTGGAGTGCGCCAGAATAATCCCGTTGAACGGCAGGGCAGCAATACCTTCCGTCCCGTTATAGTTACCTTCCTGTGTGGCGGTCAGCAGCGGGTGGAGTACCTTGATCGGTGCTTTGAACATCTCAACGAACTCCATAATGCCTTGGTTCGCACGGCACAATGCACCGGAGTAACCGTAGGCATCAGGATCGTTCTGGGCAAAATGTTCCAGTTTGCGAATATCGACTTTACCGACCAGCGCTGAAATGTCCTGGTTGTTTTCATCGCCCGGTTCGGTTTTCGCGATCCCGATTTGCGCCAGAATGGATGGCCACACTTTGACGACTCTGAATTTAGAAATGTCACCACCGAAATCCTGCAGGCGTTTGGCCGCCCACGGTGACATGATGGTGCCGAGATAACGCCGTGGGATCGTGTACTCTTTCTCGAGTATTGCAGCATCTTCCTGCGGGTTGAACAAGCAGAGCGGATGGTCGTTTACCGGGCTGCGCTCGCCGTTGGCGCTGAGGATGTAAATAGGCACGCGCTGCATCAGCGCTTTCAGGCGTTCAGCCAGAGAGGATTTCCCGCCGCCGACCGGTCCCAATAGATACAGAATCTGTTTCTTCTCTTCCAATCCCTGCGCGGCATGTTTTAGGTAAGAGACAATCTGTTCGATCGCCTCTTCCATCCCATAAAACTCTTCAAAAGCAGGATAGCGGGCAATCACCCGGTTAGAGAATAGGCGCGACATTCGTGATTCTTGGGCGGTATCCACCATTACAGGCTCACCGATAGCCGTTAACAATCGTTCAGCCGCGTTCGCATAAGCATTGCGATCCTGCTGACAGATGGTAAGGAATTCCTGCAGAGTGAACTCTTCGTCCTTGGCAGCGTCGTAGCGCTGGCGGTAGTGATCAAATATGTTCATAGCGATGCCCGTCCTTCGTCGATTAGCACAGATTAAGAGAGCGTGTGGAATATATGCCTATTAATGTATTGCCCTCCGAAAGAAGAAGTCTTTTGAGTCCAGCAACCCTTATGCCAACTTGTTGCGTCAGGGCGTCGTAATTTTATTCATACCTGCTGGTCAGGAAGACGTCACCTTCTGTATTAAAGCGTAGTTTGCATCCGTAAAATTTCCTCTAGTCCACTGGCGTATTTTTAAGATATTTCAAGGACTCACTTTCAGGAAAATCCGTGTAACATGACGGTTAATAGGCTCTCTGCCTTAAGAACACTGCCTATTACCTGCGTTAGCGCACGTAAAACCTATCGAATATATAGGTTATTCGTTAATGTTATTTTTATATAACCTGAACGTGAACGTGTGTAATTGACCTATCATGTTTCATGATATTTATCTGTAATAGGAAATAGAAAACTGTGAAAAAACCTCAACTATGTGTGCTGGCCGCGCTGATTTCTGGTGCTGTGGTCCTGCCTTCAGCCTATGCCGCCGATGTTTCTTTAGGCCTCGGCGCTGTGGGTTCAACGTCCGTGTACCGTGGTGTTGATAATGACGTTTATCCGCTTCCTGTACTGAATTATGAGAGTGAAAGCTTTTATTTCCGTGGATTGGGTGGTGGATACTACCTGTGGAATGACGGCGTAAATCGTTTCTCTTTAACAGCTTACTACCTGCCTTTAGGTTTTAAACCGGGAGATAGCGACGATCTGCGTATGAAACAGTTGGATAAACGCCGCGGTACGCTAATGGCTGGCGCGGCTTATCGTCATACTGCTGACTGGGGTGAAATTCGTACCGTGCTGGCAGGTGATACGCTGGATTACAGCAACGGCTTCGCGTGGGATACCGCCTATCTTTACCGTTTCTCAATGGGCGATTTGAGCATTACCCCTGGTATCGGTGCGACCTGGTTCAGTGAAAACATGAACCAATATTACTACGGCGTGAGCGCGCAAGAATCTTCGCGTTCTGGCTTTAACCAGTACAGCCCTGGTGATGGCTGGGCGCCATACCTTGAACTGAGCGCGGGCTATCAGATTAACGAAAGCTGGAGCGCTTGGGCCGTCGGTCGTTACACGCGTTTGTCTGATGAAATGAAAGACAGCCCTATCGTTGATACTAACCACAGCATCTTAATGAGTGCAGGCGTTAGCTATCGTTTCTGATGCTTTTCATAAGCGCTTTTAATGCTTTTCGTAAGCATAGTGCATCTGCCGTACAGTAATGGGGTGATATCACCCCATTTGCACATTTATGGTGCGCCGAATGCCATGTTACGTTGACGTCAATCAAGGGAGGGATGCATGACAAAATCGATTCGTTTTCCAGATGATACCCGTGTACCGGCGATCGGTCAGGGAACGTGGTACATGGGTGAAGATGCCAGAATGAAAGTGCAGGAAGTGGCGGCGCTGCAAGCGGGCATCGATCTTGGGTTAACGCTGATTGATACCGCCGAGATGTATGCGGACGGCGGGGCGGAGAGCGTGGTCGGCGAAGCGATACGTGGCCGCCGTGACCGTGTTTATCTGGTATCGAAAGTTTACCCGCACAATGCGGGAGGCGAAAAAGCGATACAGGCGTGTGAACGCAGCCTGAAGCGCCTGCAAACCGAGCGTATCGATCTGTATCTGCTGCACTGGCGCGGTGGTATCCCGTTAGTTGATACGATTGCTGCGATGGAACGGTTGCAGCAGGCGGGAAAAATCGGTCAGTGGGGTGTATCTAATCTCGACCTTGGCGATATGCAGGAGTTGTGGTCGCTAAGTGGTGGGCAGCGCTGCATGACCAATCAGGTGCTTTACCATGTGGCATCGCGCGGTATTGAGTTTGATTTGTTGCCGTGGTGTCAGCAACAGCAGCTTCCCGTGATGGCGTATTGTCCGCTGGCGCAGGCAGGGCGCTTGCGTGATGGGTTATTCTCACATCCGGTGGTGAACCGTATTGCGCGCGAACATAGCATCACGCCAGCGCAGCTTTTATTGGCGTGGGTTATCCGTCAGCAAGGGGTGATTGCGATTCCGAAAGCAAGTTCTGTAACGCATGTTCAGGAAAATGCGAAAGCGCTGGATGTGATGTTGTCTACGGAAGACGTCGCGCAGTTAGATCAAGCCTTCCCACCGCCGACGCGCAAACAACATCTGGATGTGGTGTGACGAAATGATTTAGAAGAAGAGTGTATGGCGAACATCGTCGCCATACACGGTATAGCTGTGGTTATTTCTTGATGCGGATAACCGTTGCCAGACGGGCTGGAGCCTTGGCAGATGCAACAAACGGTTGATTAATTCGCGCGGTTTCCACGCACACGAACGTTTTATATCCCTCATCTGGCATATCGCTAATCGTGCGAGAGAGTTCTGCTCCCGGGTTCCATGACACGACATCGCTATGGTGCGTATGGTGTACTTCAATAGCGCGTTTCAGTACTGCATCATGTACCACGCTGGTGTCCTGCGGTTGGGTATAGATACGGTCTGCACGGCCGGTAAAGACCAGATCACCTTGCTGCGTCGCCAGCTTGCCTTGATCCACTTTATCAATGAATGGCTCACCCAGACCAGCAATACGAATGTCGCTGATGTCGCCGATCTGGAAGTAGGTGTGCAGCGCGCTAGTAATGCTGTAATCACCCTGTGCTTCCAGTTCAATACCGCACTCTTTACCCAGCTTGAAGCGAGCGATGAGCGTGAACGCATGTGGCCAGGCCTTACGTGTTTCTTCACTATCGTGCAGTGTGAACGTGAGTTGCACGCCGTGTTCATCTTCGCTGTGGGCGGTAAATTCCCACGGCAGCAGACGAGCAAAACCGTGGTTAGGTTCGGCGAAAGGGCCAAACCAAGGGAAACAGATAGGGACGCCGCCGCGAATGGCAACGTGCTGAGTAAAAGGCGTATTGTCGCTTAGCCAAAGCACGGGTTCTTCATTCGTCGGCTGCCAACTGAGCAGGTGCGCGCCTTGTAATGCGATGGCGGCACGAACTTCAGGATGATCGACGACGATGACGGGTAATTGGTCCAACTGACGCTGGCTGAGGGTGGTGCTAATTTGCTTCGTGACGGGGAGTGAGAAAATTGTGTTATGCATGATAGAACCTTTTTTTGATTGTTTTTCGTTGTAAAAGAAATCTGCAATAAACAATAAAAAAGGGCGACATCACGTCGCCCTTTTTTCACAGAATCATCGCTGACGCTTATTTAGAAATGTGAGCAATCAGATCCAGAACCTTGTTTGAGTAACCTGTTTCGTTGTCGTACCAAGAAACCAGTTTCACAAAGTTGTCGCTCAGTGCGATACCGGCTTTAGCATCAAACACGGAAGTCAGTTTTTCACCGTTGAAATCGGTAGAAACCACTTCGTCTTCGGTATAACCCAGAACGCCTTTCAGCTCGCCTTCAGAAGCGGCTTTGATTGCTGCACAGATTTCTTTGTAAGACGCTGGTTTTTCCAGACGTGCAGTCAGGTCAACAACAGACACGTTCGGGGTAGGAACGCGGAACGCCATACCAGTCAGTTTGCCGTTCAGCTCAGGAATCACTTTACCTACTGCTTTAGCCGCACCAGTAGAAGATGGGATGATGTTCTGAGATGCGCCACGGCCGCCGCGCCAGTCTTTGTGAGACGGGCCATCAACAGTTTTCTGCGTTGCAGTGGTAGCGTGAACGGTGGTCATCAGTGCTTCAACGATACCAAAGTTGTCGTTGATGACTTTTGCCAGTGGAGCCAAGCAGTTAGTGGTACAAGAGGCGTTAGAAACGATTTCCTGACCTGCGTAAGCTTTGTGGTTTACGCCCATAACGAACATTGGGGTGTCATCTTTAGATGGACCAGTCAGAACGACTTTCTTCGCGCCTGCGGCGATGTGTTTACGCGCAGTCTCGTCAGTCAGGAACAGGCCAGTTGCCTCAGCAACAACATCAACGTTGACTTCGTTCCACTTCAGGTTTGCAGGGTCGCGCTCTGCGGTAACACGAATGGTTTTGCCGTTAACAACCAGGTGGCCATCTTTAACTTCAACGGTGCCGTTGAAACGACCATGAGTTGAGTCGTACTTCAGCATATACGCCATGTATTCAGCGTCTAACAGGTCGTTGATTGCAACGATCTCAATGTCAGAACGCTCTTGCGCAGCGCGGAAAACAATACGGCCGATACGGCCAAAACCGTTGATACCTACTTTGATAGTCATATATTCCACCAGCTATTGGTTTGTGAATAAAAGGTTGGTTGTAAAATTACAAAAACCTTGCTGAGCGTCAAGCGGAATCGTGTCAATAGTTGCTGTAAGTCAAACCTATGACCAATCTTTGTGCAAAAACCGCTTGAGCCTGTAACTAAGTAACATCTAAGACTGATATGGGGGCGAAATGCATCATATAAAGCCCATGTCATTTCAATATGTGATGTATGTCACAATTAGATATTCATGCTAATAACATTGATAATATTAAGCCAGAACGGCCTGTTAGGTTGTTAATTTTTTGTTATAATCAGTGATTGAATGAATAAATAACACCGCAGCGAGACTTCCATGACTAACGACTCTGCTTCGCCCACTTCGTCCGACAATACTGAATTGACAGAGATGCAGCGCTATGTCACCCAGCAACGCGGTACTGAGCCTGCGTTTTCAGGTAAATTGCTGCATAACAAGCGCACGGGCGCTTATCACTGCCTGTGCTGTCAGGCTCCGCTGTTTTATTCTGACAGTAAATATGACTCCGGCTGTGGCTGGCCGAGCTTCGATCAGCCCGTCTCTTCAGAGGCGATCCGCTATCTCGACGATGATTCACACAACATGCGCCGTATTGAAATCCGCTGCGGGCAGTGCGATGCACACTTGGGACATGTTTTCCCCGATGGCCCGAAAACCACTGGAGAGCGCTACTGCGTGAATTCTGCTTCGCTGAGCTTTATCGACGACGTTGATGGGGAACGCGTTGACGGGTAATCTGTTTACCACCACTATGGTAGCGGCAGCCAGAAATTGCAATAGCTTTAAACGATTCAGCCGCTGTAGGCGCTGCCAGTAACTAGCATTCAGCAATAATAAATCTGACCTTCCTCGGAGCAGAAACCGGATATGGAACTCAATGATCTGATCGACGCCATGACGCCAGAAATTTACCAACGGTTAGTCACAGCGGTAGAACTGGGCAAATGGCCAGACGGTGTCGCGTTGACGGCTGAACAGAAAGAAAACTGCCTGCAAATGGTGATGATGTGGCAGGCTCGCCATAACGAACAAGCTGAGCACATGACCATTGGCACTAATGGCGAAATTGTGATGAAAAGCAAGCAAGAACTGAAGCGCCAGTTTACCACCGCCGACGCTATCGTTACGCTGAAGCCTGAGGTGTAAATGTCAGCGGTAGTCTCAGAGGCTACCGCTAGTTGCTGGTGGCTTTAGTGATGGGAAGATAGCTCTGCAAGGAACTGTGTCATATCGATAAGCCTTGCCCCACGCTGTACCATTTCCTGTAATGCCAATGTGCTATCGTCGGGCGAAAGATTGACACCACGACAGCCATCCACCAATACCTCGGTGTGATACCCCAAGGCGATAGCATCCCATACGCTAAACTTGACGCAATAGTCGGTCGTCAACCCCAGAATGGTTAAATGGGTAATGTGGTGAGCACGTAGCCAATCATCCAGTTCGGTTTTAACTCGGTGTCCGTTATCGAAAAAAGTGCTGTAGCTATCTATGTCAGGCTGCGTGCCTTTTTGTACTATCCACTGAATGCCTGATAGTTGGAGCGCTGGATGAAAATCGGCACCTGTCGTCTCCTGCACACAATGGACGGGCCACCAGATTTGCGGCCACCCGTTTAATTCACCGATTTCACCTACCACGGCCTGTTCACTCACCGCAAAGCAACCGTGGTTAGCGGGGTGCCAATCCTGGCTGGCAATCACCGTAATCCCGGCGGCTACACAGGCCTCAATAGCACGATTAGCAACCTCAAGGACCCGATCGCTTTCGTTAACCGTCAGCGCACCGCCGGGGAAGAAATCATTTTGTAAATCAACTAATAGCAATGCTTTTTTCATTATTAACTCCGTGATTGCTTAATCTTTATCGCTCAATTCTCCATGCAGGTTTTGCTGCATTAAACGGCGAATGTCATCGGCGCTTAAATCTTGCTGGCTCAGTAAGTAATGCAGTTTGGTCAATGCCGCTTCAACGGTCATGTCAAAGCCACTAATCACCCCCGCATGCGCCAGCGCGTTGCCTGTTGCATAGCCGCCCATATTCACACGCCCGGAAATACACTGAGTCAGGTTAACAACCACAATGCCGCGGGCTGAAGCTTCACGTAATTCGTGCAGCAGCCCAGGGCTTTGCGGCGCGTTGCCAACGCCGTACGAGCGCAAAATAAGCGCCTTCACCGGCTGACGGAGAAAATTGCTGATGACATCGGCAGAAATGCCGGGATAAATCGTAATCACCCCGATAGGTTGCGGTGTGATGTGATGCACTTTCAGCGGTGGACAGTCGCTACATTCCACGGTGGGAGCCAGCCGACGAATATGGATACCGGCTTCCAGCAGCGGTGGATAATTAGGGGATGCAAAGGCATCAAAACCGTCGGCATGGGCTTTGGTGGTGCGATTGCCGCGCAATAGTTTGTTATTGAAGAAAAGGGCGACTTCATTAATCGGATGGTTAGCTGCCACGTATAGCGCGTTCAATAGGTTTGTCTGGCCGTCCGAGCGCAATTCCGCGAGCGGTATTTGTGACCCTGTCACAATAACCGGCTTGGCCAGATTTTCCAGCATAAACGAGAGTGCAGAAGCAGTGAACGCCATGGTGTCTGTACCATGTAGGATCACGAAACCGTCGTAATCATCATAGTGGGCTTGAATATCGTCCGCGATGGATTGCCAATCTGCTGGTGTCATGTCAGACGAATCGATCAGCGGGTCATATTCATGAATCGTAAACGACGGCATTTCTTCGCGGTGGAATTCAGGCATTTTTGCCAGTTGCTGCTGTAAATGACCCGATACTGGGACATAGCCATTGGCGGAACGCTGCATGCCGATGGTGCCGCCCGTATAAGCGACATAAATGGATTTCTTTCGCATGGTGGTGTGAGTCAGGATCAAAACAAGAGTATAGAGGGAAAAGGAGCCCGGTAATACTATCATAAGCAATGACTATTACCGGGCTATACCCGTCATACTTCAAGCTGCTTGTGCGTTGGCAGCGTTCAGTCACCCGAATCACTTACCTGAGTAAGCTCATCGGGATGCCTTCCCTTGCCGCCTTCACGCAACTCGAATTATTTAGGGTACATATTGGCGGCTACTGTAAACGCTACCGGACTTCTCCGCAGGTAAGGCAAAATGCGTACCGGTTCTGCGGATCGTTCAGGTTATTCATGATGGACGGTTGTGAACGCATGGCTTCCGCCAACTGCGCGACCGGTGCTGGCAACATGGACTGAACAGCAACAGGCAGCAGAGCGTAGACCGATGCGTTCACCTGATTCAGCATGGTATCAAGCAGACCCGGCTGTTCGGCATACCAGCTCAATTGATATTGTCCCAGTTTAGCCAACTCAGCGGCTTTCTTCACGGCATCATCAAAATCGCCGATTTGATCGACCAGACCATTCTCTTTCGCGTCGCTACCGACCCAGACGTGACCCTGCGCGATCTGATCGATTTGCTCCGGCGTTTTCTTGCGTGCCTGTGCGACGATATCGATGAAATTCTTATAACCGCGTTCGATACTCAACTGCATCATCTGTGAGAACTCAGGCGGCAATGATTTTGTGATCGACAGATCGGCCAGTGGAGAGGTGGCAACGCCGTCCGTATGGACGCCAAGGCTTTCCAACGAATCTTCGAACGTGGTAATCACGCCAAAAATACCGATAGAACCGGTCAGTGTACTGGCGCCGGAGATGATCGCGTTCGCGGGCGTTGAAATCCAATAACCGCCGGATGCCGCCATCCCGCCCATAGATACCACGATCGGTTTACCTGCCAGGCGGAGCGCCATCAATTCTGATCGAATCAGCTCTGACGCAGTGACGCTACCGCCGGGGCTATTGACGCGCAGCACCAGCGCTTTAACTTTAGGGTCGAGGCGCGCGGCACGAATTTGTGCTGCTGTGGTATCACCACCGACCATCCCCGGCGTTTCCGGTCCATCAATGATGGCGCCATTGGCAAAGACAACCGCGATCTGGTTGTTATTTTGCACCGGCGGTTTGACGACATAATCGTAGATACTGATGAAGTTAAAGTGGTTCTTCTGGTTATTCCAACCGAACGTTTTAACCAGCGATTGCTCGGTCACAGAACGTGAAGCGACTTCATCAACCAGTTTGTTATCCAGTGCATAGCGTGCAGTATCGCCCTGGACGGCCTGCAAACCCGCCAGTATGTTGGTTGCACCAGGGAAAAGTTGCTGAGGCGTAATCTGGCGGTTAGCGGAAACGGTATTTAAATACTGCTGCCACAGAGCGTTAATCCAGCGGCCATCGGCATCGCGCGCAGCAGGGGACATATCATCACGCAGATAAGGCTCAACGGCTGATTTATAGGTTCCCACGCGGAAGATATTGGTGGTCACTTTCAGCTTGTCGAGCATGGATTTGAAGTAGAGGTTGTTGGTCGCGAAACCGTGCAGATCCACACTGCCTTGTGGCGTCAATGACACCGTATTGGCAAAACTGGCCAAATAATATTGGGACTGGTTGTAGCTATCACCGACGGCATAAATAGGTTTACCGCTATCGCGAAACTCGCGCAGCGCCTTACCGATATACTGCATAGAAGGTTGATCGGCACCGGTAAAATCGCTGAGATCCAGCACGATCCCCGTGATGTTGTCGTCACTTTTTGCCTGACGAATGCTGTCGACGATATCAAACAGTGAGTTTTCCTGACGACGATTATTCGATGCGCCGAAGAACTCGCGCCCTAATTGACGCAGTTTGTTATTAACGGAAGGTTGATCAACCACCACGCCCGTTAGATCGACCAGCAGTGCCCCTTTCGTGGCCTCTTCTGGCGTCGTTTTTACCTGTGAGTAGATCCCAACGCCAACTAAAATCAGTGCGATAAGGAAAATATTGAGAATAAATTCTCTGATAAAATTAAGCAGACGCCATGTCCACTTAAAAAATCCGCTAAAAATTCGCCACAATGTGCGCATGATATCTCCATGAACGGGTAAACAGCGTGTGCCCTACGTCCTTCAACTCGCCTTCTGGCAAGTGGTGAAGCACAAGGAGTGATAGTATCCTAATGAGCGGACAGTAAAAAGTCAGCATTAAATCACCATAGAAGCGCGCCCTGTTGGGGCTATCTTGTAACAAAACTTCTACTTGTGCTAACGTGACGCGCAACGTTGCCCTACAACCGTTTCTTGCAGAGAAATCGGTTATATCGCAGAAATTATATTGCCAGACAGGAGATGTGCGATGGATGCTCTTGAGTTGCTATTGAATCGTCGTTCGGCCTCGCGCCTGACCGCGCCAGCACCGACAGGTGACGCATTGAATAACATTATCCACGCAGGTATGCGTGCGCCGGATCATGGTGCGATGCAACCATGGCGCTTTTTCATGATCGAAAATGACGGTTTGGATCGTTTTAGTACGGTTCTGACCCGTGCGGCGCAGCAAGAAGGTCTGGATGAAGCGGGTATTGATAAAGCACGTCAGGCGCCTTATCGCGCGCCACTGATTATCACCGTTGTCGCACATTGTGAAGAGAACCCGAAAGTGCCTCTCTGGGAGCAAATTGTTTCCGCAGGCTGTGCGGTTCAGGCGATGCAGATGGCAGCATTGGCGCAGGGCTTTAATGGCATTTGGCGCAGCGGTGCCTGGACGCATAATACGCTGGTACGCGAAACATTCCATTGTCGCGAACAGGATGAAATTGTGGGTTTCCTTTATCTGGGTACACCACAACTCAAAGCCTCTACTACGGTCACGCCGCTTGATACTGACGCGTTTGTTCACTACTTCTGATTGTCATCTTTTGAATAACATCGATTTTCTACCCGTTTTACAGCGTGCTTTCCCGCAAGTTATGCGGGAAATGCCCAGTCGGCTTGATGGTGAATAATGCGACTTTTTATTGCCGAAAAGCCCAGCCTTGCGCGGGCGATTGCAGACGTGTTACCCAAACCGCATCGGCGCGGCGATGGTTTTATTGCCTGTGGCCAAAATGATGTCGTCACGTGGTGTGTAGGGCACCTGCTGGAGCAGGCGCAGCCGGATGTTTATGATGCGCGCTATGCGCGTTGGTCTCTCGCCGACTTGCCTATCATTCCCCAAAAATGGCTGTTACAACCGCGACCTTCGGTCAGCAAGCAGTTGAACGCCATAAAAAAACTCCTGAATGATGCCAGCGAAGTGATTCATGCGGGAGACCCCGATCGTGAAGGACAACTGCTGGTCGATGAAGTACTGGAGTACCTTTCTCTATCGGATGAGAAGCGCCAGCAGGTTCGTCGCTGTCTGATCAACGATCTCAACCCACAGGCGGTAGAGCGCGCGGTTTCTCGTCTGCGCGAGAACCGGGAATTCATTCCCTTGTGTGTCTCTGCATTGGCGCGCTCTCGTGCAGATTGGCTCTACGGCATAAACATGACCCGTGCCTATACGATATTAGGGCGCAATGCTGGCTATGATGGCGTGCTGTCAGTTGGCCGCGTGCAAACGCCGGTGCTGGGGCTGGTGGTGCGGCGAGATGAAGAGATAGAAAACTTCGTTTCCAAAGATTACTTTGAAGTTAAAGCTCATATCGTGACGCCAGCCGATGAGCGTTTTGTCGCTATCTGGCTGC